>NZ_KK073874.1:6575913-6903423 GCF_000585375.1 Cryptosporangium arvum DSM 44712
CCGCACTGGGCCTCCGCGGCGCCGCCGCCGAGAACTGGCTCCGCGAGCAGCTCACCGCCTCCACCGGCTACGACTGGCGAGCCTCCCGGCGCGCCCACAGCAACGGCACGTACTGGACGCCCTCCGCCGACGACGTCCTGGTCGACGGCTGGCGCCGCAGCACCCCGCTCGGCGAGCTGGCCGCCACCGTCGGCGCCACCGAGCTCCACACGCACCGTCGCCTGGTGCAGCTCCACCTCTCCCACAGCGTGCTCGACACCGTCAACCGGCTCGGCTGCACACCGGGTGGCGACCTCGAGGCCCGCTACCTGGTCGCGCGCGACGAGTACCGCTCCGCGGTCTGGGTCCTCACCATCGACGGCCTGGTCGATCAGTACGGCACGGTCACCGACCACGTGAGCGTCCACTCCAGCCGGGGCTCCGCCGCGATGACACTCGAACGCCTCACCAACACCCACCGCTTCACCGCCACCGCCCGCCGCCTCTCCCTCCCCGCCGCCCGCTGGCGCCTGGTCGGCCGCGGCCTCGACACCGCCGCCTACGGCCTCGGCCACCCCGACACCGCCGGCGAAATCCCAGCCCACCGAGCCGCCTGACCACCCGCGCCGCCCGCCCCACGCGGGCGGCGCACCACCCCCGCGCACCAACCCCCGCGCACCAACCCCCGCGCACCAACCCAGGCGCACCATTCCCGGCGCACCACCCCCGGCCCGCACCCCCCACGCCGCAGCGGGCAGCGCAACCACGCCCTCCTCGGCGCCGCCGCGCTCCCGGTCGAATTTCTTCTCCTCGTCCCCATCGGTGAACAGTCCCTCGACATAGGTCAATCGCTGCGGTGGCTGACGCCCGCGTGGGCGGCGTGGGCGGCCTGGGCGGCCTGGGCGGCCTGGGCGGCGTGGGCCGCGTGCGCCGCGTGCGCCGCGTGGGCGGCCTGGGCCGCGTGCGCCGCGTGGGCGGCCTGAGCCGCGTGGGCCGCGTGGGCGACCTGAGCCGCGTGGGCGGCCAGGGCGGCCAGGGCGGGTCGGTGGGAATCAGCCGGAGGCAGTGGTCGCTCACGTCCGCGAACGATGGGCAGACCACCGGTCCGAGGCGCGCCAGAAGCACGGAGCCACTACCGTGGCCAGCCAAGCGGGACGGTCCGCACGAGTCGAAGGAGCGCACCGGTGAGCACCTCGCGGCACGATCACGTCGGTATCGACGACGCTCGCATCGAGGACCTGGGCGGCGGACTCTTCGCCTACATCCAGCCCGATGGCAGCTGGTTCATCAACAACACCGGCTTCCTCGTCGGCCGGGATGGCGTCACGCTGGTGGACGCCTGTTCCACCGAGCGGCGCACCCGCGCGTTCCGGGACGCGGTCACGACGGTCACCGACCAGCCGATGCGCGTGCTCGTCAACACGCACAGCCACCCCGATCACACCACCGGGAACGCGCTCTTCGCGGAGGCGGCGATCGTCGCGCACGAGGCCACGCGCGACGACGTGAAGCGTGGCTTCCCGCCGCTGAACGGGATCTGGGATCCGGTCGACACCGGGTCGCTGCCGCCCGCTCCGCCCTTCCTCACCTATCGCGACGGCGTCACGCTCTGGGTGGACGACCTGCGCTGCGAGGTGAAGCACGTCGGTCTGCCCGCGCACACCACGAACGACTCGATCGTCTGGGTGCCGGAACGGTCCGTGCTCTACGCCGGGGATCTGGTGTTCGCCGGGGGCACACCGTTCCTGATGTCCGGGTCGGTGGCCGGCTCGATCCAGGTGCTCACCGACGTGATCGCACCACTGAACGCCACCACGATCGTCCCGGGGCACGGGCCGGTGTGCGGACCGGAAGTCATCACCGACGTGCTCGAGTACCTGCGGTTCGTCCAGGACACCGCGCGCGCCGCGAAGGACGCCGGGCTGTCCCCGCTCGACGCCGGGCGCGAGACCGACCTCGGCCGGTTCGCCGAGTGGACCGACCGCGAGCGCATCGTCGGCAACCTCCACCGCGCCTACGCCGAGCTCGACGGCGCTGCGCCGGGCGCGCCCCTGGACATCACCCAGGTGCTCACCGACATGGTCACCTACAACGGGGGCCGACCGCTCACCTGCTACGCCTGATCACGCGGGGTCGTGGCCCCAGTTCATGAGCGAGTAGCGCCACGGGGTCTCACGCACGTCGCCGGAGGGACGTTGCGCCAGGTGGCGACGCACGTAGCCGACGACCTTGCGCATGTGGGCGTAGTCGGCCTCGGTCAGGTCGGCCTTCTTCGAGCGCAGGATCGTCACGATCGTGCGGCCCGAGTCGTGCCCCACCGACTCACCGCCGGACTTTCCCTTCGGGGCGCCGACCGACTTCGACTCGTCACTGTCGAGCCACTTCTCGAGCGTGGCCGGCGCCATGTTCACAGCGCCCCTGAACTCGCGCCAGGTCTCCTGGTCGTCGCTGGTTTTCGTCGCCATCGAGTCCTCCTGGGGCGAAACGTCCCTGGAAGCCTCGGCTACCCGACGAGTCCTGATTTACGCCGACGCGCGGGTGACCAGCCGCACCGGCAGCATCTCGCGCACCGGTTCGCCGCCCGAGAGCATCTCGAGCAGCGCCGCGACCAACCGGCGGCCGAACGCGCTCACCGGCTGGTGCACGGTGGTCAGCGGCGGTTCGGTCCAGGCGGCGATCTCCTCCAGGTCGTCGAACCCGATCACCGCCACGTCCTCCGGCACCCGCAGCCCGGCCCGCCGGAGCACACCGATCGCCCCGGCCGCGGTCAGGTCGCTGGCGGCGAACACGGCGTCCAGCGACGGCACCCGCTTGAGCAGCTCGCTCATCGCCCGCTCGCCGCCGGCCCGGGTGAAGTCACCGTGCGCGATCAGCGCCGGGTCGGGCTCGCCGAGCGTGTCCCGGTGCTCGGCCAGCACCGCCTGGTATCCGTCCAGCCGCTCGACGGCCGCCCGCTGGTCGAGCGAGCCGGTGATCGTCGCGATCTGGCGACGACCGAGCCCGACGAGGTGCTCGACCGCGAGCCGGGCCCCCTCGCGCTGGTCGACGTCGATCGAGCCGGCGGCGGTGACGTCGTCGCCCCAGGGACGTCCGCCGAACATCACCGGGATCGGCAGGTTGCGCAGAGCGGGCAGCAGCGGGTCGGTGCGGTGCACCGACAGCACGATCGCGCCGTCGACGTGGCCCCCGGCCAGGTACGCCGCGATCCGGGCGTGGTCGTTCTCGCCGCCGGTGAGCAGCAGCACCGGCTGACGCCCGGCGTCACCGAGTTCGCGGCTGGTCGCGAGGATCAGCCGGGACAGGTACGGGTCGGTCATCACCATGTTCGACGGCTCGCCGACGACGAGGCCGACGGCGTCGGTGCGCCGGGTCACCAGGCTGCGCGCGACCGGGTTGGGGACGTAGCCGAGCGTCCGGATCGCGTCCTCGACCCGTGCCCGCACCTCCGGCCCGACCTTCGACGACTCGTTCACCACGCGGGACACCGTCGCCCGGGACACACCCGCGAGTTCGGCCACCGCGTCCAGCGTCGGACGCGGTCCCCAGCCCGAACGGGCCCCGTTCGCCACCTGTGTCACCCCTGGTATCAGCGCCCACTGCAC
Organism: Cryptosporangium arvum DSM 44712; assembly: GCF_000585375.1. Lineage (NCBI taxonomy): Bacteria > Bacillati > Actinomycetota > Actinomycetes > Cryptosporangiales > Cryptosporangiaceae > Cryptosporangium > Cryptosporangium arvum. The sequence goes on from NZ_KK073874.1 coordinate 6,579,495, forward strand.
GCGCGCTTATCGTCTCATCGCGACAGTCACGGGACAGGAAGCCACCCGAGGGTGGAGCGAGGCCCTAGAGAGCGCTTTCTCGTGTCGCCCGACACAGTATCGCGCAACCGTGTGTGCGCAGCCGATACCACCGAAACCGTCCGGAAACCCGGGTGCGCTTGAACCCCCGGTAGGCCGTGTGCGTACCCAGGGTAGGCGGCTGCGGCAGTTCCGGGGGTGGCCGCCCTGTTCGAGGAGGATTCACCGGTGAAAACACTCCGGATGGCGTCCTTCGGTGCGCTCCTCGGGGTCCTGGTCGCGCTCGGTCTGCCGGCGGGGGTCGCGTCCGCACACGGAGCGCTCACCGCCCCCGTCTCGCGGACGGCGGCGTGCGGCACCGAGGGCGGCTCGTCGGCTCGATCCGCGGCGTGCCGGGCGGCGGTCGCGGCGAGCGAGCCGGGGGCCGCCGCGCAGTGGGACAACCTGCGGGTGGCCGACGTCAACGGCCGCGACCGCGCGGTGATCCCCGACGGCAAACTCTGCAGCGGCGGGCTCGCCCGGTACGCGGGGCTCGACCTGCCGCGCACCGACTGGCCCACGACGAAGGTGACGCCCGGCGCGAAGTTCACGTTCCGGTACCGCACCACGATTCCGCACGAGGGCACGTTCCGGATGTACGTCACCAAGCCGGGCTACCAGCCGGGCAAGGCGCTGCGGTGGTCGGATCTGGAGACCGCGCCGTTCCTGTCGATCACCGATCCCCGGCGGGCCGACGGTTCCTACGTCCTGCCCGGTCGCCTGCCGGTCGGGCACGCCGGGCACCACCTGATCTACACGATCTGGCAGAACTCCAGCACGGCCGACACCTACTACTCCTGCTCGGACGTCGACTTCGCCGCGTCGATCGGCACGTCGAAGACCGACGAGGCCCGCCCGGAAGCGCCGGCGTCGCCCGTGGTCGACGCGGGGCGCGCCGCCGGAGCACCGAGCGCGCCCGCCGCCGGCGGCTCGGCCGACACCGCCTCCCACGACACCGAGGAACACGACACCGAGGAACACGCGCACGGGGACGCCGTCGACGAGATCGACACCTCCCCCGTCGCGGCGCAGGAACCCGCCGGCCTGATGAACAGCAGCCGCTGGCCGCTGATCGCGGGAATCGGCGCGCTGCTCGCGGTGATCGGAGCCATCGGCCTGGTCGCGCTCCGCTTCCGCCCCCGCCCCCGCCACCGCCGGGGGTAGGGCCTCACCTCACGGCCGGAACCTCCTCGCCCGCGGCCACCGGCCCGGGCGGGGTTCCGTCGCCGAACGGACGGCCACCCAGCTCCTCCCGGCCGTGAGCGGTCGACCAGAGACCGAGTTCCGGGCCGATCGGCACGATCCCGGTCGGGTTGATGTTCCGGTGCACCTCGTAGTAGTGGCGCGTGATGTGGTCGAAGTTCACCGTGTCGCCGAAGCCGGGCGTCTGGAACAGGTCACGGCTGTAGGCCCACAGGGCCGGGTACTCGGTGATCTTGCGCCGGTTGCACTTGAAGTGGCCGTGGTACACCGCGTCGAACCGGACGAGCGTCACGAACAGCCGGACGTCGGCCTCGGTGATCGTGTCCCCCACCAGGTACCGACGAGTGGTCAACCGCTCCTCGAGCGCGTCGAGCCGTTCGAACAGGCGGTTCGCCACCCGCTCGTAGGCCCGCTGCCTGGTCGCGAACCCGGCCGCGTAGACGCCGTTGTTGACGTCGCGGAACACGTCCTCGTTGACCGCGTCGATCTCGGCCCGCAGCGGCTCCGGGTAGAGGTCCGGCGCTCCGTCCCGGTGCAGCGGCGCCCACTCCGTCTCCAGGTTGAGCGTGATCTCCGGGTAGTCGTTCGTCACCAGCTTCCCGGACGGGACGTCGACGATCGCCGGCACGCTGATCCCGCCGTCGTACGAGGGCTCCCGCGCCCGGTACGCCTCCCCCAGGTACTCGATCCCCAGCACGGGGTCGCGGCCGTCGGGATCGAGCGTGAAACGCCAGCTCTTCTCGTCCTGGATCGGGTCCGTGACCGCCATCGACAACGCGGTCTCCAACCCCAGCAACCGCCGCACGATCACCGCGCGCGACGCCCACGGACACGCCCGGCTGACGACCAACCGGTACCTTCCCGCCTCCAGCGGCCAGGCCGGATCCCCGATCCGATCGGTGAAATGGTTCGGCGCGCGTTCGAAGTCTTTGCTCATGGCGGCTCCGTTCCCGTCGATAGGTCCGACGAGGCTATGCCCGCCCCGTGGGTCGAGTACGCGAAAGCGCAGGTGACAGCGTGACCGAGACGCCCGACTACCAGTTCGCGCACCACACCCTGGACCGGTTCGTCTACGGCGACCTCCGGCAGGCCGCCGTGATCAACGTGGGCCGCTACTTCAACACCGACCTGTACCCGGGTGGGCGGTTCGAGCGGCTCGACGGCGGCGGTGACCGCCCCGAGGTTCAGCACCAGTTCACCGCGTCCGACCTGACCGCCGTGCGCTGCCTCGGCACCGACATCAAGCCGGTGTCGGCGATCGCGCTGCTCGAGACGCACGCCGGCCGGCTGTCCGCGCTGCTGCGCCGGATCCCGCACATGCCGCTCTACGAGGCGCCGCTCTCCGAGATCAACGCGTCCTCGTCGGCCGGAACGCTGGCGAGCATGCTCATCGGCGACGACTTCCCGCACCTCGGGCGGATGACCGCGACGAAGCTGCTGGCCCGGAAGCGGCCGCACCTGCTGCCGGTCTACGACATCGTCGTGGGACGCATGCTGGGCAAGCCGCAGAACATCACCCACTGCCTGCACAGCTGGTTCCACAGCGACCCGGAACGCGCCAAGTCACTGGCCTCGATGCGCGACGAGATCCCCGGCGTCGCCGACATCAGCCTGCTCCGCGTCCTCGACGCCGCCATCTGGACCCACGGCTACGAGGACACCGTGGAGGCGGCCTCCTAGAACCACTCCGGGTCGACGTCCAGCGTCGTGCGGTCGAGCGAGGCCAGCAGGTCGAACTGGGGTGCGGTCTTCGGGAGCTCGTAGCGGTAGAAGTAGCGGGCGGCCTGGCGTTTGCCCTCGTAGAAGGCTCCCTCGTGGCCCGCGGCGGCGAGGAACTGCTCGAGCCAGAGCCACGCCACCACGGCGTGCCCGACCGCCTCCAGGTAGATCGACGCGTTGGCGAGCGCGACCGCGGGGTCACCGGAGCCCCAGAGCGTCGCCGTGACCTCGCCGATCCGCGCCACCGTGGCGCCCAGCGCGGTGCCGAGCTCCGCCGCCTCACCGCCGGCCGCGGCGGCCCGCGTCACCGTCTCCCCCAGCACCGCGCCGAGCAGCGCGAGCCCGGCGCCGCCCCGCATCACGACCTTCCGGCCGAGCAGGTCCAGCCCCTGGATGCCGTGCGTGCCCTCGTGGATCGGGTTCAACCGGTTGTCGCGGTAGTGCTGCTCGACGTCGTACTCACGCGTGTAGCCGTAGCCGCCGTGCACCTGGATCGCCAGGTCGTTGGCCTCCAGGCACCACTGGGACGGCCAGCTCTTCGCGATCGGCGTCAGCACGTCGAGCAACAGGTGGGCCTCGGCGCGTGACGCCTCGTCCGGCAGCGTGCGTTCGTCGTCGAGAAGCTTGGCGCAGTACAGGTTGAGCGCCAGCGCGCCTTCGACGTACGACTTCTGCGCGAGCAGCATCCGGCGCACGTCGGGGTGTTCGATGATCGGCACCTGCGGCGTAGCCGGGTCCTTCACTAGGCGTCCCTGCGGGCGGTTGCGTGCGTAGTCGAGCGACTTCAGATACCCGGTGTACCCGAGCGCGGTCGCGCCACCGCCGACGCCGACCCGCGCCTCGTTCATCATGTGGAACATGTAGGACAGCCCGTGGTGCTGCTCGCCGACCAGGTACCCGACCGCGCCGTCGCCGGCCTCGCCGAAGTTCAGCATCGTGTTCGTGGTGCCGCGGTAGCCCATCTTGTGGTTCAGACCGGCGAGGACGACGTCGTTGCGCGTGCCGTCCGGAAGGAACTTCGGAACGACGAACAGCGAGATGCCCTTGACGCCGGGCGGGCCGCCGGGGATCTTCGCCAGCACCAGGTGGACGATGTTCTCGCCGAGTTCGTGTTCGCCGGCGGAGATCCACATCTTGTTGCCGACGATCCGATACGTGCCGTCAGCCGCCGGAGCAGCCCGGGTCACGATGTCGGAGAGCGACGAGCCGGCCTGGGGCTCGGACAGGCACATCGTGCCGTGGATCCGGCCTTCGAGCATCACCGGCACGTACCGCTCGACCAGCTCGGACGACGCGTGCGCGAGCAGCAGGTTCGCGGCGCCCAACGTCAGGAACGGGTAGGCCGCGGTGCCGACGTTCGCGGCCTGGAACCAGGAGAAACAGGCCCGGGCGACGACGCCGGGCAGCTGGCCGCCGCCCACCTCGGCCGGCATCGCGGCGCCGAGCAGCCCGGTTCCGGCCAGGACGTCGAGCGCGCGCTTGACCTCGGGGATCATCGTCACGCGTTCGCCGTCGAAGGTCGGCTCGGACGCGTCGGCCTGCTTGTTGTGCGTCGCGAAGTGCTCGGTGGCGACCTCTTCGGCGAGGTCGAGCGCACCGTCGAACGTCTCCCGCGAATGGTCGGCGAAGTACTGACGCTTGGTCAGCGCCTCGACGTCGAGCCACTCGTAGAGCAGGAAGTCCAGGTCACGACGGCTCAGCAGCAGTGACATCCAGGGGCCGCCTTCCAGCGAAACCGAGGTCCGTGCGGTGGTACCAGGACAGTTCCCGGTCCCCCTCCAGCCAGCAGAGGAGCACGGGGACACCGTCGAGGTCGGAGGGGAAGTCGATCAGGAGCGGCGCCAGGCTCTTCAGCTCGGCGCCGGTCTCCTGCACGGTCGTCATCAGCTCGTCCAGCCGGGCCTGGGCGGCCTTCAACTCCGGAAGGCCACCCAGGTCGGTCGACGGGCCGTTGAGCTGCACCGCGGCGGCGAGCTCCGCGGCATCGGCCCGCAGCGAGACGATCTCGTCGAGCACCGGAAGGAGCTCGGTCAGCTCGTCGCGAGCTTCTTCCACCGTGAACAGACCCATGCGGGCAACTTACAGTCCGAGCGACTTCGCGATGATCGTGCGCATGACCTCGCTGGTGCCGCCGTAGATGCGGTTCACGCGGTTGTCGGCGTAGAGGCGGGCGATCGGGTACTCGAGCATGTAGCCGTAGCCGCCGTGCAACTGCAGGCACTTGTCGATGACGCGGGACGCGACGTCGGTGCAGAACAGCTTCGCCTTGGCCGCGTCGGACGCGGACAGCTCACCGGCGTCGTGGGCGTCGAGCGCCCGGTCGACGACGGCCTGCGCGGCCTCGACCTCGGTCTGGCAGTCGGCGAGCACGAACTTCGTGTTCTGGAAGCCGGCGACCGGCTGGCCGAACACCGTGCGCTCCTTGACGTACTCCAGCGCGAACGACACCGCGGCCGTGGCCTGCGCGTACGCGCCGACGGCGATGCCGAGCCGCTCCTGCGGGAGGTTGTGCGTCAGGTACGAGAACGCCTTGCCCTCCTCGCCGAGCAGGTCCTCGACCGGCACCTTGACGTCGGTGAACGAGAGCTCAGCCGTGTCCGAGGTACGCAGCCCGATCTTCTCGAGCTTCCGCCCGACCTGGTACCCCTCGGACTTGGTGTCGACGACGAGAATGCTCAGGCCGCCGCGGCGGTCCTCCTTCGTCGCCGGTGCGGTGCGGCAGACGACGAGCACGCGGTCGGCGAGCACACCACCGGTGATGAACGTCTTCGCGCCGTTGAGCACGTAGTGGGTGCCGTCCGGGGAGAGCTTCGCGGTGGTCTTCATGCCGGCCAGGTCGGAGCCGGTGCCGGGCTCGGTCATCGCGATCGCGGTCATGATCTCGCCGCTGGCGAAGCCCGGCAGCCAGCGCTTCTTCTGCTCGTCGTTGCCGTAGGCGATCAGGTACGGCAGGCAGAGCGCGGTGTGCACGCTGGAACCGCCGAAGCTGACGCCGGCCCGGGCCAGCTCCTCGGTGGTGACCGCGGAGAACTTGAAGCTGGTCTCGCCGGCGCCGCCGTACTCCTCCGGCACCTCGATGCCGAACACGCCGAGCTCGCCCAGGCGGAGGTAGAAGTCGCGCGGGACGTGCCCCTGCTCCTCCCACTGCGGGTAGACCGGAACGACCTCTTCCGCGATGAAGTCGCGGATCGTGGCGCGGTACGCCTCGTGGTCCTCGTTGAATACGGTTCGGCGCACGCGCGTCGTCCTCTCAGGTGCCGCTGGACGTTCGTTAAGTTACTTCCGGGTATAAGCCGCAGTCTACTCAACGCGTTCGACAAAAACCGGCGGGCTCTCGAACAAGCGTTAAGCTAACAATCTGCCATCCGGAGGTGACCCTGACCACCGCCCCGCTCCGTCCCCCCGGCCAGAAGGCGCTGCTGGCCGCGGCGAGGTGGGAGTTCGCCGAGCGCGGCTACGGGGGCGCGTCGATCCGGGACATCGCCCAGCGCGCCGCGGTGAGCCTGTCCGCGCTGTACCACTACTACGGCGGCAAGCAGGAGATGCTCTACGCCCTGCTCGACGAGGGCATGGACGTCTACGAGGAGACCTGCGCCGAGGTGCTCGCCGACGTCGGCGACGAGCCCGCCGAGCGGCTGGAGGCGCTGGTCGAGGCGCTGATCCGGTTCCGCACCGGGCCCCGGGGCAGCAGCCAGCTCGAGCTCACCGAGTGGCGCAGCCTCAACCCCGAACAGCACACCGCGCTCCGCGCCCGTCAGGCCGTGGCCACCGACCGGTTCCGACAGGTCATCGCGAACGGCGTCGCACAAGGCATTTTTCTGACGCCCGAGCCCGACGACGCGCGCCGCATGATCATCGCCGCGTGCAACGCGGTCGCGCAGTGGTACCAGCCCGGCGGCACCACCCCGGTGGAGGTGCTCATCGAGCGGTACGCGGGGCTCGCGCTCACCGTGGTGGAGTACCGACCGCGGCGATACCGTCGCTCATGAGCATCATCGTGACCGGAGCCGGGCAGGGGATCGGCCGCGCGATCGTGGAGCGCCTCACCGCCGACGGCGAGGACGTCGTCGCGGTCGATCGGGACGCCGCCGCGCTGGACTGGGTGCCCGAGCACGCGCGGGTCGTCGCGGACGCGTCCGACGAGGCCGCGATGGAGCGGGCCGCGTCCGCCGCCGTCGCGCTGGGGCCGCTGACCGGATGGGTGAACAACGCGGCGATCTTCCGGGACCTGTCCGTGCACTCCGCACCCGCTCCCGACGTCTCGGACGCGATCCGGCGCAACGTCGATCTCGTCGTGGTGGGCTCGACCGTGGCCGTGCGTCGTTTCCGGGCCGGCGGCCACGGCGGCGCGATCGTCAACCTGTCGTCGTGGCAGGCCCGGCTGGCGGTGCCGGGGTCGCTCCCGTACGTGGCCGCGAAGTCGGCGATCGAGGGGCTGACGCGCTCGCTGGCGGTCGAGTACGGGCCGGACGGGATCCGGGCCAACGTGGTGGCCCCCGGTTCGGTGGAGACCGCGCGGTACCGGGAGTACGCGGCGGAGCACCCCGCCGTCGAGGCCGAGATGGCGCGGCTGCACCCGCTGGGCCGGGTCGCGGCGGCCGCGGAGGTCGCCGCGGCGGTCGCGTTCCTGCTCGGACCCGACGCGAGCTTCATCAGCGGCGTCGTGCTGCCGGTGGACGGCGGACGCACCGCGCTCGGGCACGATCCCGAGGGGCTATGAGTTCCGCTCGGGGCCGCGGGTGATCGGGAGGCCCAGTTCGGTGCGGATCTGTCGCTGGACGGTCACCTTGTCCGGGCGGGCGTCGATCGAGGTGACGAACTCCTTGCGGCGGAACAGCTCGAGCACCGGGTTCGTCTTCGAGTGGTAGTCGCGCAGCCGTGATTCCAGCGCGTGCTCGGCGTCGTCCTCGCGGGTCATGAGCTCGCCGCCACAGACGTCGCAGCGCCCTTCGACCTGCGGCCGGTGGGCGATCAAGTTGTAGTCCATGCCGCAGCGCGTGCAGAGCCGCCGGTTGAGCACGCGGCGGCGGACCTCGTCGTCGGGGAGCTCGAGGTGGATCACGCCGTCGATGTCGTAGCTCTCCAGGAAGAACTCGGCCTGCGGACGATTGCGCGGGAACCCGTCGACGATGAAGCCGTAGTTCCAGTCGTGCTGGTCGAGCCGGGTCCGCACGAGTGAGCCGACCAGCTCGTCGCTGACCAGCTCCCCGGCGGCCACGATCCGGCGCACCTGGGCGCCGATCTTCGTGTGGTGCTGCACGTGCCAGCGCAGCATGTCACCGACGCTGATCTGGACCAGCTCAAAATCATGGGCGAGCATCGCCGCCTGGGTGCCCTTCCCGCTGCCCTGCACCCCCATGATCACGTACTTGCGCATGATCGAGACCTTCTCACCGGAACGGCTCCTCCGCCAGCGTGCGCGCCGCCTGGACCACTTAGTACGATCCCGCGCTCGGCCTGAGCGCGCACCTCGACCAGGTCGTGCTCCACATCGTCGCGGAGAGCGGAGCCGGCAACCTGCTGTGCGCGGTGACCGGCCTGCTGGACGGCGGTCCGCCGGCTCAGCTGATCGTGACGCCCGCGGCTACGGCTGCGGGCGGCCGGCTTCGCGGAGATGGTCGAGGAACTCCGGCAGGGCGGGATGAGGCGGGGTGCCGGTCCAGGCCACGTAGACCGTGATCGGCGGCACGTCGGCTAGCGGCCGGTAGACGACGCCCGGATAGGCGTGGGTGTGTCGGGTCGCCGCCGCGGTGACACCGACCGCTCCCCCGGACGCGATCGCGTTGAGCCATTCGTCGACGTTGTCGAGCTCGACGATCCGGGTCGGGCGCCGCCCCGGTGGCCACAGGTCGAGGCTCGTGGTGCCGACCGGCGGAATGAGCGCGATGGTCTCCGCGGCCAGGTCGTCGAGCGTGAGGACGTCCCGGCCGGCCAGCGGGTGGATGTCGGGAAGCGCGGCCAGCCGGGGCTCGCGGTAGAGCGGGCGGCCGGGGAAGCCGACGGGTTCGCTCCGCAGGAGCGCGACGTCGACGAGGCCGTGTTCGAGGCCGGCCGTCCGGGTATCGACGCGGTGGACCTCGACCGGGACGTCCGGGTGCGCGGAACGCCACGCACGCAGCAGCGGGGTCGTCCGGCTCCCGAGCGCGGCCCAGGCGTACCCGAGGCGCAGCGGACGCGGAGCGGCGGCCTCGGCCAGCGCGTCCTGCACCGCGGCCAGGATGGTGCGCGCCCGGTCGTAGAGCGCCCGGCCGCGTGGCGTCGGCTCGAGGTGGCGGGTGTCGCGGTCGACGAGCCGCGCCCCGACGCGGTTCTCCAGCTGGCGCAGGGTGCGCGACAGCGCGGGCTGGGCGATGCCGAGATTCGCCGCGGCGGCGGTGACCGTCCCCGCGTCGACGATGGCCACCAACGCGCGGAGGTGACGCAGCTCGACGTCCATGCCTCGGCAGCATAACCGGTGCTGAAACGGTATTTCCGCCGACGCGTCGAACGCTGGCAGCGTCACCGGCATGACACGGAGGACGACCGGCGAGGGCGTCGGGCTGGTGCTGGCGGGGGTGTGCTCGCTGCAGTTCGGGGCGGCGCTGGCCGCGACGCTGTTCCCGGTGCTGGGTGCGCTCGGAACGGTGTCGGCGCGGTTGGTGGGTGCGGCCGTCGCGCTCGGCCTGGCAGCGGTGATCGCGGGCCGGGTACGTCAGGCGCGGTGGCGGGTGGCGGTGGTCTTCGGGCTGCTCACCGCGACCATGAACACGTGCGTGTACCTGGCGGTCGAGCGGCTGCCGCTGGGCGCGGTGATCACGATCGAGTTCCTCGGGCCGCTCGGCCTGGCGCTGGCGCTGTCCCGGCGCCGGCGTGACGTCGGCTGGGCGTTGTGTGCGCTGGCCGGCGTCGCGCTGCTCGGTGGCGGACTGTCCCGTCCCGACCCGCTCGGGCTCGTGCTGACGCTGGTGGCCGCGGTGTGCTGGGCCGGGTACATCGTCCTGAACCGACGATTGGGCTCCGCGGCCGGTGGGGGCGTGTCCAGCCTGGCGCTGGCGGCGCTGGTCGGGGCGGTGGTGGCGGCCCCCGCCGCCGTGGTGCCCGCAGCCACGCACCCGGCGGCGTTCGCGCTGGGATGCCTGGTCGGCGTCCTGGCGTCCGCGCTGCCCTACGCCGCGGACCAGCTGGCGCTGCGCCGGCTTCCGGCCCGGGTGTTCGGGGTGCTGATGAGCCTCGGACCGGCGGTGGCGGCACTGGCGGGCTGGATCGTGCTGGGCCAGGCGATGACGCTGCTGGACTGCGCGGCGATCGCGCTGGTGATCGTCGCGGCGGTGGGTGTCACGGGCCGCTCAGACGTCGACGTCGTCGAGGAGCGCGATGTTGGCGGCTTCGTCGGGGTCGGGGGTGGGCTCGGAGAGAAATGCGGCGACGCATTCGACGGCGACGTCGGGCGCGAGCCGCTTGAGGCTCAGCGCGATGACGTTCGCGTCGTTCCAGAGGCGCGCACCCCGCGCGGTCCACGCGTCCGCGACGGTCGCCGCCCGCGCCCCCGGCACCTTGTTCGCCGCGATCGCCGTCCCGGTGCCGGTCCAGCACATCAGGACGCCGTAGTCCGCGTCCCCGGCGACGACCGCTCCGGCGACCCGGCGTGACATCACCGGCCAGTCGCCCTCGACCGTGGCCACCTCGTGGTGCTCGTCGAGGTAGGCCCGCACCGCCTCGACGCACTCGTTGCTGTCGTCCGCCGCGAACGCGATCCGCATGGGGTCACTGTAGGTCCGCGAGCGCCTTCTCCGCGCCGCGGTGCAGCTTCACCGGCTCGGTCCTGCTCGCGGTGTCGAGCGAGATGTCCTTCGCCGCCTTGTTCGCGGCCACCAGCGCCTGCTGCTTTTCGAACAGCGTCCTGGTGAGGACGCAGGCCAGGTCGGCGTCGAGCGACTCGGGCACGAGCAGCAGGTTCGGCACCGCGATCGTGGGCACCGCGGCCGGGGTGCCGTAGGTGGCCGCCGGGATCGACGCCTGCTCGTACTCACCGCTGATCTTGCGCATCGCGGGCAGCAGCGGCGTGATGTCGAGGAACGTCACCCGGTTCTTCGCCGTGGTGAACAGGTCGGTGATGCCGGGCGTCGGCAGGCCGCCCGACCAGACCATCGCGTCGATCGAACCGCTCTTCATCCCGTCGACGGTCTTCGCGAGGTCGAGGCGCTGGGCCTGGACGTCCTTGGCCGGGTCGAGGCCGGCCGACTGGAGCAGGCGGTTCGCGATCACCTCGGTGCCGGACTTCGGGGAGCCGGTGGAGACCCGCTTGCCCTTGAGATCCTCGACGGTGGTGATACCGGCGCCCGTGCGGGCGATGACCTGCGTGTAGTTGGTGTGGATACGCGACAGCGCGCGGATCGGCTGCGGCTTGCCGTCGAACGCGCCGTTGCCGTTGACGGCGTCGGCCGCGCTGTCGGCGAGCGAGAACGCGACCTGGTAGTCGCCGCGGACGAGCTGCTGGATGTTCTGGACCGAGGCGCCGGTCTCGGCCGCGGTGGCCTTGACCGTGCCGCCGGTCGCGGCGCTGATCTGGTTCGCGTAGGCGTTGCCGATCGCGAAGTAGACGCCGGTGTTGTTGCCGGTCGCGATGCTGATCCGGATGTCGTCCTTCACCTCGCAGGTGACCGGGGTGTCGGCGTCGTCGGTGGTGGCGGTGTCGCGGCGGCCGCCGCACCCGCTGAGGGTCGCTGTGGCCAGGCCTAGGGCCAGGGTTCCGCCGAGGATCCGAACCCACCGCTGCCGCATCATCGCGTCTCCTCCGGTTCAGTGCCGTTCGGGTCGTGGGCCGTTGCTCGTGTCCGCGCGGGGTCTTCTCGCGCGGGGTCTTCTCGCGCGGGGTCTTCTCGCGCGGGGCCTTCGTGCGTGAGGGCGTCCTGCGCGGGGCTTTTCTGCGCGGGGTCTTGTGGCGCAGGGTTTTGCTGCGCGGGGTCTTGTGGCGCAGGGCTTTGTTGCGCGGAGACATCTTCCGCGGGGGCTTCCTCCGCGAGGGCTTTCGGTGTGGGGATGCCGGCGCGACGGCGGTGCAGGGCCGCGGTGGCGATCGCGGCGGCGAAGAGGAGCAGGCCGACCGCCACCGGGAGCGGACGCAGGTACAGCAGGAGCAGCGCCCCGACACCCGCCAGCACCCGCCCGGCCCGTCCCACCGGCCCGACCCCGAGCACCCAGCCACCGGTCGCCGTGGCCAGCGCCGCCACCCCGAGCGCCGCGATCACCGTCGCGAGCACCACGGTCGGCACTCCGCCCCGCCCGAGCAACCCGTCGCCGGTGTCGGTGAGCACGAACGCCAGCGGCACCAGGAACGCCGGCAGCGCGTACTTCAACGCCTGCCACATCGTCGGAATCGCCGCGCCCCCGGTGACCGCCGTCGTGCCCACCGCCGCCAACGCGGTCGGCGGCGTCACCTCGGACAGCACCGAGTAGTAGAAGACGAACATCGCGGCCGCCGCCGCGGGCACCCCGAGCTCGAGCAGCGCGGGTCCGATCACGACCCACCCGATGATGAACGACGCGGTGACCGGCACCGCCAACCCGAGCAGCGCCAGCGCCACGGCCGCGAGCACCGCGGTGAGCGCCAGCGTCGCGACCGGGTCGTCGACGATCGCCCGAGCCCCGTCGACGAGCAACGACGCGGTCTGGGCGGCGAGCCCGGTCTTCGTCATCGTCGCGGTGATGATGCCCGCCGCCGCGCACACGACCGCGACCGTGAGCACCCCGCGCCCGGCGTCGGCGAGCGCGGCGAACAGGCGGCGCGGCGTCATCGCCGAGGACCGGTCCAGGAACGACAGTCCGAATGCCAGCGCGGTCGCGACGAGCACCGCTTCGGCGACCGAACGTCCCAGGAACAGCAGGAGCAGGATGACGAGGAGCGACGCGAAGTGGTAGCCGAAGCGCGCCAGCAGTCGCCACGCCGACCGGCCCGCCACCTCCACCGGACGCACCCCGAACCGGCGGGCGTCGATCTCCACCGCGAGCAGGATGCCGAGGTAGTAGAGAACGGTCGGGACCGTGGCCCAGCCGAGCACCGCCAGGTAGGAGACGTCGAGGTACTCGGCGATGATGAACGCCGCCGCGCCGAGCGTCGGGGGCGACAGGATCGCGCCGACCCCGGCCGCCGCGAGCATCCCGCCGGCGTTCTCGGCCGGGTAGCCCGCCCGGCGCAGGATCGGCCAGGTGACCGCGCCCACGCTCACGGCGGTCGCGGTGCCGCTCCCCGAGACCGTACCGAGCAGGAACCCCGCGGCCACGGCCGTACGCCCGGCCGCGCTGCGTGACCGGCGGAACGCGGCCACCGACAGGTCGACGAAGAACTGGCCCGCGCCGGAGTAGCTGAGCACGGCGCCGTAGAGCGTGAACAGCACGATGTACGTCGCGGCGACGTCGAGCGGGGTGCCGTAGAAGCCGCTGCCGGAGTTGTAGAGCGCGTCGACGATCTGGTCGGCGTTCAACCCGGCGTGCGCGACCGACCAGGTCTGCGGCAGATAGCCGCCGTAATAGCAGTACGCGAGCGCGACCAGGCAGACCACCGGGAGCACCCACCCGGTGGTGCGCCGGCACGCTTCGAGCACCAGCACCAGGAGGACGCCGCCGGCGACGACGTCGAGCGGGTCGAGCAGCCCCTGCCGGTCGAGAAACGCGTTGTAGCCGACGAGAACCGGGTAGGCCGCCACGGCGAGCGCGGCGGCGGCGAGTATCCAGTCGAGCACCGACGGCCGGTCGGCGCTTCCCGGCCGCGACCGGTAGCAGAGGAACACCAGCGGCAGGACGATCGCGAGGAACAGGATCAAGTAGAACTGGTTGCCCTGGCTCAGCGGCCGCAGCGCCTCGTACACCGCGAAGAGGACGACGGCCGCGGCGGCGATCGAAACCGCGAGCCCCACTCGTCCCGCGAGTTGCCTCGCCGGTAGTTCCTCGTCACGGACGACGACGTCCGGCGCCACGGTCCCGGGGGCGGCCATGCCGGGACATTACCAAGAACGGACATGTCTGTATTGGTCCAGAGATGGCACAGCCCCCGGAAATCCGGGGGCTGCACCGTCTACTCAGGAGTTGACCGGCTCCGGGGCCGCCGCGGCGGCCGCGGCGGCCTCTTCCTTGCGCCGCCGCTTGTCGGCCTTCCGCTCCTTGCGCCCTTCGACGAGCGTGTAGAGCGCGGGCACGAGCACCAGCGTCAACAGCGTCGAGCTCACCAGACCACCGATGACGACGACCGCCAGCGGCTGGGAGATGAACCCACCCTCGCCGGTCAGACCGAGCGCCATCGGGATCAGCGCGAAGATCGTCGCGGCCGCGGTCATCAGGATCGGGCGCAGCCGGTGCCGCCCACCCTCGACGACGGCCTGGACGACCGGCATCCCGTCCCGCCGGTACTGGTTGACCAGGTCCATCAGCACGATCGCGTTCGTGACCACGATGCCGACGAGCATCAGCACACCGATCAACGCCGGAACGCCCAGTGCCGTGCCGGTGAGCAGCAGCAGGAGCAGCGCGCCGGTCGCCGCGAACGGGATCGACACCAGCAGGATCAGCGGCTGGATCAGGCTCCGGAACGTCGCCACCATGACGATGAAGACGATCACGATCGCCGCGAGCACGGCCAGCCCGAGCTGCTGGAACGCCTCGGCCTGGTCCTCGGATGCGCCGCCGAGCGAGTAGCTCGCCCCGGCCGGCAGGTCCAGCGCGTCCAGCTTCTTCTGCAGGTCAGCGGTGGTGGCGGTCAGGTTGTCGCCGCTCGGCGTCGCGCTGACGGTGGCGCTGCGCGCGCCGTCGATCCGGGTGATCTCGACCGGCCCGGGCTCGGTGCGGACGTCGGCGACCTGGCTCAGCCGGACCACGCCGGCCGAGGTCGGCACCGGCAGCGACCGCACCGCCGCGACCGTCGTCGGAGGCGCCGCCGCGAGGACGGTGACCGGCTGCTCGACGCCGTCGATCACGACCTGACCGGCGGGCGCTCCGCGGAACGCCGCCGCGACGACCTGCCCGAGCGTGCTCTCGGTGAGCCCGTACCGCGCGGCCACCTGATCCTTGAGCGACACCTCGACCCGCGGGGTGCTCTCCGCGAGGTCGCTGCTGACGTCGTCGAGACCGTCGACCGACTCCATCGCCTTCGTCACGGCCCCGGCGGCGGTGCGCAGCGTCTCCTCGTCCGGTGCCTGCACGATGACCTGCTGCTGGCTACCGCCGAACCCCGACTGCGCGGCGCCGACCTCGATGTCACCGGCGTCGGCCAGCCCGTCGAGCTTCTTCTCCAGCTCGTCCTGGACCGCGGCGGTGTCCCGGTCCTCGTTGACCGTGAGCTGGTAGCTCGCCGAGTTGCCCGCGCCGCCGAGCCCGAACGTGCCGCCGCCGATCGTGACCTGGTACGACTCGAGATCGCCGCGGTCACGGAAGTCGGCGAGGACGTCCTCGACCTTCTTCGCGGCCGCGTCGGTGGTGGCCAGGCTGGAGCCCACCGGCAGCGTCTGCGTGAGGTTGAGGGTGTTCTGGCCGGACTGGTCGAGGAAGTTCGTCTTGAGGAACGGCACCATGCCGAGCGTCGCGATCAGGATGACGATCGCGATCGTGATCGTGGTCCAGCGACGGCGGACCGCGAACCCGATCACCGGGACGTAGATCCGCTGCAGCAGCCCGCGCCGTTCCTTCTCCTCGGCCTCGGCCCGGACCCGCTCCGCGTCCTCGACGTTCTTCGGCGGGCGCAGGAACCAGTACGCCAGCACGGGGACGATCGTGAGCGCGACGACGAGCGAGGCCAGCAGCGCGACCGTGACAGTGATCGCGAACGGACGGAACAGCTCGCCGACGAGCCCGCCGACCAGCGCGATCGGCAGGAAGACCGCGACCGTGGTGAGCGTCGACGCGGTGACCGCACCGGCCACCTCACGCACACCGTTGAAGATCGCGGCCAGCTTCTCCTCGCCGTAGCCGAGGTGGCGTTTGATGTTCTCCAGCACGACGATCGAGTCGTCCACCACCCGGCCGATCGCGATCGTCAGCGCGCCGAGCGTCAGCACGTTGAGCGAGAGGCCGTCGGCCCACATCACGATGAGCGCGATCAGCACCGACAGCGGGATCGAGACCGCGGTGACCAGCGTCGAGCGCAGGGACAGCAGGAAGACCAGGATGACGACGACGGCCATGACCAGGCCCAGGCCGCCCTCGGTGGCGAGGCTGTTGATCGACTTCTCGATGAACGGCGCCTGGTCGAAGACGACCGTGAGCTCGGCGCCGTCGCCGAGCGCCTCGGTCCAGTCGTCGAGCTTGTCGCTGATCGCGTGGGAGATGTCGACCGCGTTGCCGTCGGGCGTCATCGTCACCGAGATGCCGAGGCTCGCCTTGCCGTTGGTGCGGGTGACCGACGAGGCCGGGGTCTCGACCGATTCGATCGAGGCGACGTCGCCGAGCTTCACGGGTGCGGCCGGAGCCGATCCGGTCGTCGCGGCGCCGGTGTCGCCGCTGGGCGCGGCGGTCGCGCCGTTGTCGCCGCTGGGCGCGGCGGTCGCGCCGTTGTCGCCGCTGGGCGCGGCGGTCGCGCCGGGCGTCACGTACAGGTTCTTCAAGTCCTCGACCGAGGTGTAGCCGCCGCCGACCTGAACGGTGAGCGCCTGGGTGCCGTCGGCGACCTGACCGGCCGGTACGGCGGTGCCCCCGCTGCTGATCGCGGCGCTGATCGCCTGCGGGCTCAGCCCGGCCGCAGCGAGCTTCGCCAGGTCGGGCCGGACGACGACGGACTTGTCGGGGGCGCCGGACAGCGTCGCTTCCCGGACGCCCTCGATGCCGCTGAGCTCCGGCAGGACGATCTTCTGGAGCTTCTGGGCGAACGCCGACGGGTCGTCACCCCCGGACGCGGACAGCGCGACCGCGGGCAGCAGGTCGTCGGTGCCGCCGGAGAGGATCGACGGGTCGACGTCGGCGGGCAGCTGCGCCCGGTCTATGGCCTGCTGGAGCTTGTTCACGGTGGCGCCGATGTCGGTGCCGTACTCGAGCTCCACCTGGATGGTGGAGAAGCCCTCCAGCGAGCTCGACTGGGTGCCGGTGACCCCGGCGACGCCGCGCACGGCGTCCTCGATCGGTTCGGTCACCTGGCTCTCGACGACGTCCGGCGACGCACCGGAGTACTGCGCGGTGATGAACGCCGCGGGGATCTCCAGGGACGGGATGAGCTGCTGTTTCAGCGACGGGATCGCGATCAGGCCGAACGCGGTGACCGCGATGGTGATCAACGCGATGAGCGCTCGGTTGGCGAGGCTGAACCTGGCCAGGAAAGACATGGCGGTTGCTTTCTCCGATCGGCGGGATCCCGGAGGTGTCCGGGCCTTGCTCCGGCGGCCGTCCCACAATGGACGGCAGCGATCTGGCGAACGGTAGTCACCCACAACCAACCGGGGTGGGCGCACCCATCCTCAGCGGAATTTCAGTCAGGGCGCCTACCGGGGCGGTTCGACTCCGGCGGTGACGCCGGCACCGGACGCGGAGCCCGGCACCGGACGCGGAGCCCAGCACCGGACGCGGAGCCCGGCACCGGTCGGGATCAATGCCCGCTGAGGCCGGCCTGTTCGCGCGCGAGGCGCTCGTCACCGCTGAGCGTCGCTAGCGGCTTCTCCTTGATGAACAGTACGGCGACCAGCGCCAACGCGGCGATCGGCGCGCCGACGAGGAACAGGTCGGCGGTGGCCTCGCCATAAACGTCCTGGATGACGCGGAGCACCGCGGGCGGCAGCGTGGATAGGTCGGGGACCTCGGCCGAGCCGTCTCCCCCGGCGGCCACCGGGCCGAGCTTCTCGGTGGACAGCGTCGTCACGCGGTTCGCGAGCACCGCACCGAGCGCACTGACGCCGATCGCGCCGCCGAGGCTGCGGAAGAACGTCAGCACCGACGTGGTGGTGCCCAGGTCACGGGCCGGAACGTCGTTCTGTGCCGCCAGCACCAGGTTCTGCATGAGCAGACCGACGCCGACGCCGAGGACGAACATGTAGAGCGAGAGCATGGGGACGCTCGTGTCGGCACCGATCGTGCCGAGCAGCCCCATGCCGATCACCATGATCACGCCGCCGGCGAGGAGGTAGACCTTCCACTTGCCGTACTTCGTGATCAGCGCGCCGGCGATCGTGGACGACCCGAGCAGGCCGAAGATCAGCGGCAGGCTCATCAGACCGGCGACCGTCGGCGACTTGCCCAGCGCCACCTGGAAGTACTGGCTCAGGAACACCGTGCCGCCGAACATCGCGACCCCGACGAGCGCGCTGGCGACCGTCGTCAGCGAGACCGTGCGGTTGCGGAAGACGCCGAGCGGGATGATCGGCTCGGCCACCCGCGCCTCGACCACCACGAACAGCACGAGCAGCACCACGGCCAGCGTGACTAGGCCGACCGTCCACGCGGAGGCCCACGCGAACTTGTCGCCGGCCAGCGTCGACCAGATCAGCAGCGTCGAGACGCCGGCCGTGATCAGCAGCGCGCCGAGCCAGTCGATCTTCACTTCCTTCTTGGCGACCGGCAGGTTGAGCGTGCGCTGCAGCAGCACGATCGCGATGAGCGTGAACGGCACGCCGATCAGGAAGCACCAGCGCCAACCCAGCCAGGACGTGTCGACGAGCAGACCGCCGATGAGCGGGCCGGCGATCGTACCGACGCCGAACACGGCGCCGAAGATCCCCGAGTACCGGCCCAGTTCGCGCGGCGGGATCATCGCGGCCATCACGATCAGCGCGAGCGCGGTGACCCCACCGGCGCCCATACCCTGGATGACGCGGCTGAGGATCAACACCTCGACGTTGGGCGTCAGCCCGGCCACCAGCGAACCGATCACGAACATCGTCAGCGAGAGCTGCATGAGCAGTTTCTTGCTGTAGAGGTCGGCGAGCTTGCCCCAGAGGGGGGTGGTCGCGGTCATCGCGAGCAGCTCGGTGGTGACGATCCAGGTGTAGACGGACTGGCTGCCGTTCAGGTCGGCGATGATGCGGGGCAGCGCGTTCGAGACGACCGTCGACGCGAGAATCGAGACGAACAGGCCCATCATCAGGCCGGACAGCGCCTGGAGGACCCCGCGCCGCGACATCTTCGCGGGCGGCTCGGCCGGTAACTCGGTACCGACGGCGTCAGTGGGCCCCGAAGGGCTGGTGGTGGTCACGCGTTTCTCTCTCGTGAGACAGGGGTGGGGCGGAGAGGGTCAGTGGTGGTGCGCCGGCGCGAAGCCGGTGGAGAGGGCACCGAAGGCCTCGTCGACCAGGGCGATGAGCGACTCGTCACCGGTGCCGAGGGCCCAGCGCATCATCGCGACGCGCAGCGCGCTGCCGGCGGTGACCGCGAGCAGCAGCGAATACCCCTCGGGGACCGGGCCGGCAGAGTGGGCCCGGTCGTCGGGGCGGGCCGGATCGTCGACGTGGGCCGGGCTGTCGGGGCGGGGCGGGCCGTCGGGGCGGGGCGGGCCGTCGGGGCGGGGAGTGTCGCCGGCGAGCCGCTCGGCGAGTGCTGCCGCGAGCGCGAGTTCGGCGGCCGAGCCGGACTCGACCAGCCGGGCGAGCATCGCCGGGTTCTTGCTGCACACCGTCATCCGCAGCTTCAGCCGATCGGCGTCGGACTCGAGCTCCACCGCCTCCTCGCGGTAGGCCGCCCAGATCACGTCCCACACCGGCCGGTCCGACGGGGCCCGGGTGACCGTCTCCCGGATGCGGTCGCTGCCGTCGAGCATCGTGCCGAAGACGGCGTCGTCCTTGGTGGCGAAGTAGTTGAAGAACGTGCGCGGCGAGACGTCAGCGGCCGCGCTGATCTCTTCCACGGTGACCTGGTCGAGCCCCCGCTCCGCGACGAGACGCAGCGCCGCGTCGGCCAGCGCCGCCCGCGTCTGCTGCTTCTTCCGCAGCCGGAGTCCTTCGTTGTGCACAGGCCCACCCTAGAGGCTGGTTGCAGTGCCTGCAAATCTTTATCCTCTGCATTGTTGCAGGGCATGCATCAGAAGAACGACCGGAGAACCGGAGCCAACACGGAGGGGTCGACGTCATGGGTCTGACCAGGCAGCGTCCGTCGCTGGGCGTCGAGCAGCACACCGGCGAGCGCGTCGGCCGCGCTCGCGGTCCAGGGTGGGCTCGCTCCCCCGTCGACCACGAGCACGGGCACCGTCACCGAGGCCCAGCGGTGCAGCGGCAGCGGCCCGCCCGTCACCACGTCCTCGAGCAGCGCCACGTCGTGGGCCAGCGTGTGCGCGACGCTCTCCATCGCCGCCCAGCCGGGCGTCCGCTGCATGCCCCGCACCGCCTCCAGCGGCACCCCCACGCCCTCCACCAGGAACAACTCGACCGCGCCGTCCCGCTGGTCGGTCATCACCAGGCGCTCCAGGCGGGGCTGCAGGTCCTCGGGGATCGGCTTGCGGCTCCCGTCGACGACGAACGGCGGTTCGTACACGGCGACGGCGTTCACCGCGGGCCGCCGGGCAGCGGCGTCGAGGGCGAGCGCCGCCCCCGACGACATCCCGTAGAGCGCCGCGGTGCCGCCCGCGTGCCCGATCAGCGCGGCGATGTCGTCGATCTCGCGCTCGGGGGTGTACGGCGTGGCGCCGGGGCCGCTGTCTCCGCGTCCCCGGCGGTCGTAGTGGTAGACGGTGAGGTCCGCGGCGACGAGCCGGGCGAGCTCGGCGGTACCCGGGTCGATCGCGCGGTGCTGGAACGCGCCTCCCACCAGGATCACCGCGGGGCCGCTTCCGTAGCGGTCGAACGCGATCGGGGTGCCGTCGGCGGAGAGAACGGTGTCCATGGTCAAGGGTTCCCTTCGGTTGTGGGGCGCGGTCCGAGCTTTCCAGGCAAATCGGTCACCACGGCGGCAGCGCCCGTGTGCGTGTCGGGGGTCGGGCCCGGCAAGATGGTCCTTCGCGACCGTGTGACCCAGGTCATGAGCCGGGCACGTCGAGAAGCCTCCGGCTGCTCCGACCCCTCGCGTCAGGCCCTCCCCAGAGTTCGGAGCGAACGATGAAGTACCTGCTGCTGATCCAGATGAACCCGGCCGTCTTCGAGGCGCTCTCCGAGGAGGAGAAGAACGCGGTCTTCGCCGGGCACGACGCGTTCTCGGCGGAACTGAAAGAAACCGGTGAGCTGCTGGGCTTCGTCGCGCTGGCCGATCCGTCCGCGTCCACCACCGTGCGGGTGCGCGAGGGCGCCGTGGACGCCACCGACGGCCCGTACGTCGAGGCGAAGGAGTTCCTGGCCGGCTACTACGCGGTCGATTGCGAAACGCCGGAGCGCGCGGTCGAGCTGGCCGCGAAGATTCCGGATGCGGCGTACAACGCGATCGAGATCCGGCCGGTGATGGCCGAGGCGGGGTTGGAGATGTGACCACCCCTCCCGGCCTCGAAGACCGGTTGCGTGCGTGCGCGCCCCAGGTGCTCGGCATCCTGGTGCGCCGCTACGGGCAGTTCGACACGTGCGAGGACGCGGTGCAGGAGGCGTTGCTGGCCGCGTTCCGGCAGTGGCCCACCGAGGGGGTACCCGAGAATCCACGCGCGTGGCTCGTCGCGGTGGCGTCCCGCCGGCTGACCGACACGTTCCGGAGCGAGTCGGCCCGGCAACGTCGGGAGCTCCGGGCCGTTCCGGAGGAGCAGCCGTCGGTCCCGGGCACCGACGACACGCTGACGCTGTTCTTCCTGTGCTGCCATCCGTCGCTCTCGCCGACGACGCAGGCCGCGCTGACCCTCCGCGCCGTCGGCGGTCTGACCACCGCCGAGATCGCCGCTGCCTTCCTCGTGCCGGAAGCGACGATGGCGCAGCGGATCTCCCGGGCGAAGGCCCGCCTTCGCGGAGCGGAGTTCGCGTTGCCGCCGCCGGAGTCCCGGGCCCAGCGGCTGTCGGTCGTGCTGCGGGTGCTGTACCTCATTTTCAACGAGGGCTACGTGGCGACGGCGGGTCCGGCCCTCCACCGCGCCGACCTCACCGCCGAAGCGATCCGCCTGACCCGCGCGGTCCGAGCCTCGATGCCGCCCAGCCGGGCCGCGAGCCTCGCGAACCGAGCCGACACCGGCCGTCCACCCGCCCCCACGGAGACCGGCAAGACCGGCAAACCAGGCGACCCGGCCGAAGGGATCGGCGACCCGGCCGGAGGGCTTCACGACCCAGCCGGCGGTCGCGGCGACCCAGCCGGCGGTCGCGGCGACCCAGCCGGTGGTCGCGGCGGCCCAGCCGGTGGTCGCGGCGGCCCAGCCGGTGGGTCCCATGGCACGGCCGATGGGCGCGAAGGCGCGGCAGCCGAGCTCGAAGGTGGGGCCGGGCAGCGTGGCGGCACGGACCGGCGGCTCGGCGGGGCGGCCGGGGAGGTCGACGGCGATGACAGCGGAGCCGGCGGCGCGGCCCGAGGGGTCGCCGCTCCGAGCAATGGCCTCGGCGGCGTGGCCGGGGAGGTGGCGGGGCTGCTCGCGTTGATGTTGCTGACCGAGGCGCGGCGGCCGGCGCGCCTCGGCGTCGACGGGGAGCTCGTACCGCTCGCCGACCAGGACCGCCTGTCCTGGGACGGCGCCCTGATCGCCGAGGGCGTCGCGCTGCTGACCGAAACCCTCCCGGTCGCACCGCTGGGCCCCTACCAGCTGCAGGCGGCGATCGCCGCGGTGCACGCGGAGGCGCCGTCCGCGGACGAGACCGACTGGCCGCAGATCGTCGCGCTGTACACGCTGCTCGAACGGTTCGAACCGGGCCCGATGGTGACGCTCAACCGGGCGGTGGCCGTGGCCCAGGTGCACGGCCCCGAAGCCGGCCTGCACCTCCTGGAGACGCTGCGGCCACAGTTGGATCGTCACCACCGTTGGCACGCCGTGCGAGCCCACCTGCTGGAGCTCGCCGGCGACCCGTCCGGCGCGAGGGAGTCCTACCGCGAGGCCGCCCGCCGCACCCTCAGCCGTCCCGAACAGCGCTACCTGAACACCCGCGCCTCCCGCCTGACGTGATCGAAGGCCGGCGCGAGCCTCCGACCACCCGGCGATCATCCGTGCTGCATGTCGTCACCCGCGTCCGACCACGGCGCGACCTCCGCGCCCGGCGGGAAGCTGACCGGACGGCGCACGACGTGCACCGTGACCAGCTGACGATGGCGCGCGTTGGCCGTCACCGTGATGTGCCGCGCCCAGCACGCCGATCGCAGGATCGCTGCCGCCGCCTCGACGTGACGCTCACACACCCCGGCTGGGCACCAGAGCATGACCGCTTCGCCGTACGGCATCGGGCGGGTCCACAGCAGCGCCGGTAATCGACCGCTGCGGTTGTGCACCCACGCCTGCGCGAGCCCGGTGCGCACCCGGTGCGCCGTGACCACGCACAGAACGGGCGCCGACACGGCTCGCCGTAACGGTGGGATCGCCGCCACCAATACGCCGACGACCGCCGCACCCAGCAGCATCAGCACGCCCGCGCCGGTGCGATAGCCGTACCACCCGCATATCGAAATCCCGAGAAACAGCAGCACCTCGTACCGCCACCGCCAGAGCACCGTGGTGGGCAGCGGACGCCGGACCCGGTCCGGCAGCGGACTGTACTGCGGAGGCTCGCCGGGCGGCGGCACCTGGAACGACGTGCTCACCGTCCACCCCCGACGCCGGAACCGACCGGCCGCCGCACGTGCACTCGCACACGCAGGCGCTCGGCCTCGTCGGGCGGCGGCACCAGCGCCCGAGCGCGCCGGGCGATCCGCGGGTCCCGATAGCGCCGGCCGAGCCCTCCGTGAGTGCGCCGGATTTCCCATCCCGCGGCCCGCGCGGCGAGATCCTGGCGACGGAACAACCAGTCACCGATGACGACCATTCTGTTGTGGAGTCGACCTAGTACTCGGCCGACTCCACGGGTACCGTTGGACACGGCGAACCCCTTTCATTGGCTGGGAAGCCTGGAATGGACGAGCGCCGTGGGCTGGGCCGATGCTGCAACATCGGCTCAGTCACTTTTCTGCGCTCGCCGGAGAAGCCAGAGGCACGGACCACGACGTCATTCCGCGCCGATCGAGGGTAGACGTACCTATCACCCCCCTGCCGCGAACCGGAGCGACGTCTCAGCTCCCCCGCCCGCTCGGGGAAGTGGACTACAGTCGGTCGATTCGCCCACCCTCATGGTGAACTCACGAGTAGCCATTGGCAAGTGCCGCGGCAATTGACATGGCAATTGCAACTCCCGGGCGGCAAGAGCACGATAGGGTCGTGCAGCGTGCAACAACGGCTGACACAGTCCCGGAGAAGGCCATGAGTGCCGAGCCACCGGGCGGCGCGCCCGCGCTCCGGCGGCTGGAAGTAGCCGCCGCCTTGCGCCAGCACCGCAAGGCCGCCCGAATGACCACCGCCGAGGTCACCCGACACCTGGGCTTCAGCTACTCGAAGCTCAGCCGCCTCGAGACCGGCGATCGGCGAATCCGCCCCGAAGATCTCGAGCGTCTCTGCGACCTCTACGGCATCGACGTCGAGGAACGCCACCGCCTGGCCACGCTCGTCGACGAGAGTCACCAGACGAGTCAGTGGCAGAACTTCGACACGTTCCAGAGCGACGAAGCCGATTTCATGGAGCTCGAGCAGGCGGCGTACCGCATCGACGACTACAAGTCCTCCGCGGTCACCACGCTGCTTCAGACCCGCGCGTACTCACGGGCGTACTACGGGCAGCTGAACCCGCATCTCCCAGCCGACATTCTCGATGCACGCGTCGCGACGCGCGACGTCCGGCGGAGCGCCATGTTCGCGCGGAGTCCACTCCCGACACTCAACTTCATTCTCGACGAGGCGGCCGTCCGCCGCCTCGTCGGAGGCCCGGCGACGATGGCGGAACAGGTCGACCACCTGGTGCGACTGGCCGGCCACGAGCAGATCTCGATTCAGGTGTTGCCATTTGCTTACGGTGCGCACATCGGAATGGACAGCCTGTTCGCGATCCTGTCATTCCGTGAGGCGATTCGGGATCGTGTCTATGTGGACGGCCTCGCGCCGCAGCAGTACTTCACCGAGGCCAAAGAACTCGAACGGTATCGCGCCGCATTCGATCAGCTCAGCCGGCACGCACTCGACCGATTCGCGAGTCGCGAGTTCCTGAAGGCGATCCGGAACGACATCGACACCCCGGAGTGAGACCCGCCCCTACCCACGCGCCCGGGTGCTGATGTGACAGGATGCGCGGGGCGTGACCTACGAGACAGCTCTGCCAGAAGTTTTGGTGTGCGTAAACCGGGGTAAATGCCCCAAAGGTACGCAAACTAGGGCTGCGGAGACAGACACGGTGACAAGCGTCGACACGACCATGGCCGGATGGCGCGCTGCCGCAGGGTGCGCACAGGGAAATTGTGTCGAGGTAGCCCCGCTATCGGGCGTTGTCGGCCTTCGCGACGGCAAAAACCCCACCGGACCGGTTCTCGCCTATCCCCCGCTCGCCTGGAGCGCATTCATCACCGCCGCGAAGACCGGCGCTTTTGACATTCCGCGATAAAACGCAGCCGATTCAGGCTTCAGCGGCCTTGATCTCACGCACGAATGCCGCCCAGGCCTCCGGCGAGGCACTGAGTACCCGACCATTGCTGTCGCGGACATGCACCACGTCGCGCGCGCTTCGAACTTCGACGCAGTTCCCCTGGGAACACCGGCGCGCGGTTCGCCACCCTGCACTCAAGTAGTTGGTCGGCACAAAGGCCCCCGATCGACGTCATGCGCCGCGTCTCCACGCGCCTCACTGAGCCCGGATCAGCGAACGGCTTGCCGACTCTGAACAATCAGTGGAACAGGTACGCGCCGCACCACGCAAGTGGGTACGTGTCGGCTGTATCACCATGTTCTGCCGCCCCTACGGAATCCTGCTCGCAGCCGACGTCCCACAAGTGCTTCCGTACGCTCAAGTGACCCGCTATAACGCATTGAGCGGCGCGTCCGGTTCCGGCACGCCACTGAACCCTCGCAGTCCCCCGCTGTATGAGGAGGCGTTATGGCCGTCGCTGACGAGCACTCCGACGAAGCGAGACTCGCGGAACTGGGCTACAAACAAGAACTTCGCCGGACCTGGTCCGGATTCTCCAACTTCGCGATCAGCTTCTCGATCATCTCGATCCTGGCCGGCTGTTTCACCACCTTCGCCCAGGCGTGGAACAACGGTGGGCCGATCGCGATCTCGCTCGGATGGCCGCTGATCAGCGTCTTCATTCTCATCATCGGGCTCTGTCTGGCCGAGATGGGCTCCGCGTACCCCACCGCGGGCGGGATCTACTGGTGGGCGGCGCGGCTCGGTGGGCCGGCGGCCGGCTTCTACACCGGCTGGTTGAACCTCGTCGGCCTGATCGCGGTGACGGCGAGCGTCGTCTACGCCTGCGCGGGGTTCTGGAACATCACGTTGACGCTGTTCTGGCCGGGCTGGGCGGACTCGTTCGGCGGGGACGCGCTGAACCAGCAGTTCTTCTGGTTCGCGATCCTCATGGTGCTGGTCTGCGTGCTGAACATCTTCAGCTCGCACCTGCTGGCGCTGATCAACAACGTCAGCGCCGGGTGGCACGTGGTCGGGGCCGCCGTGATCATCGTCGTGTTGCTCGTCGCGTCCAAGGGCCATCAGGACGCGAGCTTCATCTTCACCGAGCGCATCAACAACTCCGGCTTCGGCGACCAGTCCTTCTGGTTCTACGTGCTGCCGCTGGGCTTCCTGCTCACGCAGTACACGATCACCGGCTTCGACGCGTCCGCGCACATGTCGGAGGAGACCCAGGCGGCGTCACGCACCGTCGCCCGGGGCATCTGGACCAGCATTTTCTACTCCGCGATGGGCGGCTGGCTGCTGCTGCTCGCGTTCCTGTGGGCCGCGAAGGACGTCGGCTTCATCAACTCGCCCGACAACGGCTACGGCGTCGGCAGCGTGATCGCGATCTTCTCCTCGGCGTTGTCGCCGGCTCTGTTCAAGCTGGTCATGGTCATCGCGACGATCGGGCAGGTGTTCTGCGGCATCGCGGCGATGACGAGCCTGTCACGGATGGGCTACGCGTTCAGCCGCGACGGCGCGGTGCCCGGTCGCACGATCTGGAGCAAGGTGTCGCCGAAGACCGGGGTGCCGGTCAACGCGGTGCTCGGCGGCGCGGCGGCCGGCGTGCTCATCACGCTTCCCGCGCTCTACAAGAGCCCGGCCGGCATCCCGGTCGCGTTCTACGCGGTGGTGAGCGTGGCGGTCATCGGGCTGTACCTGGCGTTCCTCATCCCGATCTACTACCGGCTGCGCGCGGGCCAGAAGTTCCAACCCGGACCGTGGAGCCTCGGCAACAAGTACCGCTGGATGAACGTCGTCGCCGCGGTGGAGATCGTCGTCATCAGCATCTACTTCTGCCTGCCGATCGTGCCCGGCGGAGTGCCGTTCAGCGACGGCTTCAGCTGGTTCGACGTCAACTACGCGCCGATCGTGACCGGTGCGGTGCTGCTGGCGATCACGGTCTGGTGGTTCACGTCCGCGAAGACGTGGTTCACCGGTCCACGCCGGACGATCGACGAAACACCGATGTAGCCGAACGGGCCGGGGAGTCCCTTGACGTCCCCGGCCCATGGCTTCCGTTGTCGCTCTGTATCGAGGATGCCTCGATCACTCGTTGTCCTCGATCAGCTACCGGACGCAGCCAATGTCATCGCGCCGACATGTACGCGGTGAACTCCTCCAGCGAGATCTTGCCGTCGCCGTCGGCGTCGACCCGCGCCACCGCGGCCGCCGCGTCCTCCTCGGTGATCGGGTCGCCGAGAACTCCGGTCACCTGGACCAGCTCGGCGGCGGAGATCAGACCGTCGTTGTCCAGGTCGATCAGGCTGAATGTCGTTGAATAGTCAGTCACGACGCACACCCTAATCAACGCGAGGGCGTGGATTCCCGCATCGACTTGAGCATCTTCAGCTGCTCGTGCACGGTGCCGTCGGCCTCGAGCAGGCGGTAGCCGTACTGGTGGGCCGAGATGCCGCTGGCCGGCCGGTAGGCGGTGTAGACGGTACCGACCTGGACCTGCGGGTACTGCGCGGCGGCGAGCTTGAACGAGCGGACCATGTAGTCGCCGGCGATGTGGTCGTTGGCCACACCGAACAGCCAGGTCTGCTTGATTCCGGTGTTCGGGTGCACGGAGGTGCCGAACTCGGTCCACCAGATCGGCTTGGTGCCGTCGCCGTGGGCCTTCATCGCCGCGATCACCGCGGGCATGTTCGTGATGCGCGACTTGCCGGTGATGTCGGTCGACTCCGGAGCCTTGGTCTGGTTGCCCTGGTAGGGGTGCACGGCCATGATGTCGAAGGCGCCCTTGGCCCCGGCGGCGTACGCGGCCTTGATGAACACGTCGTCGGTCTGCGCGGTGCCGCCGAAGATCACCGGCACGGCCTTGTTACCGGCCTTGATGCCGGCGTACGACGCCTTGAGCACGGCGACGAACCGCTTGACGCGGGCGTCGGCGTCGGCGATACCGGTGAACTCGACCAGGTTGGGCTCGTTCCAGACCTCGATGCCGGCGATGCGCGCGCCGTACGTCTTGGCCATGAACGTCATCCAGGGCTTGATCGCGTTCGGGTCGGTCGGCAGCTGCATGAGGTTGCTGCCGGTGCCCGGACGCGCCCACTCCGGCGACTGGTGCAGGGTCAGGAAGACCTTCATGCCCTTCGCGCGGATGCGGTCGATCGCGATGTTCAGACGCTTGTTGTGCCAGGAGCTCGCGGTCGGCGCGGCCTTGGTCGGCTGGCTCGCCGACCAACCCATGTCGACGCGGACGATCTGCACCTTGTTGGCGGCCAGCGCGTTGAGGTGCTTGTCGAACATCGCGTTCGGGGTCTGCCCGTTCCAGTACATCTCCCACATCGCGTGCATCTGCACGCCCAGCTGCGGAACCTTGGTGGCCGTTGCGGCCGGCTTGGCCTCGGCGGCCACGACGGCCAGGGTCTTCTTCTTTTTCTTCGCCGAAGCGTCGGCGGTGGGCTTGGTGGTCATCGCCGTGGTGGCCGCCTGCGCGGTGCCGCCGATGGCGCCTCCCACCAGGCCACCCACGGCCATGACGGCGGCTACCAGCTTCAGCTTCATCCTCGCCCCTCAATTCATCCTTGACTGCCTCTCGATAGACAAGTTCGGCAGGTTCGGTTGCGAAGAGAGAAGCTCGACGGGAGTAGGACGGTTGCCGGTCCGGTGGACAGGCCCGGCGGGAGCGAATCGGGTGCGGGAGCGGTGCGGCTACCGCGATTCGACGGTCAGCGTGACGTCATAGCTTTCGCCCTGCTGGACGGTGAGCGTCAACCGCATGCCGTCGCCGGACGCCTCGGCCGTGCACAGCGGGAACGCTCCGGTCCGGTCACCGGTCGGTCGGCAGTCCCCGTCGACGCCGGGGCTCTCCCAACCGGCGGACTCGATCGAGCGCCGTAGCTCGCCGGGGGTCGGCGGGCGCTCCGCCTGCCAGCGCCGGACCGAGATCGGGCAGCCCGTGTCGAGGCAGCCCGCCCCCGCGCGGTCCTCGATCTCGACCTGCCACCAGCCGGCCAGCGGCCGGAAACGGTTCGCCGCGCTGACGACGTCCGACTCGCCACCGCCGCCGAGCGTGAACACCGCGCCGCCGACCCCGACGGCCACCACGGCCATCGACGTCGCCGCGGCGAGCATCCACGAGCGGTAACGCGGTTCCACGTCGATCGCGTGCCGGGCCTGGCTCATGCTGTCTCCTGCTCCCCCGTACCCGCGTCACCTGTATAGCAACGCCTCTTCAATGAGTTACGTAGCGAACGCGCTGGGTGTTCATTCCGGTCTTAGAAACCGCGTGAGCGGCGGTGTCGGCCGCCCCGACGGGGCCGCACGCCGAGCGTCAGGAGCGTGCCCGCGGTGGCCAGCAGCAGCGCCGCGGCTGTCGCGACCAGGCCGGACTCGAGCTCCGGGTCCGCGTCGGCTGCCCGCGGAGCCGCTACCGCCCGGTTCGGGCGTCCCCCGGCCGCCCGCTGCCCCGTTGGTACCGCCGTGAACCGCGAGGACCCGGCTCCGCGCGGTACGGCCACCGCCGGTGCGCTGCCGCCGAACTCGTTCACCGCCTCGACGGTCAGCGCGGTGCTGCGATCGGGGAGACCGGGCAGGTCGGCCTGCCGCGCCGAGCCCGGGACGTGGGCGAGCAGCCGTCCGGTGGCGTCGTGGACCCGCCACGCGTCGACGCGGCCGGTGGTGGCGCCGGGCGTCCACCGCACGATCGCGCCGTCGGGCCCGTAGGCGGCGCGGACGGTCACGGCCGACGGCCCGGACGGGAGCCTGCGACCCAGCCCGACCCGGTCGACGTGCACCGCCGCGCTCGTGAGCAGCTGCGCCCCGTCGGCGGCCTCGACGCCGACCCGGACCCGCCCGGTGAACGGCTCCGGATAGCGGTGCTCCACGACCGGCCGGCGCGTGGCGCGGTCGACGGCCCCGTCGCCGTCGAAGTCCCAGCGGTACGTGGCGCCCGGCACGCCCGCGACCGCGAACGTGACCGCGCTCCCGGGGCGCGTCCAGTACTCGTCGAGCAGCAGCGTGGAGGCCGTTGCGCCGCGGGGCGGCTTCGGCGTCGGCGTGGCCCGCGTCGGCGGTCCGGTTTCCGTCGGCGCCTCCGGCGCTATCGACGCCACGGAGCCGGACGCGGCGGGACGGTCGCCACCGGCCGCCGGCGTACCCGCACCGGACGCGGTGGGACCGTCGCCGTCGGCCGCCGGCGTACCCCCGCCGGACGCGGTGGGGGGTTGGGGCGTCGGGGGCGGCTCCGCCGACGGCGCTGGGTCGCCCGGCGCCGTCGGCGCGTCAGCGGCCCGGTCCACGGCCACGTCGATGCCCCGGCCGCGATCGCCGAGCAGGCCGCGCACCGCCTCCGCCGCCTCGCGCGCCGCCTGGTCCACCGCCCGCCCCGGCCCGGCGTACCGACCGTGCGTCGAGCGCAGGAAGTCGGCGAGGTTGCTGTTGCAGATCGGATCGTCCCGGTCGCACCACGAACCGGTCCGGTTCGCCAGGTCCGCGGGAACGTACGGTGTGCGCGCGTCGAGGATGCCGTTGTCGGTGTAACAGCTGGCCGTGCCCCGGCGCCACGGCGAGAGCGACGTGCCGCGGCAGCCCACCGGGAAGATTCCCCGCCCCTCCGGGAGCGACAGCTTCGGGTCGCCGAAGAGGCCGACGAACGCCACCCGGTCGCGCAGCTCGCGGCCCATTCCGGCCACCGTGTCGCCGACGACCTGGGCACCCTGCGAGTAACCACCGAGCACCAGCCGCTCGGTGGGGCAGGTCCGCACCCGCTGGGCCAGGTAGGCCCGCAGCTCGGTCACGCCCGCGGCCACGCTCGCCCGGTAGCGGTGGCCCTCGTTCCCGGTCCAGAACGCGCCGGCGTCCAGCAGGTTCGCGAACGCGTCGCTACTGTCCACGCCGACGCCGACCGCCGGATACCGCGCCCCGCCGTAGGCCGCGGAGCCCAGCTCGTAGGCGGTGGCCCGGACGGCGTCACCGAGGCGCTCGGAGAGCGCACGAAGGAACACCGCGCTCTCCCGCTGCGCGAGGTGCTGGCCCGAGCCCCGGGCGAACACGACCGCGACCTCGCCGCAGCCGGGGTTACCGGCGATCGCCGGCGCGGGGCCGCCGGTCAGCACGACCGCGGCGAGCAGGGCGACGACCGCGAGCGCCCGGAGGCGCCACGTGTGAGGGGAGAGCGCAGACACGACCTACCTGGTTCGCCGAGGGGTGGCTAACGGAACAGGTGGGCCGGCTGGCCAGGGAATTACCCAGCCGACCCGCGGCAGCTTATGGCGCCTCGAGCGGCCAATACCCCCGCATCCCTTCCCCTGTTCGGCGCGGAAAATCGCGTCGCACGATCGATTCGTACCGGCCCGGACGGAGGATGGGCGGACGCCAGCAGGCCCGTTAGCTGGGGATATATCCGGCCGGACAGCGACGAACGTCGCTTGTGTCCATCAGCTATCCGTAACTCAGCGCAATTTCCGGCACATCATTCCCGGGCCCCCGCCAGTCCCAGAAGAATCACTGATCTCACGTATTTGAATTGCCGGGAATTGCAAATACACCCGCGCTCTCCGCCTCCCCGGGTGGGGCTCCGGCCGGACCACCCGGCGACCGCGCCGGGAGAAACGTTCAAGCCTCCCGCCCCGCTGCCGATCTGGTCGAAGATAGGAACTGGCGTTCCCGAGGGGCTCTCATGTCGTACCGCCTGGTGACCCGTAGCGACTTCGACGGCCTGGTGTGCGCGGTGCTGCTGCGCCAGCTCGACCTCGTCGACGAGATCACGTTCGTGCACCCGAAAGACGTCCAGGACGGGACGTTCGAGGTCAGTGACCGCGACATCCTCACCAACCTGCCGTACGCACCGGGCGCCCACCTGGTCTTCGACCACCACCACTCGGAGACGCTCCGCAACAGCGGTGACGCCGAGAACCACATCATCGACCCCGACGCGCCGTCGGCGGCGCGGGTCGTCTACGACCACTACGGCGCCAGTGAGCGGTTCCCGATGGTCTCGGCCGAGATCATGGACGCGGTCGACCGCGCCGACTCCGCGCAGTACGACATCAAGGAGGTGCTCGACCCGACCGGCTGGACGCTGCTCAACTTCCTGATGGACAGCCGCACCGGGCTGGGCCGGTTCCGCCAGTTCCGGATCTCGAACTACCAGCTGATGATGAAGCTCATCGACGCCTGCATCGAGCACCAGGACGTCGAGGACATCCTCGACCTGCCCGACGTCGCCGAGCGCGCCGATCTCTTCAACGCCCACCACAAGTTCTTCGTCGATCAGCTCAACCGCGTCGGCACGATGCACGGCGACGTCGTCGTGCTCGACCTGCGCGACGAGGAGACGATCTACGCCGGCAACCGGTTCCTGGTGTACGCCCTCTACCCGCAGGCCCGGGTCTCGATCCACGTCATGTGGGGACGCCAGAAGCAGAACACCGTGCTCGCGGCGGGCAAGTCGATCCTCGACCGCACGTCGCCGGTGGACATCGGTTCGGTGATGCTCAAGTACGGCGGCGGCGGGCACGTCGCCGCCGGTACCTGCCAGGTGCCGCACGAGGACGCCGAGCGGGTGCTCGCCGAGGTGATCGACGCGATCAGCGCGCCGCGCACGGTGTCGGTCTAGGGCGCCGCACCCACGACGTACTCCCGGCGGGACGCATCGGCCGCCGCGAACGCCGTCAACTCACGGCCCTCGGCCTCGATCGCCTCCGCATCCGACGCCGACCAGGGCGCCAGCGGCCGCACGGTCAGCGTGATGCCGCCGCGCTCGCGGGTGAGCACCCAGACGCCGCGGACCTCACCGTCGATCAGGATCGTGCCCGGCAGCTGACCGTTCTTCGTGAACGTGCGCTCCCGGGCCGCCGCCGTCTCCGGCGTCTGGAAGCGGGTGCGCCGCGCGTAGGACAGGTGCAGGTTGTCGAAGTCGTAGAGGAACCGCACCGGCGCCGGGGTGTCCTCGCCGGGCCGGGGCGCGTCCGGCACGTCGAACATTTCCACCCCCTCGTCGTCGGTGTGGACGACGAGACCGGGCCGGAGCCGCTCGAAGACCTCACGCAGCCGGGTGAGCCCCGACCAGACCTGCGCGTCCTTCACCCCGGCCGGGCCGAACGCCGCGAGGTACCGCAGCACCAGTGCGTCGGGGCTCGCGGCCGGCACCGGCGTCTCGAGCCACGCCTCGGCGGTGGTGTGCGCGATCGGGCCGCTGATGGGCCCCGACCCGCCCCAGCTCCCGCGCGGCGGCACCTGGATCAGCGTGAGGTAGCCGCGCACCGCGTACGACAGCGCGTGCGGGTCGTGGTCCGGCCAGCGTTCGGCGAGGTGCTTCTCCAGCGCCGCGAACGTCAGCGGCTGCTCCTCGAGCAGCGTGCGGCCGAGCGCGGTGAGCTCGTCCAGGTCGACGCCCTCAAGTTTCCGCCGGTACTGGGTGAGCGACGCCCGGACGATCATCGGTTGCAGCAGCGGACGCCAGGCCAGGCAGTCCCGCGCCGACACCAGGTGAATGGTGGAGCGCTGCAGCGCCAGCCGGACGACGCGCCGCTCGGTGAGCGCGGCCGAGACCTCGAGGGCCGAGAGCCCGGCGACGCGGGCCCAGAGCCCGTAGTACCAGGAGTGCGGTGTCTGCGCCTGCAGCCCCGCGACGCGTTCGACGGCGGCGTCGACCGGGAGTTCGGCCCGTTCGAGCAGGAGCTGCCGGGCGAGCGTGGCCCGGTTGAGCGCGCGCCGCGAGATCACTGCGGCGCCAGCGTCGACAGGAAGATGCGGTCGATGTCGCTCCCGCTGTCGGCCCGATAGGCCTTGCCGCCGACCGCGGCGGTGATGACGCGCAACTCGTTGAGGTCGGCGTCGCTGCCGAAACCGATCGCGATGACCTGCACCGGACGGTCGGGCTTCATGACCTGGCGCAGCCGCTGCACGAGCTGCGGGCGGGTCAGGCCGCCGTTCTTCTCGTTCCGGCCGTCGGTGAGGATCACCAGCAGGTTGAGCCGGCCGGGCTGCCAGTTCTTCTGCACGTACTGGTAGGCGGCGAGCGTCGTGTCGAACAGACCGGTGGCGCCCTTCGGGGTCAGGTCGCGGCGGATCGCGGTCTCCAGCGCCGCGCGGCGGGGCGTCTTGTCCGGCAGCGCGCCGTTGATCGGCCCGATCGGCACCAGCTGCCGGTAGTCCTTGGCCCCGTCCTGCTTGGTCGAGAACCGCCACAGGCCCACGCCCGACTCCGGGCTGAACAGCGCGATGGCCCGCAGACAGGCTTCCTGCACGACCCGGATCCGGGTCGTCCTGCCGTCCGGAGCCGGGTCGGTCATCGAACCGGACGTGTCGACCGCGGCCAGCACGTTCGACTTGCGCTGCAGCGCCGACCAGAACACGACGGTCTTGGTCATCGCCTCGTCGCTGGGCAGGCCGCGTGCGTCGTCGGAGACCGGGCCGCCCATCCCCAGCACCGGCTGCAGATCCCGGGAGTAACGGGTGGTCCGCTCCGGGTCGCGGAAGCCGGCCCGCCCGTAGGCCCGGCGCCCGGCGTCGCTCCGGAGCACCTCCAGGAAGCTGGCCGCGATCTTCTGGCGGACCGGGTCGACCCACGACGCGGCGAGCGTCACGTACGGGTAGTCGGCGAAGACCGTTCCCTCGGTCGGCTGGACCGCGGCCAGCGGCACCGCCGGGTCGGCCCGGTCGTACGCGGCGACCTGCTGCTCGGTGGCCGGGAAGAGGCCGGCCTCGGCGAGCAGCGTTCCCGGGTCGGTCGTCGCGCGCAGCCGGGCCAGGAACGCCGCCGACGTCGGCTGGTCGAGGGTGTTGGCCCGCGAGAGCATCAGCGCGTTGTGCAGCTCCTCTTCGCTGACCTGCCCGTTCATGTCGGCGTCGACGACCGAGAGCAGGGTGCCGAGCGCGGCCGTCGACTGGCGCGGGTCACCGACGCCGAGGCGCAGCGCCCCCCACTCCGGACGGCCGAAGTCGCTCCAGGTCGCCCCGTTGATGCGCTGCAACCCCAGTTTCGTCCAGGAGATCGGCTGCCTCGGCCAGCCGAGCGCGCTGGCCATCGGCCGCGGAGCGGCGAGAACGACCGGCGAGGACGCCACGCTCGGACGGTTGTAGGCGAACAGGCGGCTCATCCCGGGCCGGGCGGCGGCGCTGGTGATCCACGTCGAGGAGTCGGGCATCCAGACGTCGACCCGGTTCCCCACGGCCACGCCGTTCTGGCTGGGTGTCAGCGCCTGGCCGACCGCCGCGGACTCCTGGCCGCGAACCAGGATCTCCCCGCAGTGCCCGTCGAAGTTGTGGTCCTCGCGCTGCCAGGCGGAGGCCAGCCCACGTACGACGTCCTGCTGATCGGGCGAGGTCACGACCGAGAGCACCACCGGATCGCCGGTGCACTCGCCGGAGCGGCGCACGTAGGCGAACGTGAGCGCGCCGAAGACGAGGACGAGCACGATCGCCGCGGCCAGCCACGGACGTGCCCACCAGCGGCGGCCGCCCGGACGGGACGCCGCCGTGACGGACGCCTGTTGGCGGAGAACCACCGCGCTGCGGTGCCGACCACGCGCCATGAGCGGGAAGGTACCCGATCCGCTCGCATCCGGACCAGAGGCGGACAGCTACCGAATCCCAATAGAAACAGGGGCAACTTCCTCGTCTGTAACTCCACGATCGCGACCGAGTCGGTACGCTCCGAGCGCCAACAGCGAGCTATCGGGAGCGCGGGTGTCGCTCGACCGCCACGACGACGCGGGCGTCCTTCTGGGGTTGGACCGCCTGCGTGCGATCGCTGCGACGCCGGACGAGGCGGACGCACCGACCCTCACCGTGCCCCGGGAACCGGTGCCGGCGCCCCGGCCCTCGCTCGAGGCGCCCACCGGTGGCGTCCCGATCGTGGAGATCCGCGAACCCGACACGCGCGCGGCCGCCGCCGCGAAGGCCACCCAGGCCTCGGCCGGCTACGAGATCCTCGGGGAACTCGGCCGTGGGAGCCGCACGGTCGCCTACCGGGTCCGCCGGGGAGACGGCGTCTACGCGATGAAGATCGCCCGCGAGCGCCCACCCGCGGCCGCCGACCCGGACGCGGACGCGAACGACGCGGGCGAGCGGGCGTTCCGGCGCGAGGCCGCGCTGCTCGCCTGCATCGCGCATCCCGGTCTCGCACGGGTGCACGAGGTCGGCACCGCCGACGGGCGTCCCTACCTGGTCATGGACCTGGTCGAGGGCGACCGGCTGCCGCAGGTGCTCGCCGACGGCCCGCTCGACGTCGGCACGCTGCTGGCGATCGGTGTCGACGTCGCCGACGCGCTGGCCGCCGCCCACCGCGCCGGGCTGGTGCACCGTGACATCAAGCCGGAGAACATCCTGGTCCGCAACGGCGTCGGGCACGTCGCGCCGCAGGCCCGCCTGATCGACTTCGGCATGGCCTCGCGGCTGGGCGCGCCACCGGACGGCACGGTCGCGGGCACGATGCTCTACTGCGCTCCCGAGCAGTCCGGCATGCTGCACCGGCCGGTCGACGGCCGAGCCGACCTCTACGCGCTGGGCGCCGTCCTGTTCGAGTGCGCCACCGGCGCCCCGCCGTTCGCGTCCGACGACGTCGGCGCGCTGCTGCGGATGCACGCGACGGTGCCGCCGCCGGATCCGCTGGTGACGCGCCGCGACCTGCCGTCGGCGCTCGGCGCGGTGATCCTCCGGCTGCTGGCCAAGGACCCCGACGACCGGTACCAGAGCGGCGCGGGCCTGGTCGCCGACCTGCGGCGGATCGCGTCCGGGGCGGACCGGTTCACGCTCGGCACCGACGACCAGCCGGTCGTGGTGAAGTCGGAGAGCCCGCTGGTCGGCCGCGACGCCGAGCTCGGCGCGCTGGCCGCCCGCTGGCAACGCGTCCGCGACGCCGCGACCGGCGGCAGCCGCACCCCGAACCACGACCTCCGCAGCCCCACCGCGGACCACGATTTCCGGCTCCACGCCGCGGACCAGCGGCAACGACTCCGGGACACCGCGGCGGGCAGCCCGCAGGCGGGCGGGGCCGTGCTGGTCACCGGCCCGCCGGGCAGCGGCAAGAGCCGGATCACGGCCGAGCTCACCGGCGCGGTCACCGCGAACCGCGGGCTGGTGCTCTCCGGCAAGTGCGACCCGGACGCCTCGCTCCCGCTCGCCCCGTTACGGGCCGCGCTCGACGACTACGTCGCCACCGTGCGCGCGCTGCCCCCGGCCCGTCGGGTCGCCGCCGCCGTCGACCTCACCGCGGCCGCGGGCCCGGCCGCCGCGCTGCTGCACGGCCTGTCCCCCGCGCTCGGGACGCTCCTCGACGCCGCTCCCCCGCTCGCCGACGAACGGGACCAGCCGCTCTCCGGAGCGGTGGCCGGGTTCCTGGCCGCGCTGGCGCGCTCGGCCGGCGGTCTGGTCCTGCACCTGGACGACCTGCACTGGATGGACGACGCGACCGGCCGGGTGCTGCGCCGGCTGGCCGACGAACTGCCGGACGCCCCCGTCCTCGTGCTGGCCACCTGCCGCGACGACCCCGGCCACGCCGCCGAGCTGGCCACCGTGCGCAACGCGCTCGGGCCCGCGCTGGACCTCACGGTCCGGCTCGAACCGCTGGCCCCGGCGGCCATCGCCGAGCTCGTCTTCGGCATGACCAGCGGCATCCGGATCGACTCCCCCACCGCGACCGCGCTGGCCGCACGGAGCGACGGCAACCCGTTCACGCTGCTGCAGTTCCTCACCGCGATCGTCGACGCCGGGCTGGCCCGCCCGTCCTGGGGAACCTGGCAGATCGACCCCGACCTGCTGCACGACGTCGAGCTGCCGCTGGACGCCGTCGAGCTCGTCCTCGACCGGCTGCGCGGGCTGGACGAGGAGAGCCGGCAGCTGCTGGGCATCGCGGCGGCGCTCGGCCCGCACTTCGATCCGGGTCTGGTCGCCGAGGTCGGGCGCATCGCCCGCCGTCGCGCGATCGAGGTCGCCAGCGCGGCGGCCTGGCGGCACCTGCTGGAACGCCGCGACGGCGACAACTTCCAGTTCCTGCACGACCGCATCCGCGAGGCCCTGCTGGCCCAGTTCGACCCGGCGGCGCTGCGCGGCGTCCACGCCCGGATCGCCGATGTGCTCGCCGGTCAGGACCAGTCCGTGCCGGCCACCGTCTACGCCCGGGCGCGGCACCGTCAGCTCGCCGACGACGGCTCGCCCGACGTCGACCTCTTCGAAGCCTGTGCCGTGGCGGGCCGGCTGGCCCTCACCGAACACGCACCGGACGAGGCGGTGGGTTTTCTCGAAGCGGCCGCGTCGGCCGCGGCGCGCGCCGGTCTCATCCCCGACGCCGCGTTCCTCCTGACGCTCGGCCGCGCCCAGCACCGCACCGGTCGCTTCCGGGAGGCGCTGGGGACGCTCGAGATCGCGCAGCGACGTGCCGCCGACCCGCTCGAGCGGGCCCGGGTGCTCGCGCTGGCCGCGCAGGTCCACGACAGCACGTGGGCCACCGATCGGCAGGTGAGCGCGGTCGACGAGGCGCTCGCGGTACTCGACCACCCGCTGCCGGAGAACCCGTTCGTGCTGGTGGCGTCGGCCGTCGGTACGGCGCTGCTGGGTTGCCTGATGAGCGTGGTGCGGATCGGGTACGGCGGCGCGCGCGGCCGGCAACGCGAGCTGTACGGGTTGCTGACCGAGCTCTACGACATCGGGGCGCTGGCGTACGCCCGGCAGCTGCGTCCGACGGTCGCGCTCGCGTTCACGCTGCGCGGAGTGTTCCTCACCGCGCGGATCGGCCGGGGCCAGGAGAGCGCCCGGATGAGCGTCGCCGCCGCGCACCTGGCGTTCGTGGCCGGGCTGCGCCCGGTCGGGCGGTGGCTGACCCGGCGCGCGCACCGCACCGCCGCGTGGGTCGGTGACCCGCAGCTGATCGCGTTCGTCGATTGGCTGGAGGCGCTCGACCGCCACTTCTTCGGCCTCGACCAGGGCGAGCGGATCCGCGAGGTGCTGGCCGGGCGGGCCCGGTGGCTCGACGCCGGTCGCCGCATCGACCTGCTGTCGGTGCTGTGCTGGGACACGCTGCTGCGCGGCGACGTCACCGGCGCCGAGGACGTGTTCGCCCGGCGGCAGGCGCTCGTCGAGGCCAGCGACGGGGCCGGTGCGCTGAGCACCACCGTGCACGCGTGTCACGTCGGGTTGCTGGCGTTGCAGGGGCGCCCCGCCGAGGCCGCGGCCCAGCTCGAACGGGTCCGCGCCGGCGGTACCGGCACCCGGTGGGAACGCGTCGACGTCAGCTACGCGGCGATGCTCGCCGAGGTGGAGCAGGGCGACTGCGGTCCCGCGTTCGACCGGGCCGCCGCCGACCTCGCCGACACCGGGGTGCCGTGGTGGTGCCTGATCCCGATCCAGCGCGGGCTGTTCGTCTACCAGGCCTACGGGCGGGTCGAGCAGCTGCGGGCGGCGCCCGACCCGGAGCGCCTCGCGCGCGCCCGGGCCGCCGTCCGGGTGCTCCGGCTGGTGGCCAACACCGCGCTGCTGCGCGCGCACTACCGGGTCGTGCGGGCGGCGCTGCTGCTCGCCGAGGGACGCGCCGACGGGGCGCTGCGCGCGCTCAACGCGGCCGAGCCGGCGATCCGCGCGGTCGACGCGCCGCTGGTGGCGTTCGAGGCGGCCCGGCTGCGGGCCCGGGCGTTGCGGTGGCAGGGCGTCGACGGGGAGAGCGAGCGGCAGGCCCGCTACGCGCTCACGCTCGCCGCGGGGCAGCGCTGGCCGCACCGGGCCCGGCAGGTCGCGGCCGAGTTCGACCTCGAGGACACCGGCCGGCTGAGCCTCACCCAGGCGCGGTCGAGCGAGGGCGTCGCGGTCAGCCTGTACCGGCAGCGGCTCGACGCGATCCAGCAGGTCGGGCTGGCCGCGTCGCGGGTGCTGCACCCGTCGCAGGTGGCGGCGATCGCGCTGGACGAGACGATCCGCATCCTCGGTGCCGAACGCGCGTTCCTGTTCCTGGTCGACGACGCCGGGCAGCTGCGCCCGCACGGTGGACGCGACGCCGCCGGAACCGACCTCGGCACGCTCACCGGCTACAGCGCGACGCTCGTCGAGCGGGCCTGGCAGACGCGGACCGCGCTCGTGGTCACCGGAACCGAGGAGGGCGCCGCGCTGGGCGCGGAGAGCGTCGTCCTGCACGGGCTGCGCAGCATCATGGTCGCGCCGATCCTGCTCGAACCCCGGCTGCTCGGCGTCGTGTACCTCGACAGCCGGGTCGCGAAAGGCATCTTCACCGCCGACGACGTCGGGGTGCTGAGCGCGATCACCACCCACGTCGCGGTCGCGCTGGAGACCGCGCGGGCCGCGCAGCTGGAGGTCGCGGTCTCGGCCGCGCACCGCCAGCGCGATCTGGCCGAGACGCTGCGCGACGCGCTCGCCGCGATCACCGGCATCCTGGAGCCGACGCCGGAGCAGGTGCTGCGCCGGTTGCTGACCGTCGTGTTCGGAGTCGTCGGCGGCGACAGCGCCTGGCTGGTGCAGCCCACCGCCGCGCCGCCACTGATCTGGGTGCGCGCCGCGACGCGGACCGGACGCCACCACCGCACCGACGACCTGGCCGCGGTGTTCGCCGCCGTGGCCGACGCCGACGAGCCGGGCGCCGACGACTCGGGGCTCGGGGTGCCGACCGGTTCGCACCCGGTGGCGATGGACGCCGACGGGCGGCTCGCCCGGCTGCTCGCGGCCGACGAGCCGGTGATCAGCCGGGTGGACGCGCCCCGCCTGGTCACCGACGCGCTGCCGGACGCACGCTGCTGGCTGGCGCTGCCGTTGGTCGCCCGGGGTGAACACCTGGGCGTGCTGCTGTTCGCGACCGGCGCGGAGAACGACTACGACGACGGCGTGGCCGAGATCGCCGGTGCGCTGGTGGGCCAGGGCATGGTGGCCTACGAGAACGCGCGGCTGTTCGCCGAGGTACGGCGGCTCGCGACGATCGACGGACTGACCGGGGTGGCCAACCGGCGGCACTTCTTCGAGCTGGCCGTGCAGGACGTCGAGGTCAGCCGCCGGGACGGTGCGGCGAGCTGGCCGGTCGCGGCGATGATGATCGACATCGACCACTTCAAGCGGGTCAACGACGAGCACGGACACCAGGTCGGCGACGAGGTGATCCAGGTCGTGGCGGCCCGGCTACGCAAGAACGGCCGTGGGCTCGGGCTGCTCGGGCGGTACGGCGGCGAGGAGTTCGTGCTGACGCTGCGCGCCGGAGCGGTGGAGGCCGCGCGGGTGGCCGACGAACTGCGTGCCGCGGTGGCCGACGAGCCGGTGCCCACCAGCGCCGGGCCGGTTCCGGTGACGATCAGCCTCGGGGTCACCTATCTGCGCGACGGCGACCTGGAGGGCGATCCCAGCGCGGACGCGCTGGTCAGCACACTGCTCCGGCGGGCGGACCGGTGCCTCTACCTGGCCAAGCACGCGGGCCGCAACCGCGTTCACGTGGGGTAGCCCACCTCCACGGTGAAGCCGTTGAGCACGGCGGTTCCGCTCAGGGCGTCCAGGTGCGTCGGGTCGGTGAGCGCGTTCGCGTTGACCCCCTCGGTCTGCGCGGCGACCCGCAGCCTCGTGCCCGGCAGGCCGTGACCGAAGCCGTGGGGCAGGCTGACCACACCGGGCATGATCGACGCGCTCGGCTCCAGCACCGTGGTCACCGCGCCGACCCGGGAGCTCACCCGCACCGGCTGACCGGGTTCGAGGCCGAGCCGGGCGGCGTCGTCGGGATTCATCTGCAGGGTGCACCGGTTGGACCCCCCGGCCAGCCCGCTGACGTTGTGCGACCAGCTGTTGTTCGTCCGCAGGTTGCGGCGGCCGACCAGCACGAACCCGTCGCGCCGGGCGTCGAGGCCGGACCGCAGCCGCGCCACGTCGGCGACGATCGGCGCCGGCGCGAGCTCCACCCGGCCCGACGCGGTGGCCAGCACGGCGTCCAGGGCCGGCTCCAGCGGGCCCAGGTCGAGGCCGTGCGGGGCGTCCAGCAGGGCCCGCAGTGACAACCCACCGGGGCGGGCGCCGAACGCGTCGCCGAACGAGCCGAGGCGCAGCATCAGGTCGAGACGACGTTCGGTGCCGTCGGCACCGGTGAGCTCGGCGGCCAGCGCGACCGGATCACGACCGTGCACCGGGGACGAGGGGTCCGCGACCGCGCGGGCCAGCGCTCCGCCGATCAGGCCCTCGTCGAGCTGGGCCGGGTCGGCGTCGGCACCCTGGCCGGCGGCGATCAGCGCGAGCCGGGCGAGGATCTCCGACTCGTTCGGACGGTCGGCGGCGCGCTCGAGGACGGGTGGGGAGTACCGGGCGACCCGCCGCACCGCGAAGCCGAGCAGCGCGACGTCGTAGTGGCCGGACTCGAGGATGCGCGCGGGCGGGAGGACGACGTCCGCGTGGCGCGTGGTCGCGTTCAGGTACGGGTCGACGCTGACCAGGAAGTCGAGCGTCGCGATCGCCCGGTCGAGCCCCGGACCGTCGGGGGTGGACAGCACCGGGTTGCCGGCCACCGTGACCAGCGCGCGGACCTGGCCCTCGCCGGGCGTGCGGATCTCGTCGGCCAGCGTGGCCACCGGGAGCTCGCCGATCACCTCCGGCAGGTGCCGGACCCGGCTGTGCCAGCGACCGGTGCGGAACGGCTTGCGCCACCGGGTGCGCCCGTGCGGCGGCATCCCGAACATGCCTCCGCCCGGCCGGTCGAGGTTGCCGGTCAACGCGGTGACGACGTCGACGAGCCAGCTCGTCAGGGTGCCGAACTCGGCCGTGGACGTGCCGACGCGGCCGTAGACGACCGCGGTGGACGCCGCGGCGAGCTCGCGGGCGAGCGTCGCGATCTCCTCGGCCCGGACGCCGCACACCCCGGCGACCGCGGCCGGCGGGAACTCCTTCGCGAGCGCGCGGAGCTCGTCGACGCCGGCGAACCGGTCGTCGGCAGTGGTCAGCTCCTCGTCGAAGAGCGTGTGCACGATGCCGAGCAGGAGGTAGGGATCGGTGCCGGGCCGGATGAACAGGTGCCGGTCGGCGAGGGCCGCGGTGCGGGTGCGGCGGGGGTCGACGACGACGAGCCGGCCGCCGCGTGCCTTCAGTGCCTTGAGCCGGCCGGGGAAATCAGGCGCGGTGCAGAGGCTGCCGTTGGATTCCAGCGGGTTCGCGCCGAGCATCAGCAGGTAGTCGGTACGGTCGAGATCGGGCACCGGGATCGCGGTGGGGTCACCGAACATCAGCCCGGCCGAGACGTGCTTGGGCAGCTGGTCGACGCTGGCGGCGGTGTAGACGTTCGTCGTTCCCAGCGCCTTGCGCAGCGCCGGGAGGTAGAGCTGACCGCCGAGCGTGTGCGCGCTGGGGTTGCCGACGTAGAGCGCCACGGCGTCGCGCCCGTACGCGGACGCGACCCGGCCGAGCCCCTCCTCGACGGCCGCGAACGCCTCGGCCCAGGTGGCGGGCTCCAGCACGCCGCCGCGCCGGACGAGCGGCCCGGTGAGGCGATCGGGGTCCTG
Organism: Cryptosporangium arvum DSM 44712; assembly: GCF_000585375.1. Lineage (NCBI taxonomy): Bacteria > Bacillati > Actinomycetota > Actinomycetes > Cryptosporangiales > Cryptosporangiaceae > Cryptosporangium > Cryptosporangium arvum. Next base: position 6,623,392 of record NZ_KK073874.1, read on the forward strand.
GTCGAGCTCGCCGAGCGTCGCGCCCTTCGGACAGAGGAAGCCGCGGCTGAACACGTCGTCCCGATCGCCCCGGACGCGGACGACGTCCCGGCCCTCGAGCGTGATCTCGAGGCCGCAGACGGCTTCGCAGAGCGGGCAGGTGCGGTACGCCGTGCGGGTCAAGTCGACCACCTCCGGACCACAGTCTGGACCGACCCACCGACAAAATCGCCGGTGTTCGGCGAACACCGGCGACTTCACCGATCCACCGGCGTCAGAGCAGCGCGGCCGCCAGGGTGCGGAACGCCTCCCGCGGGAACTCGGGGCGATCGACGCCGAGCACCTGGATCGTCACCTCGTCGGCACCGGCTTCGTAGTGCTTCTCCAGCCCGGCCACGACCTGCTCGGGTGTGCCCCACGGGATCAGCGCGTCGACCAGCCGGTCGCTGCCCCCGTCGGCGAAGTCCGCCTCGGTCCAGCCGAAGCGCAGCAGGTTCTGGGTGTAGTTCGGCAGCGTCAGATAGCCCGCCGTGTACTCCCTCGCGACGGCGCGCGCTCGCTCGGCGTCGGCTTCGAGGACGACCGCCACCTCGGGCGCGAGCAGCGCTCCGGGCCCGAGCGCCGCACGGGCCTCCGCGGTGTGTTCGACCGGGATGAAGTACGGGTGCGCTCCGCGCGACCGGTCGCGGGAGAGCTCGAGCATGCGCGGCCCGAGCGCGGCGAGGACGCGCTGTTCGGGGGCGACTCCGGCGGCGTCCAGCGCGTCCAGGTACTCGACCATCTTGGAGTAGGGCTTCCGGTACTGCCGGTCGTCGTTGTCGACGACCACCGCGTGGCTCGTCCCGAGCCCGAGCAGGAACCGGCCGGGGTGGTCCCGTTCGGCGTCGGCGACGAAGCCGGCGACGTCGGCCGGGTCCGAGTGCCAGATGCTGAGGATTCCGGGGGCGATGCCGATCCGCTTCGTCCCGTCGAGAAGCTCCCGGAAACGGGGCGGAACGCCGTCCCGGAAACCGGCCGAGAACCAGATCCGGGTGTATCCCAGCTCTTCGAGTTCGACGGCGGTCTCGAGAACGGCGTCCCGATCCTTGGAGGCGAGGAAGTAGGGCTGCCAGACACTCACGAGTCGTTCTGCCATACCCCCGACAGTATTACCGGAGTCCGGTGAACGAAGGGCGACGGAACTCAGAGCACGGACACCAGCGGGAACGTGGTCGCGGGAGGCCTCGGGCCGCCGGGCTGGGGTTTGCCGAACAACCACCCCTGCAGACGGTCGGCGCCCGCGGCCACCAGCGCCTGCGACTGTTCCTGGGTCTCCACGCCCTCGGCGACGACCTCCAGCCCCAGCGTGTGCGCGAGGTCGATGCAGGCGCGGGCGATCGCGGCCGCGGCCGGGTCGTCGAGCTTCGCGGTCAGCGACCGGTCGAGCTTGAGTTCGGTGGCCGGCAGCCGCTGCAGGTACGACAGCGCCGAATAGCCGGTGCCGAAGTCGTCGATCGCGACGCCGACGCCGGCCCGGCGCAGCGCCGCGAGGACGTCCCGGCCGGTGTCCAGGTCGCCGATCGCGACCTGCTCGGTGATCTCCACGGTCAGCGCGGAGGGTGGCAGGCCCCGCCTGGACAGTCCGTCCAGGATCTCCTCGACGAGGGCCGGGTGGAGCAGGTCGGAGGCGGCGAGGTTCACCGAGACCTGCACGGTCGAACCCGCCCGCCACCACCGGGCGGCCTGGTTCAGCGCCAGGTCTATGACCCGCCGGGTGAGGAACGGCGTCAGCCCGGTGCGCTCGGCGAGCCCGAGGAACTGGTCCGGCGCGATCGTCCCGTGCAGCGGGTGATGCCAGCGCACCAACGCCTCCACGCGGGGCGGCGCGGTCACGTCGGTGGCCACCAGCGCCTGGTAGTGCAGCTCGAGCGCTCCGTGCGGCGCCACCCCGGACGTCGTGCCGGTCAGCATCGCCCGCAGCTCGGACGCCCGCTCCAGCGAGTCGCGCTGCCGGTCGGGGCCGAGCGAGTCGTAGCGCACCCAGCCGCGCCGCTCGGTCTTCGCGCGGTACATCGCGGTGTCCGCGCAGCGCAGCAGCTCGAGCGTGCGCTCGCCGACGGTGCGGCCGACCGGCGCGTCCCCCTCGACCGCGATGCCGATGCTGACGTCGGTCGGCACCACGATGCCGCCGACCGGGAGCGGGCTGCGCACCGCGGCCAGCAGACTCTCGGCGAGCTGCTCGACCGCACCGTGCGCGGTGAGCACGGCGAACTCGTCGCCCCCGAGGCGCGCCAGCAGGTCGTCCGACTCGAGCGCGCCGGCCAGCCGGGGGGCGAGCGCCGCCAGGAGCTGGTCGCCGACCTGGTGCCCGAGGCCGTCGTTGACCTCCTTGAACCGGTCGAGGTCCAGCAGCAGGATCGCGTGCGTGCGACGGGTGTCAGCGGCCAGCGCCTCCTCGACGCCGCGGAGGAACCCGCGCCGGTTGTAGAGACCGGTGAGCTCGTCGGTGATCGCCAGCCGGTGCTGTTCGCCCGCGTCGAGCAGCGCGCGGACGCCGAAACCGACGCGCGCCAGCGCCGCCAGCACGCAGAAGGCCGCCAGTATTTCGGCCACCGGCGGCTGCTCGGTGAGCGCGCCGACGACGAGCACGATCACCGCCGACCCGGCGCACAGCAGCGGAGCGAGCAGTGTCCGCAGGTCGATCGGGCGGTCGGCCATCCGCCGGGAGCGCTGCCAGGCCGACGCCGCGAGCAGCAGGCCGATCACGCCGGCGAGCTGGTCCACCCGCTCGACGTCCGCACCCCCGTCCGCGAGCACGCGGCTGACCAGGCCGTTGGCGACGGCGAACACGAGAACGGTCGCCGAGAGCAGCCGCCAGCGGTTGTCCAGGCGCCAGCCGGCCAGCGCCGCGATCGAACCGATCATCCCGACCAGCACCATGGTCAGCGCCGGGTACCCGAGCGTCACGATCGCGTCCAGCGGCGACACGCCGGTCCAGTTCAGCACCGAGCGGCCGAGCACCAGCGCCATCACGGCCGCACCCAGCGTCCCCGCGACGACGGCGTCCCAGACCCGGACCGCCCCGACGCCACCGACGAGCGGCCGGGACAGCAGCCAGACGGCGAGGCCCAGCAGCGGTAGCGGGGGCAGCCAGAACGCGTCGGCGAGCGAGAACGACGGGAGCGGGTCACCGGAGGAGAGAAGCCGGTCCCAGACGACGTACCCGGCCCCGTTGAAGGCCGCGACCGCGGCGATCAGCGCCCAGGCCACGCGCTGGGACGGCATCAGGACGCAGCGCAGGCCGACCAGAACGGCGCTGGTCAGCAGGATGATCTCGATCAGGGCCCAGGACGACCAGAGGTGCAGGGGCGAGCGCTCGCCGTGCCCCGTCCAGACCCAGCCGAGGTGGACGACGAGCGCGGTGCCGAGCAGCGCGCAGACCCAGCGGACGGCCCGGGCGACGACTACCGCCCCGGGGCGCTCGGCCATGGCTGATCTCCTCCGGCTCCGGGCGCCGGGGGCGGCCCCTCGTCATCTGGAGTCGTCCGAATCGGCCCCGACCTGAGACGTCCGGACAGGATACGACGGCTATCCCCAGCGAGGTGAACGGTGACTACCTGAAGGCGTTCGATTGGCGTAGCGTAACTTCGAACACGCGTTCGAAAACAACGGGGAGCGCCCATGTCTGCGGTACCGATCGCCGTGTACGGCGCCACCGGCCACACCGGCCGGGTGGTGGCCACCGAACTGCTGGCTCGCGGTCATCCGGTCGTCCTGGGCGGGCGGGACGCCGCCGGCCTGATCGAGTTCGCCACCGATCTGGGCGAAGGTGATCGGGTGACGGTCCGGCCGGCCGCGCTCGACGACCCGGAGGCGTTACGCGCGCTGGCCGCCAGCGCGCCGGTGCTCATCCACTGCGCCGGGCCGTACGCGCTCACCGGCCCGCCGGTCGTCGCCGCGGCCATCGACGTCGGCACCCACTACATCGACCACGCCGTCGAGGTGCACCACGTCCAGGACCTGTTCGGGTCCTACGCCGGGGCCGGGGTGCAGATCGTGCCCGGGATGAGCTTCTACGGCGGCCTCGGTGACCTGCTGGCCGCGCTCGCCGCGGACGGCCTGGAGAACGTCGAGAAGGTCACGGTCGGCTACGCGGTGAGCGGCTGGCGGATGACCACCGGCGCTCGCCGCACCGCCGATCTGCTGATCAACGAGGTCGAGCGGATCACGTTCACCGAGGGTGCCCAGCGGGTCGGCCCGCTGCCGATGTACACCACGACCTACGTCTTCCCCGCTCCGCTCGGTCCGCGGATGATGATCGGCCCGTTCCCCACCGGCGACGCCGTGACGATCCCGCGGCACGTCCCCACCGCCGAGGTCGAGGTGCTGCTGACCGCGACGACGTTCACCGAGCCGCAGGTCTTCACGTCCGAACACGTCGACGACACCGAGCGCGCCGCGACCGCGTTCACGGTGGCGGCCGAGGTGGTCGCGGGCGGCGTTCACCGCACCGCCCACGTCACCGGTCACGACATCTGGTGGGCGGGCGCGGTGGCGTCGGTGGAGGCCGCGCTCGACCTCGCGTCGGACCACCACCGCGGGCCGAAGACCGGCGTCCACAGCCCGGCGGAGGCTTTCCCCGCCGGGCCGTTCCTGCGACGTCTGGAGGAGCTCGGTGCGTTCGTGCTCGCCGTCAGCTGACCGTCAACCGCACCAGCTGCGGGTCGTGGTCGCTGGCCTGATCGGCGTACTCGGCGTTGACGTGCACGACGTCGTAGGAGTACGCCCGCGCCGCCGCGCGGCTGAGCAGGATGTGGTCGAGCACCTGCGAGTTGCCGTCGAAGACGTAGGTGTACCGCTCGGCCACCGGCAGGGTCGCCGGCAGGTCCACCAGTTGCGAGCCGGCCAGCGTCTTCACCGTCGGGGAGAACTCGAAGTCGTTGAGGTCCCCGACGACCGCGATGCGGGCCTGCGGATCCTTCGCCAGCAACTGCTTCACGAACGTGTTCACCAGCGCCGCCTGCCGGCCGCGCTTGGCCGCCGACGACTGCGCCGGGGGCTGGAACCGGCCGAACAGCGGCTGGTCGCCCCCCTTGGAGACGAAGTGGTTCGCGATCACGAAGACCGACCGGCCGCGGAACACGAACTCGCCGGCCAGCGGCTTGCGGCTGTCGGCCCAGGCGGTGTCGGCCGGGGCGATCCGGCCCGGGTTGAGCGACAGGTGCCCGGCGCTCGTCACCGCGACCGGCGTGGCCGCGTCGCCGGCCGGTGCGCTCGCGAACGACACGCCCCGGCTCGCCGCGTACAGGAACCCCACCCGGATGTTGCCGCCCGGCTCACCACCGTCGGCGTTGTTCACCGGGTCGATCTGGCGGTACGCGTAGGCCGGGCCACCGGCGGCCGTGATCGCCGCGATCAGCGCCCCGTACGTGCGGTCGGCGGCCACCGTTCCGTCGTTGGTGGCCCCGGTGTTGTCCTGTACCTCCTCCAGGGCCAGGATGTCGGGCGCGCGCAGGTTCCCGACGATGATCGACGCCAGCCGGGCGAACTTCGCCGGTGGGTCGTTCGGGTCCAGGTTCTCGACGTTGAACGTGGCCACCGAGACCTCGGCCGCGGAGTCGGCGCGGGTCGTCTCGGGGGCTTTCGTGCCGGTGAAGGACACGGCCGCGGTCAGGATCACCTTGAAGTTGCCGAAGCCGTAGCTCACCACGCCCTCCGCGGGCCGGGCCGCGGTGGCACCGACGTCGGCTTTCGGCGGCGCGAAGCCGAGCCCGTCGTCGAGGATGATCCGTTCCGGGTTCGCGTCGTCCGGCCGCACCACGATTCCGCCCCGGACGCTCCGCGGGCCGGCGCCGCGGCCCCGGTCGCCCAGCACCGGCAGTTCGTTGAACGAGTTCGTGGGGCCCACCGCCACCGCGCCGCCGACCCGAACCCGCATCGACTCCAGCGACTCGTAGAAGTCGATGCCGTCGGTGGCCGGGTCGAATTTCCCGCCGGCCTCGACGTCGCCCTTCGCGTCGTCGTCGATCACGGTCGTCGGGGGGCGCCGGCCACCGGCACCGAGCACGGTCGGCGCGGGCAGCGGGTTGCCGGCGGAGGTGACGGTGACGGTCGGCGTCGTCAGCTCGGTGGTCGTCAGGTTGGCGGTGCCGTCGGCACCGCCCGGCCGGAACTCGGTGACGGTGCCCTCGACGGTGACCGCGTCGCCGACCGCGACGGTCGGCGCCGTGCCGGTGAACACCAGGATCGCCTCGGACGTGCGCTGATCCCGGTCCGGCCGCGGGTCCTGCAGGTAGAAGCCGTTGGACGCCTTCGCGGTGACGACGCCCGGAACACTCACCACGGTGCCGCGCAGCGGCGAGACGTGGGCGGTTCCCTGCACGTCGTGGATCCGTGTTGCGGTCGCGGCCTGCGCGGGTGCGCTCACGAGCACACCGCCCACGAGCACCAGGCCCAGAGCAGTTCGTCTCAACATGCGGGTATTACGCCATACCAGTTCCGGACAAGCCCGCACATCCGCGAACTGTTGGCCTAATGGACTATCAGCTCTGGGAATCCGGACACGGGAACGACTGGCCGCACCAGTCACACACTCCGCCGGCCGGAACGTGCAGCCGGCGGAGGGTTTCCCGGGCCGCGGCCCGCTCCGCGGCCAACTCCTCGAGCGTCAGCCCCGCATCCAGCTCGTCACCGGGACGGGTCCCCCACCCGTCCGTCCGGCGCCGATCGTCACCACCGCTCATCACGCCACCGCTCTGGACCGTCAACGGCCCGGCGCCATCGCGACGAGCAGGGCGGGCACCAGCCGCACCAGCCATCGGAGGTCACCCCCCGGCACACCGACCGCGGTCGCGGCGTCCAGTTCGGCGGCGTCCACGACCGCCTGGCGCCCCGGCACCGGGCGACGGCGTGTCACTCGCGCGCGGTCGTCCTTTCCGGAGGCTGATCTGACCAATTCCACCAACACCGTGGTTTCGCGGTTCTCCATGGCGTTTTCCCCCTGGATCTCGACCCTCTCTCCTGGCTTAACGAGACCCTCGGCTCAGAGCGACGATCAACTCGGTCGTTTGACCCAGAAATCTGGTCGAGGTGTCCGTTGAGTGATCAACATTGCTCTGAACGGAGGAACGGCACCACCGTGCACACCCCCAGTCGTACGGTTGACCCGGTCGTGCGGGCGAGAGGGGCACCGATGGCGGAGCGCGTCGTCACGTTGGAGGGCGCGAGCAACGTCCGCGACCTCGGTGGTCTGCGTACCGCCGACGGGCGCCGCACCCGGTTCGGCCGGCTGTACCGCTCGGACTCACCGTCCGAACTCACCCCCGACGACGTGCGCGCGCTGGTCGACGACCGGGGGCTGCGGCACGTGGTGGATCTGCGCTCGCGCGAAGAGGTGGAGCGCGACGGTCCCGGCCCGCTCGAGCGCGCCGGTCTCGCCTACGCCAACCACTGGATGAGCAGCGACCCCGGGGTCGGCCAGGTCGTGCCGGAGATCATGCGCGGCAACCTGTCCGGCCACTACCTGGGCTACCTGGGTTCGGGCGCCGAGCGGGTGGTCGCCGCCGCGCGGTTGCTCGCCGACCCCGGCAACCACCCCGCGCTCGTGCACTGCGCGGCCGGCAAGGACCGCACCGGCACCCTCGTCGCGCTCCTCCTCGACGCGGTGGGCGTGCGCCCCGAGGAGATCGCGGCCGATTACGCGCTGACCGACGCGAACATGGGCGCGGTCTTCGAGCGTGTCGTGCGCCGGCTCGAAGCGTCCGGCGGACCCCTGCCGACGGTGAGCCGTGATCTGCCCGACGAATCCCGGCGTGCCCGCGCGGAGACGATGGCCGAGTTCCTCGACCAGCTGACGACGGTGTTCGGGGGTGGGGCGGGGTGGCTTCTCGCTCACGGCTTCCCCGACGAGGAGCTGACGCGGTTCCGCACGGCGTTTCTCGGTGATTGACGGTGGTCGGGCGTCGTCCGGCCGGGCGCGCCGCCAGGCTCGGTGCGTGTGCGTCGGGCGGGGGCCGCGGCTATGTCACGAAGGCGCCCGGGGTGGCGCTCGGCGTGCCCGGGGGCTTGGCGCGGGTGGCTCTCCCGACCACGAGCTGGCCCCGTTCCGTGGCCGCGCTGGACCCGATTCAGAAGAACGTGCCGCAGAACGGGGCGGTCGCCGTCGCGAAGAGATCGTCGGCGGTCGGTACCAGCGACAGATCGCCGGTCACACGGCCCGCCGCGGCGAGTTGACGCCAGCTCGTCCCCCCGAGATACACCGCTCCGAGCGCGGCGACATCCACCGTGAGCTGGGGCTCCGCGGTCGTGGGCTTCGCGCCGGGCGCGCCGATCCAGTACGACCCCGCGTTCGGCGCCACGACCTCGTCCACGACGCCCACCACGACCTCGCCGGAGCCCCGATACGTCCGCGCGGCCAGTGCCGCACCCACGTCGACGAGGCGGAGCCAGATCTCGTCCTCGATCGACTCGCTCCGTACCGGCCGTTCGTCGACGAGCATGACGCGTAGCGGGTCGTCCAGCGCGAGCCCGTCGAACTTCACGGTCTCGACCAGGTCGATCGAGAACAGGTAACGCAGCAGCGAGGCCCGCGCGGTCCCGTCGGCCGTGACGAGGTCGTCGACGACTACCGACTCCTCGTCGCCGGCCGGGTGGTACCTGACGTATCCGGTCTCGGCGCCGGGCGGCCCGCACACGGCCACCATGGACGGCTGCTTCGCGTCGAGCACCCGTAGCCGCCGGACCGTCCACCACTCGCCGGTCCGGGAGATCGCGCCCGTCCAGGACGGGTCGATCCGCTCGTAGATCTCCCGTTGCAGCGTCCAGGCGTCGGCGGGGCGGGCGAGCCGCACGACCTCACCCCCGGCCACGCCGGGGCGCAGCACCGCCCGGCGGGACGCCACCGCGGCGACCTCGAGGCGCCCGGCCACCCCGTAGCCGTACCGCTCGTAGATGCCACCTTCGGCGGCTCGGAGCGTCGCGATCGCCACGCCCCGCTGCCGGGCGTCGGACAGCTGGGCGTTCATCAGGGCGCGCGCCACCCCGCGGCGGGTGTGGGTCGGCAGGACGCCGACCCGGGTCACCGCGGCGTGCGGCAGCCGCGCGCCGCCCGGCACGACGACGTGGGTGGTGTAGGACGCGGCCGTGCCCACCAGCTCGCCGTCGAGGTAACCGCCGAACGTGCGGCCCGGTTCGCTGATCTCGGTGGCCCGGCCCGGGAGCGGCGGCAGCCCCACGAGCGCGATCCGGAACACCTCGAACGCGGCTTCGACCTCCTCCGGCGTCTCCAGGATCCGGACGGTCGGAGTGGCGGCATCAGAACGCACACCGCCACTCCATCATCTGCCCGGCGGAAGTGTCACGCCGATTTCAGCGCGGCCGCGACGGCCTCGGAGAGGGTGGTCGGGGCGCGGCCGATGAGGCGGTGCAGGTCACCGCTGTCGACGAACAGGTCGCCGATCGACAGGCCGTGGTCGGCGTTGGCGAGCACCGCGGCGAACGGCGCGGGGACGCCGAACCCGGTGAGCGTCTCCGCGTACTCGGCCTCCGCCAGGTTCTTGTAGACGACCGTCCGGCCGCTCTGGCGGCTGATCTCGGCCGCGAGCTCCGCGAGCGTGAACGCCTCGTCGCCACCCAGCTCGTAGGTCGAGCCCGGGGTCGGGTCGACGAGCACCGCGGCCGCGGCGGCGGCCAGGTCGGCCCGGGTGGCGCTGGACACCCGGCCGTCGCCGGCGGCGCCGAGGATCGCGCCGGTCGCGAGGAACTGCTCGATCTGACCGGTGTGGTTCTCCAGGTACCAGCCGTTACGCAGGAACACGGACGGGATGCCCGACGCGGCGATCGCCTGCTCGGTCGGCGCGTGCTTGCCCGACATCAGCGTGAGGCTGCTGGTGTCGGCGCGCAGGCCGCTGGTGTACACGATCAGCCCGACGCCGGCCGCGCGGGCGGCGTCGACCACGTTCGTGTGCTGTTCGAGCGTGTCACCGGAGATGAACAGCAGTTTGTCGGTGCCGGCGAAGGCCGGGGCCAGGGTCTCGGGGCGGTCGTAGTCGGCCTCGACCACGCGGACGCCGAGGTCGGCGGCTTTCGAGGGGGTCCGTACGGCGGCGGTGATCTCACTCGCCGGGACGCCCCGGTCGAGCAGCTCGGCGATGACCAGACGGCCGAGGTGGCCGGTTGCGGCGGTGACGGTGATCACGACGTTCTCCTCTGACGAACCAATCGATCACCCCTAGCTTGTACTAACTTTTCGAAAGTGCAAACTGCGAGTGAGTACACTCGCGGTGTGGACGACGACATGCACGAGCTGGTCGCGGACGTGTTCGCGCGTGGCTGCACGTCGCGGAAGACGCTGGAGAGCATCACCGGCAAGTGGGGTGTGCTCGCGCTGGTCGCGCTGCGCGAGGGCGCCTACCGCTTCAACGCGCTGCGCCGCCGGGTCGACGGGGTGAGCGAGAAGATGCTCGCCCAGACCCTGCAGACGCTCGAGCGCGACGGGCTCGTGCACCGCGAGGTGCTGGCGACGATCCCGGCGCGGGTCGAGTACACGCTGACGCCGCTCGGCACCGAGATCTCCGAGCAGCTGTTCGCGCTCGTCCAACTGCTCGAAGCCCGGGTCCCCCAGGTCGCCGAGGCCCAGGCCACCTACGACGCCCGGCCCAAGTAGGCCCCGGGCACCAGCAGACACCCGGCCCACCAGGCCCCGGGCGACCGCGGACGCCCGGCCCGGATCGGGCCGGGCGTCAAGAAAACACCGCTCAGGCGGACGGGATACCGCTCGCCGGCGGAGCCGCCGGCGTGCCGGTGTAGGGCTCGACCGGCCCACTCCCCGTGTCGGTGACGTACGGGGTGTCGACGAGCGCCTGCTTACCACCCTTGATCACCGAGATCTGGGTGCCGCTGAACCCGGAGTGGTCGTCCTTCGAGTACCGCATCGGCACCAGCGACGGACCCTCGAACCCACCCTTCTCGATCGCCGAGAGCAGGCCCTCGCGCGTGAGGTCCTTGCCCGCCGCCTGCAGTGCCTGCACGAACGTGTAGCCGACCGCCATGCCGAAGAGCGTGTTGACCTCGAACGCGGTGTTGCCGTTGTACTTGGCGTTGACGTCCTTGAACAGCTTCGTCCAGGGGTTCGCCTCGTCCAGCGGGCTGGGCAGGTACCCCGAGGTCACGTAACCCTCGAGCAGGAGCGGCGCCGGCTTGCCGAGCAGCGCGGACAGCCCGACGAAGTCGCCGCCGACGCTGCTGCCGACCCACTGGGCCCGGTAGCCGAGCTTCGCGGCGGTCCCCAGCGTGAGCGCGGTGAACGGGGTGATCGTCGCGAGCACGTTGACCTGGCACCCGGCCGCCTTCAACGCCCCCACCTGCGGTGCGACGTTGGTGTTCGTCGGGACGTAGTTCTGCTTCGCGGCCACCGGCCCGAGCACGGTCTCCACGCCCTTCAGAGCGTCGGCACCGAAGTCGTCGTTCTGGCCGAAGAAGCAGACCTTCCGCCCGGGGAACGTCTTCTTGACGTAGTTCGCCAGCACCTTCGACTCGGTCACGTAGTCCACGTTGAACCCGAACGTCGACGGGTACTTCGACGGCTGGTTGAACAGCGCGCTGCCGGACGAGACGAACAGGTCGGGCACCTTGTTGGTCTTCAGGAAGTCGAGCACCCCGCCGTGCGTGGGGGTGCCGAGCCCGTTGAGGATCGCGAAGACCTTGTCCTGCAGGACGAGCTGACGCACGACCTCCTGCGTCTTCGCCGGGTTGTAGGCGTCGTCGACGACCTTGTACTCGATCTTGCGGCCGTTCACGCCGCCCTTCTCGTTGACGTAGTCGAAGTACGCCTTGGTGGCGGCGGAGATCTTCGAGTAGCCCGCGGCGGCCCGTCCGGTGAGCGGCTGGTGCGTGCCGACGAGGATCGTGGAGTCGGTGACGCCGGGCACGGCGGCGCCGTTCCCGCCCGGCGAGTTCTCGGCACAGGCCGCGCCGGTCAGTACGAGCGCCAGCGCGGCGGTGACGGCGACACCGCGCCGTAGTCGTCGAGGCATTGTCGACCTCTCTCTGGGATGGGGGTGGGACAGCGGCGTCACGCGCCGCCACGCAGGCGGCGGAGGGCGCGGCTGACGAGCGCGTCGAGACCGCCCGGCGCCGTCGTCATCACGACGATCAGGGCCAGGCCGAAGATCGCGAGCGGAAGCGTGCCCTCCAGGCGTTGCTGCAACGCCGGGTCGGCGTCGAGACCGCGGGTGGCCCAGTCGGCAAGCGGCTGCAGCGCGACCAGCACGATCGCGCCCCACACCGCACCCCGGAGGCCGCCCAGCCCGCCGAGCACGATCGCGAGCATCAGGTTGAGCGAGAGCGTCAGCCCGTACGCGCCCGGCGAGACGCTCTGCGCGAGCAGCGCGAACATCCCGCCGCCCAGGCCGGCGCCCGCGGCCGAGAGCACGAAGGCCAGCACGCGCACCCGTCCGACGTGGATCCCGGCGAGCGACGCGGCCACCTCGTCGTCGCGGACGGCACGCAGGGTCCGGCCGAACCGGCTCCGGACGAGGTTCGCCAGCAGCAGGAGCACCACCGCGGCCCCGAGCAGCGTGATCCACGCCTGCCAGCGTTCGAACGGGAAGTACGCGCCCAGCGACGCCGGAGCCGGCGAGACCGCGAACGTGAGCCCGGCGTCGCCGCCGAACAGGCCGTCGAACGTGGTGGTCACGGCGGGGACGGCGACCGCGACCGCGAGCGTCGCCCCGGCCAGGTAGGGGCCGTGCAGGCGGGCGGCGGCGACGCCGATCACGGCGCCGAGCACGGTGGCCACCAGCACCCCGGCGAGCAGCGAGAGCAGGAACGGGAGGCCCGGCGTCAACGCCACCGTGTACGCGCCGGCGGCCATCAGCGCGCCGTGCCCGAGCGAGATCTGGCCGGTGAATCCGGTCAGCAGGATCAGGCCCGGCAGCACGCACAGGTACGCGCCGATCGTCGCCAACTGGTAGTTGCGGAACGGCTCGATCTGGTAGGTCGCGATCACCACGACCACCCCGACCACGGTCGCGATCAGCACGTGACGTAGCAGCGTGTTGCCGCGCCGCACGGTCGCGGCCCGGGTACGCGGAGGCACCGAGGTGACCCTGGCCGTGTCCGTGGAGTTCGCCATCCCGCTCACACCCGCCTCGCCGAAGGAACCGCGAACAAGCCGCCCGGCCGGACCAGCAGCACCACCACCAACAGCCCCAGCACGGCCAGTGGGGTGGCGTCGCTGCGGACGTAACCGCCGACGTAGGACAGCAGCACGCCGACGATCAGCCCGCCCAGCACCGCACCGGCCGGGCTGTCCAGCCCACCCACCACCGCGGCCGTGAACGCGGCCACGAACACGTCGTCCATCGCGGTCGGGTGCAGCCCCAGTTCGGTGGGGACGACGAGCAGCGCGGCCAGCGACCCGACGACCGCGGCCAGCACCCAGCCGAGCGTCCGCATCAGCGCGACGTCGACGCCGAGCAGGCGGGACACCTCGGGCGCGAACGCCGACGCCCGCATCCGCAATCCCAGCGGGGTCCGGGTGAACAGCCAGGTCAGGACGGCCAAAAGAACACCGACGACGCCGAAGACGAAGACGTCGTACGGGGAGACCCCGGCGAACACCGCGTTCTGGCTGAACGGCGCCGGGAACGCCAGGTACTCGTTCGTGTAGATCATTCCCAGCACCGCCTGCATCAGCAGCACCAGACCGATCGCCACCACGATCGCGTTCAGCGGTGGCGCGTCGTGCACCCGCCGGGCCACGACCAGCTCGATCACCGCACCGAGCAGCGCGGCACCGACGAGCGCCGCGGCGAACCCCAGCCAGTAGGAGCCGGTCGCGCCGGAGACCGAGTACGCGATGTAGACGGTGGCGACCGCCATCGCCCCCTGTGCGAAGTTCACCACCCGGGTCCCGCGCCAGATCAGCACCAGCGCGAGCGCGAACGCCGCGTAGATGGCTCCGCGGGTGACCCCGTCCATCGTCAGAAAGAGGAAACGATCCATCAGAACCCCAGGTAGGCGTGGCGGAGATCGTCGTCGTCCTGCAGCCGGGCGGCGGGCGCGGACATCACGACCTCGCCGACCGACAGCACGACGCCGTGGTCGGCGATCGACAGCGCGCTCCGCACGTTCTGCTCGACCAGCAGCACGCTCAGACCGGTGTCCGCGCACCGCCGCGCCAGCAGCGCGAGGATCTGCGCGGTCACCCGCGGCGCCAGGCCGAGCGACGGCTCGTCGAGCAGCAGCAGGGACGGCCGTGCCACCAGCGCCCGGCCGACGCTGAGCATCTGCCGCTCTCCGCCGGACAGCTGGTGTCCCACGCTGCGCCGGCGCCGCGCCAGCGGCTCGAACAGCTCGTACACCTCGGCCAGCGCGGCCCGCGCGTCCGGCCGGTCGCGGCGCCAGAGTCCACCGAGGCGGAGGTTCTCGTCGACGGTCAGCTCGGCGACCACCCCGCGCCCTTCCGGCACGTGCGCGATCCCCCGCCGGACGAGCTTCTCCACCGCGACGCCACGCACGTCGGCGCCGTCGAAGACGATCCGTCCGCCGGTGGGGCGGATCAGGCCGGAGAGCGTGCGCAGCAGCGTGGTCTTACCCGCGCCGTTCGCGCCCAGCACCGCCAGGATCGCCCCGCGCTCGACGCTCAGCGAGACGTCACGCAGCACCTGGACCGGGCCGTAGCCGCAGCTCAGGTCCTCCACCTCGAGCAGCGGCGCCATCAGGACGCCACCCCCAGGTAGGCCTCGGTGACCCGGTCGTCGGCCTGGATCTCGGCCGGTGTCCCGTCGGCGATCCGCTTGCCGAAGTCGAGGACGACGATCCGGTCGCAGACCGACATGACGAGGTCCATGTGGTGCTCGACCAGCAGGACCGCGCAGGACAGCGAGCGGATCAGCTCGGCGAGCTCGTCGACCTCGTCGGATCCGAGGCCACCGGCGGGTTCGTCGAGCAGCAGCAGCCGGGGCCGGGTGACGAGCGCGCGGGCCAGCGCCACCTTCTTCTGCACCGCGTACGGGAGCGCACCCGGGAGACTGGCCGCGGCCGCGCCGATGCCCAGCGATTCGAGCGCTTCGCCGGCGAGACCACGCAGGTGACGTTCGTCGCGGTCGGAGCGCGGAAGGCCGAACAGCGCGGCGGCGAACCCGGCCCGCGACCGGCGGTGCGCGCCGATCATCACGTTCTCCAGCACGGTGAGGCCGGCGAACAGGCCGAGGCCCTGCAGCGTACGTGAGATTCCGGCGGCGGCCAGGCGGTCCGGGCGGGGACGGAACGGCTCACCGTCCCAGCGCACCGTGCCCGCGGTGGGGCGGACGAAGCCGCACACGACGTTGAAGAGCGTGGTCTTGCCGGCGCCGTTCGGGCCGATCACCCCGACGACCGAGCCCGGGGAGACCTCGACCGAGACGTCGTCGAGCGCGACCAGCCCGCCGAACCGCACGCCGACGCCCTGCACGGACAGTCCACTGTTCACCGGCGTCCCCTTCGTCGTCGTCGACGACGAAATACTCGGTGACCAGCGCACTTACCCGCATCGGCGATATCGCCGGTGTAGGTATCGCCCGAATTATCCGGTGAGTAGCCGCACCAGCTCGACCCGGGAGCGCACGCCGAGCTTCACGAAGATGTTGCGCATGTGGTGGTCGACGGTCCGCGGGCTCAGATAGAGCTGCGCGGCCACCTCGCGGTTGGTGGCGCCCTCGGCGACGATCCGGGCGATCGTGAGCTGCTGCGCGGTGAGCGCACCCTCCAGCCGGGTCTCGACCGGGCGGACCGGCTCACCGGTCGCCCGCAGCTCGGCCCGGCTCTGCTCGACCCAGGCCGTGGCTCCGAGCCGGTCGAACGTGTCGTGGGCGGAGCGCAGCGGGGTCCTGGCCGCCGACGGACCCCGGCGCCGGCGCAGCTCGCGTCCGTAGAGCAGCTCGGTACGCGCGTGCTCGAAGTCCGAGTCGCCGAGCTGGTGCAGCCGGATCGCCTCCCGGTAGGCGTCCTCGGCGTCGTCCGGGTCGGTGGCGGTGAGCGCCTGGCAGCGGGCGAGCAGCGCCCGGGCCGCGGTGCTGCCGGTGCTCGTGGCCCAGCGGCCGAACAGCTCGGTGGCCTCGACCGCGCCGGCCCGGTCGCCGCACCGCACCGCGGCCTCGACGAAGTGCGGGGCGGTGAGCACGCGCCCGGTGACGTACCCCGGCCCGCCGCCGGCGGTGGCGACCGCGCGCAGCCGCCCGGCGGCGTCGGCGGCCCGGCCGGCGGACAGGTCGCGGTGCGCCAGCGCCCAGGACGACATCGAGTGCGGCATCGCCAGGCCCCGCTCGGCCGCGATCGCGGTGGCGGCCTGGGCGTGACGCAGGCCGGCGTCGTCGTCGCCCTGGAACATCGAGAACAGCGCGAGCAACGAGCGGTGGAACGCGACCGAGTTGTCCAGGCCGGCCTCCTGGGCGAGCCGCAGGCCCTCCTGGGCCGACGCCAGCGCGCCGTTGTACCGCCCGAGCCAGAGCTGCGCGAACGTGGCCAGCTCCAGCGTGCGCGGCACCAGGGCGAGCTGGCCGCGGGCCCGGGCCACGGCGCCGGACCGTTCGGTGAGCCCGAGCGCCAGCGACTCCTCGCCGAGCATCAGCGCCGCGAGCGTCCCCCAGTTCATCGCGGTCGGGTCGTCGGTGCGCGGCACCAGGTCGACGACGTTGCGCAGGCGTCGGACGGCCTCGCCGTGGCGTCCGCGGAACAGCGCCATCATCCCGGCGGCGTACTCGAACATCAGCTCGCGCTCGGGGGGGTCGCCGCCTTCGCGCAGCGCGAGGACACGCAGCGAGATGTCGACGTACCGCCGCAGGTTGCCGGTGAGGAAGCTCGCTTCACCGGCGTGCAGGAGCGCGACGACCGCGGCGGTGCGGTCGCCTGCCGCGAGGCGGTCGGACGCGCCGAGCAACGTCTCGTGGGCGGCCGCCGGCGACCCGGCACGCAGCTCGATCTGGCCGCGGAGCAGGTCGCGTCGCCCGCCGGTGGTGACCGCGGCCGGCGCCGGGCGCAACCGCGTGAGCAGCACCCCGGCGCGGTGCGGACGCCCGGCGAGCCAGGCGTCGCGGGCCGCGGCGAGCAGCAGCTCGGCGCCGTTCGGGCTGAGCTCGGCGGCCCGCTCGGAGGCGAGGGACGCGGCGGCGTGGTCGCCGCGGTCGCGGACCTCCTCGGCGACGTCGGCCAGTTCCCGCGCGAGCGGCTCGGAGGGTTCGGCCGCGGCCAGGTGCCAGAGGCGGCGCAGCCGGTGCTCGGGCACGGACCCACCCAGCGCGCCGGCGATCCGCCGGTGCACGGCCCGCCGCCGCTCCGGCGACACCCCGCGGTAGACCGAGCCCGCGACCAGCGGGGTCCGGAACCGCATCCGCCCGTCCACCACGTGGACGATTCCCGAGGCCTCCGCCGCGTCGACCGCCTCGGCCGAGAGCTCGGACACGGTGTCCAGGTCGAGGCCCTCCGGGTCGGCGGCGAGGAGGAGCAGCAGCTCGCGGGTGGCGTCGGGCAACGCGCGCAGCCGGGTGTCGTAGGCGCGGCGGATGCGGCTGCCGCGCGGGAACTCGACCGGGAGCGGCGCCCGCCCCCGGGCCTGCTCGACCGAGAGCGCCCCGGCCACCTCACGCAGCGCGAGCGGCGCGCCCGCGCACAGCTGCACCAGTTCGATCGCCACGTCGGGGCTCAGCCCGGCCGACGCGATCAGCTCCGCACCGGCCGCGACGTCCAGGCCCACCAGCGGCAGCCGCTCGACCCCCGGCAGCACCGGCCCGGTCGCCGCTCCACCGGCCGGGTCGGTCGCGGCCGCCAGCACCACCACGTTCGCCGACGCCACCCGCCGCGCCGCGAACGCGAGCACGTCGCGCGACGCCGTGTCGATCACGTCGACGTCGTCGACACGCACCAGCACCGGCTGCCTGCGCCCGGCGAGCACCAGCAGGTTCAGCACCGCGACGCAGAGCGCGAACCGCGGCACGTCCTCGCCGGTCTCCAGCGCGCGGCGCAGCACCGCGGCCTGCGCGGGCGGCAGCTGGTCGAGGTCGGCCGCGAGCGGCATCAGCACCTGCTGCACGGCGGCGAACGGCAGATCGGTCTCGGCCTCGACCCCGGCCGCCTCGAGCACCAGGAACCCCGGTGCGGGCGTCCGCAGCAGCGCGGTCTTGCCCGACCCCGGCGCACCATGGATCAGCAGCGCACCGCCTCCGGAGAGGGCTCGCGCCCGCTCCAGGAGCGCGGCGATCCGACGCAGTTCCCCGCCTCGCCCGACCAGACTCATAGCGAGGATTGTTACCTGCCGGTAATGGCGCCGTCCCCCACTCCGGGAAAGCCTCACTGTCACAAAAATGGGTAAAAGTGATTTATGAGCACACCGATCACCTCGGCCCGGCAATTCCGCCGCATCGCGGCGACGGTGGCCACCATCGGGGTGCTCGTGCAGCTCCTGCTCACCAGCTACTACCTCGGCATGGCACACGCGCCGAAGCCGCACCACCTCCCGGTCGGCCTGATCGCCTCCGACGCCCAGGCGCGTGAACTGCACACCGAGCTCAACGCCACCGGCAGCTACCGGGTGACCCGGTTCGACACCGCCGCCGAACTCGAACGGGCGACGAGACGCCGCGAGGTCTACGGCGGCCTCGACGTCTCCGGAGCCACCCCTCACCTCTACCTCGCCACCGCGGCCGGACCGTCCGCGGCGAACGTCCTGAAGACCACGTTCACCGCCGTCCTGCAGAAGCGGACCGCCGCCGTCGTCGCGACGCTCGGGACGCCGGTGCCGCTCCAGACCGTGCGGGTCCTCACCACCCCGGGCACCGTCACCGACGTCGTGCCGCTGCCCGCCGACGACCGCAACGGCGGGTCGCTCGGCATGCTCGTGCAGGCGCTCGCGCTCGGCGGCACGGTGGCCTCGCTCGGGCTCGGGCGCCTGATCCCGCGGGCCCGGCGGTCCTGGCGGCGCGGCGTGGGGCACGTGACGACGCTCGTCGTCTACGCGCTGGCGTCGGCGGCGATCGTGCTCTGGTCGATGAGCTGGTTCGGCGTCGGCGCGGACGCCGACCACGCCACCCTCTACTGGGGCTTCGGCCTGGTGTCGCTGGCGATCACCGGCTCGACGGCCGGGCTGGTCGCGCTGATCGGCCCGGCCGGCGCCGCCGCCGGGTTCCTCTACTTCACGATCGGCACCGTGATCTCGGGTGCGAGCATCCCGCCGGAGTTCCTGCCGACCTGGGGCCAGCACCTCGGGCAGGCGCTGCCGACCGGCGCCGGCACCCAGTACGTCCGGGACAGCCTGTACTTCCCGGACGCGCCGCTGGGGCACCCGCTGCTCGTGCTCGCGCTCTACGCCGGGCTCGGCACGCTCGCCGTACTGATCACGAACGCGCTCCCGAACCGCTCGGACCGCACCGCCGAACTCCCGATGCCGGGGACGCTAGAGCCAGTCGTTGCGTCGAAATAGGGCCCAGAGCACGACGCACAGCGCGGCCAGCACGCCCAGCACCATCCAGAACCCGTACGGCGAGCTCGCACCGGGGATCCGCTCGAAGTTCATGCCGTAGAGCCCGGCCACCGCGGTCGGCAGCAGCGCGATCGCCGCCCAGGCCGAGATCCGGCGCATGTCCTCGTTCTGACGCATCGCGGTGCGGTTCTGCCGGACGCTGACCTGCGCCAGGTCGGCCTGCAGGACGTCGGTGAGCAGGCTGTCGTAGTTGTCGATCGCGTCGGCGACCCGCATGAGGTGGTCGTGCACGTCGCGGAAGTAGGGCCGCAGCGGGGCGTCGGAGGTGTCTGACAGTTTCACCACCGCACCGGCCAGCGGCTTCACCGCGCGGCGGAACTCCAGCACCTCACGCTTGAGCTTGTAGATGCGCTCGGCGTGGTCGTGCTCGTCGCCGCCGAACACCTGCGACTCGATGTCGTCGATGTTCTCGTCGATGCCGTCGATCGCGTCGGTGTAGCCGTCGACGGCCAGGTCCATGATCCGGTGCAGCACGCCGATCGGGCCGTGCCGGCTGACCTCCGGATCGCCGTCGGCCAGCGCCCGGGCGCGCGCCGGCACGTCGGTCTCGCCGTGCCGGACGATCACCACGAACCGCGGCCCGACGAACAGCGCGAGCTCGGCGACGTCCACGACCTCGTCGGCGTCGACGTAGCGGACGGGTTTGACGATCGCGAACAGGATCTCGCCGTACTGCTCCAGCTTCGGCCGCTGGTGCGCGCGGACGGCGTCGGCGACCGCGAGCGGCGGCAGCGCGAACCGCTCCGCGACCTCCTCGAACTGCTCCGCGGTGGGGTCGCGGAGCCCGATCCAGACGAAGCCGTGCCGCTCACGCAGTGCCCGCGGGGTGTCGCGCAGCGGGATCCGCCCCGGCTTGCGGACGCCGTCGACGTACCGGCCGCAGTCGACGACCGCGTGCTCGGCCGGCCGGCCGGGCTCCGGTGTTACCGGGGCGACCGCCGCGGACGGCGTCGGATCGAGGAACCGCGCCAACCGGCGGAACGCTGACGCACGCATCGGCTCAGAATAGGACCCCGTGTCCGGCGCGGTTCAGGTGCTCGCGGGCCGACTCGGTGAAGGCGTCGACGAGCGGCTCGCGGTCCCCGACGCGCGCGGCGACGACGACCTGGAACGGGTCGAGACCCTCGATCGGGATCGTGACCAGGTCTTCCCGCAGCGTGCTGCGCCGATCGCCGGCCGGGCGGATCGCCACCGCCTCCCCGTCCGCGACCCGCTCGAGTTTGGTCTCCCAGCCGTCGATCCGCGGCGGGGTGTCGGGGCCGGTACGCCCCGGCTCGAGGCGCCAGAACGTGTTCGCGGGCATCGAGGTGACCGGGCACGGGAGCAGCGGCTCGTCCGCGTAGTCGGCCGGGGTGACCGACGTCCGGCCGGCCAGCCGGTGGAACACCGGGACGACGAGCACGGACGGCTCCTCGTAGAGCACGGACACCCGCAGATCGCCGATGGGGAACGGGAACGGGATCCGCCCGACCAGGACGTCGACGCTCCCGTCGAGCAGAGCGGGATGCGCGTCGCACCAGTTCAGGTGACGGATCGCGACCCGGGCCTCCGGATGGCGGCCACGCAGGTCACGCACCGCGGGCGTCACGACGATGCTCTCGATCGTGCCGACGGTGAGCGTGCGCACCGAGGCCCGCGCCGCGCGCGCCGCCCTGGCCGCCGAGCGCAGCAGCGCGTCCGCCTGCGGGAGGAACGCCCGCCCCGCGTCGGTCAGGCGTGAACCGTGCGGCGTGCGGTCGAACAGCCGGGCCCCGAGGCGCTGCTCCAGACGCTGGATCTGGCGGCTCAGCGCCGGCTGCGCGACGTGCAGCTCGGCCGCCGCCCTCGCGAAGTTCTGATGCCGTGCGACGACCGTGAAATACCGCACGAGTCGCAGATCGAGATCGATGTCGGGCACCTCATCGAATCTACCGCCATGCCCGGGCGGCAAGACGGGTTGCGCAACGGGTCTTGGACGGTCCCGGGCCGGCGGGCGTTGACTCGGCAGCACGTAGGCGAGGGAGGACGTCCGACATGGGCACGTACGAGGGAAAGAACGTCGTCGTCATCGGCGGCAGCAGCGGGTTCGGCCGCACGACGGCGGCGGCGCTCGTGGACGGCGGCGCGCGCGTCCTGATCACCGGGCGCACCGGGGCGACGCTCGACGCCGCGGTGGAACGACTGGGTGCCGGTGCGGTCGCCGTCCGGAGCGACGCGGCGTCGCTCACCGACATCGACGCGCTGGCCGACCGGGTCAAGACCGAGTTCGGCACGATCGACGCGCTGTTCGTGAACGCCGGCGTCACGCACTTCGCGCCGTTCGAGGCGACCACCGAGCGCGGCTACGACGAGGTGTTCGCGATCAACGCCAAGGGCCCGTACTTCACCGTGCAACGGTTGGCGCCGCTGCTGAACCCGGGAAGCGGGGTGGTGCTGACCACCTCGGTGGTCAACGTCGTCGGCTACCCGATGGTCAGCGCGTACGCCGCGACGAAGGCGGCGCTGCGCTCGATGGCACGCAGCCTCGGGCGCGAGCTGCTGCCGCGCGGGATCCGGGTCAACGCGGTGAGCCCGGGCCCGATCGACACCGGCATCCTGGACCGGCAGCTACCGCCGGACCTGGTCGCGCCGACGAAGGCGCAGATGGTCGCCGACAACCCGATGGGCCGGTTCGGCGAGGAGGACGAGATCACCAGGGCGGTGCTGTTCCTGGCGTTCGACGCGACGTTCACGACCGGCGCCGAGCTCGCCGTGGACGGCGGCGCCTCCCAGCTATGAGTCCCGGCCGGGCAGCTGAGCGTCCACTCCGGTGTACTCCTGGCCGGAGAGCGACTGGATCACGGCCATCAGCTCGTCGGTGCGCCGGCGCAGCGTCTCCCGGTCGGGCTCCTCGGTGCCCCAGTCCATCGGCGGGGCGAACCTGATCGTCACCCGCCCCGGGCGGGGGAACTTCGCCCCGGGCGGGGCCAGCTCGAACACGCCGACCGTGCCGCACGGAACGACCGGCGCGCCGCTCGCGGCCGCGATCCGGGCCAGCCCGGTGCGGCCGCGGTAGAGACGACCGTCGCGGGTGCGGGTGCCCTCCGGGAAGATGCCGACGACCCGGTCCTCGCGCAGCAGCCGCACCGCGGTGTTCAACGCGGCGTCACCGGCGGAGGCCCCGCCCCGGATGACGGGCACCTGTCCGGTCGCGGTGAAGAAGTACCGCTTCCAGCGGCCGCGGACCCCGGGCTCGGTGAAGTACTCGTGCTTGGCCAGGAAGCTGATCCGGCGCCAGCGCACGACCAGCGGCAGGAACAGCCAGTCCAGGTACGACACGTGATTGCAGGCCAGGATCACCGGACCCCGGGTGGGCACGTGCTCGATGCCCTCGACGCGCGGCCGGAAGTAGAGCGTCATCGGGAGCGTGAGCAGGGCTTTGAAGACCCAGTACAGGTAACCGCTGCGGTCGACCGGGGCCTGGGCGACCGGGGCGGGCGGCGAGTCGGCCGACATGGGGGTGCGGTTCAACCTTTCACGGGGGCAACGCCACCTTACAGGTAGTGCTCCAGGCCGGCGACGCGTAGCGCGATCCGCGCGGGACGCGAGGCCGCGTCGATCGCCGCGGCCCGGCCGGCCGCCCGCACCGCGTGCTGGACCCGGACCAGGAACGCCATGCCGTGCGAACCGAGGAAGTCGACGTCGGCCAGGTCGAGCCGGACGTCGGCCGGTTGAGCGGCGACGACGTCGGCCACCACACCGTCCAGGCGCGGCGCCAGCACGGCGTCGACCGCGCCGGACAGCCGGATCGACACCCGCCCCGGATCGGCCTCGACCGCGACCGCGCCGGGGCGTTCCTCCGGCAGCGTGAACCGAGGGCTGCCGTTCACGCCGGATGCATCCTCCGACCACGCGGCTGAACCCACTGCCGGCCTCCGCTCGGTGTCATCCGTTATCCGGTACATCTCGCGTAGGATACTCGCTGTGGCCTCGAAATCGCGGGGTTCACACCCAACACGTTATCCGGTACATCTGAGACGGCGGTGATCGGTGATGACCGATGGCGTCACCGTCGATTCGGCCGTCGAGTCATATCTGTCGTCACCGCAGCTCGCGAACGAGAACACCAACCGCGCGTACCGCAGCGTGCTCGACCGGCTGGCCGGCTTCCTCGGTGGCCACCGCCCGCTCACCGAGATCGGCGAGGAAGAGCTCACGGTCGCGATCCGCGGTCTCTGGGGCAGCGCGGCCGCCGCGACCTGGAACCGCAACCGGTCGGCCGTCTCGGGGTGGCTGGCCTGGTGCCGCGCGCTCGGCCAGGACGCGCCCACGCTCTCCGACGAGGTCGAACGACGGCCGGACGAGAGCGAGCCGGCCGCCGTCCTGGCCCGGGAGGTCATCGAGGAACTCCTCGCCCGCCCCGAGCTCCCGGTGCGCGAGCGGGCGCTGTGGCGCCTGCTCTACGAGTCGGGCGGGCGGGTGTCCGATGTGCTGGCCCTCAACATCGAGCACCTCGACCTGCGCCGGCGCCGCGCCGGCAGCCTGCACTGGGGTGAGGGCACCGCGTTCCTGCTCCCCCGGCTGATCGAGGGGCGCTCGCGCGGCCCGCTGTTCCTCTCCGAGCGGCGCCCGCCACCGGCCCGGCGCCCGGCCCGGTCGGAGCTCTGCCCCTACACCGGCCGGGCCCGGCTCGGGTACGACCGGGCCCGCATCCTGCTCGACCAGTACACCCGCACGGCGGACGGCCGGCCGGGCTGGGACCTGCTCCAGCTGCGCCGCTCAGCCCTCGCGCACCGGTCCGGCGATAGCGGTTGATTCACGCAGCACCAGCCGGCACGGCCGCACGTGCCGGCCCGGCGCCGGCTCCCCGTTGATCGCGGCCAGCAGCAGGTTCGCCGCCGCGCGCCCCAACCCGTCCAGATCCATGTCGACGCTGCTCAGCGGCGGTTGGCTCGCGGTCACCATGGTGTCCCAGTTGTCGAAGCCGATCACCGCGACGTCCTCGGGCACCCGCCGCCCGGCGGTCCGCAGCGTGTCGACGACCCCGCGGGCGATCTGGTCGCTCCCGGCGAACACGGCGTCGAACGCCGTGCCCTCCGCGAGCAGCATCGCGCCGGCCTGACGTCCCCACGCCTCGCTCCACTCGCCGAAGAGCGGCGGCCGGACCAGCGCCGTCTCCGCCGCGGACGCCCGGACCCGCGCTGACGAGTGGTGCTCCGGCCCGGTGACGTGCACGATCCGGCGCCGCCCGATCGCACGCAGGTGCTCGATCGCTCTGCCCGCCCCGCCGGCCTCGTCCGGCACCACCGAGCAGTCCGCCGGGTCGGTCGAGCTCACGAACGCGTACACCACGGGCACCGGCAGGTCCGGGGCGAGCGGCGGCCGGGCCTGGGCCCGCCGACCGGTGACCACGATCCCGTCGACGCGCCGGGTCAGCAACGTCCGCAGGTAGTACTGCTCGCGGATCGGGTCGTCGCGCGCGTCGCACAGCAGCACGGACATCTGGCCGGCGCCGAGTGCGTCCTCGGCGCCGAGCATCAGCGGGATGCTGAACCGCCCGATGCTGTCGGTGGTGATCATCCCGACCGTGTAGGTGCGGCCGACCTTCAGCGTCCGGGCCACCGCGTTGGCCTCGAAGCCGAGCCGGTCGGCGGCGTCACGCACCCGCTGCCGGGTTTCCGCCCGGAGCGTGCCGCGGTCGTTGAGCGCTTTGGACGCCGTACCCACCGAGACCCCGGCCGCCGCCGCGACGTCCCGAATCGTCACGAGTCGATCAATTTTCCGCACGCGTTTCCTCCGCCGGGCTCGGGCGATCCCGCCAAGAGGCTACTTCATGCCGTTGACACGCCGAGAGGACCGTCCCTATGGTTTCGGCAATCGGTTTCCGAGTTTCCGAATGTTAACGCTCACACGCCCGGCCCCACGTCCAAGGAGGCACGATGGGCCAGCCCCGCCGATTACTGCTCACCAGCGTCGCCGCACTCGCCCTGCTGTTCAGCGCCGCGTGTCAGAGCGCCGGTGACACCACCTCCTCGTCCGACACCAGCGCGAAGGACGACGGCGCCACGATCACGATGTGGACCCGCTCACCGACGGCCGCGTTCACCCAGACGCTCATCGACGCGTACAACAAGTCGCACCGCAACCAGGTCGAGCTGACCGTGATCCCGGCCGACACCTACCAGCAGAAGGTCGGGTCGGCGAGCGGCGCCGAGCGGCTGCCCGACATCCTGGCCACCGACGTCGTCTACGCGCCGAACTACGCCTCGAAGGGCGTCTTCCAGGACCTCACGAAGCGCGTCGGGACGCTGTCGTTCCGGAACACGCTGGCCCCGGCACACATGAAGACCGCGACGTACGAGAACAAGATCTACGGCGTTCCGCACGACATCGACCTGTCCGCGGTCTTCTACAACAAGGTGCTGTTCCGGAAAGCCGGCCTCGACCCCGAGAAGCCCCCGACGACACTCGACGAGCTCTACCGGGACGCGAAGAAGATCGACGCGCTCGGCGGGGGCGTCGACGGCTACTTCTTCGGCGGCGCCTGCCCGGGCTGCACGCTGTTCACGACCTGGCCGATGATCTGGGCCTCCGGTGACACCGTCCTCAACGAGGAGGGCACCGCGTCCACCGTGGACAACCCGGCCGCGGCGAAGATCTACGCGCTCTACCGGAAGATGTACGCCGAGGGGCTGGTTCCCAAGGCGGTCAAGAACGAGGGCGGCCCGACCTGGGTGCAGGCGTTCGGCGAGGGCAAGATCGGCATCCAGCCGCTCGGCGCCACCGCGCTGCAGACGTTCACGGAGGGCCCCGGCCTCGAGATCGGCGTCGCGCCGATCCCCGGCCTCACCGGCGGCGAGAGCTCGTTCGTCGGCGGCGACGTGGTCGGCATCAGCTCCAACAGCACGAAGGCCGCGCAGGCCTGGGACTTCATCTCCTGGACGCTGTCGGAGCAGGCGCAGGTCGAGGTCATCGCGAAGAACAAGAACATCACCGTGCGCAGCGACCTGGCCGACAACACGTACGCCCGGCAGGACCCGCGGCTGAAGGTGTTCAACGACCTCGCGGGCAAGGGCCGGACACCGATCTCGGTGAACTTCGGCAAGACCTACAACGACCCCAACGGCCCCTGGACCGCGACGATCATCGACGCGGTGTTCGGCACCGGGAGTTCGGCCGACGCGCTGAAGAAGCACAATCCGAGCATCACCGAGTCGCTGGCCTCGGGCGGCTGACCGTGGTTTCCGTGCTCCCGTCCCGCCCGGCCACGGGCGGGACCCGGACCGCCGCGCCCGGGCGGCCGACCTCCGGGCTCGCCCGCCGCCGCCAGCGGCTGGGCTGGCTCTACTCGGCGCCGATGGCCGCGGTCGTCGTCCTGTTGTTCCTCCTGCCGCTCGGGCTCATGGTCTGGATGTCGTTCAACCACTGGCCGCTGCTCGGCGCGTCGGCGCCCAACGGCGTGGAGAACTACCGGGCGCTCTCCGACCCGCTGTTCGTGCGTGCGCTCCGGTTCACGGTGAAGTACACGGTGGTCACGACCGTCGTGCTGAGCCTGGTCGCGTTCGGGATGGCGTTGCTCGTGCAGGAGGCCCGGCCCGGCGTCGGGTTCTTCCGCACGATCTACTTCCTGCCGGCCGCGGTCGGCCTCGGGTCGGCGAGCCTGCTGTTCTACGGGCTCTACAACACCGGGGACTCGCCGCTGAACACCCTGCTCGACTCGATCGGCGTCGGCCCGGTCGACTGGCTCGGGACGAACGACAGCGCGCTGCTGTCCACGGTCGGAATGATCACCTGGCGCTTCGCCGGTTTCTACATGCTGATCCTGCTGACCGGCCTGCAGGGCATCAGCCCGACGCTGTACGAGGCCGCACGCACCGACGGCGCCACCCGCTGGCAGACGATGCGCCACGTCACGCTGCCGCTGCTGCGCCCGACGCTCGCGCTGATGCTCGTCCTCTCGGTGACCGGCTCGCTGCTGGCGTTCGAGCAGTTCTTCATCCTGACCGGGGGTCGCCACGACACGACGACGCTGGCGGTCGACATCTACCGGGAGGCGTTCCTCTCCCAGGACCTCGGACGCGCGGCGGCGGTGTCGGTGGCGCTGCTGCTGGTGCTGATCCTGATCAACGGAGCGCAGCTGCGGCTGCTGCGGCGGAAGGACGCGTCATGAGGCGGGCCGGCTACTACTCGACGTCCACGGCGCTCGGAATCCTGTTCCTGTTGCCGATGATCTGGACGGTCTACCAGTCGCTGCACGGCGTCCGGGCCGCGGACGGGCAGGACGGCTGGGGCGTCGCGAACTACGAGCGGATGGTCGGCTACGGCGACGGGATCGGCTCGTACGTGCTGAACACCACGGTGGTCGCGCTGGTGACGGTGACGCTGACCGTCGTGATCACCACGCTCGGCGGGTACGCGGTCGCGCGGCTGTCGTTCCGTGGCAAGAACCTGTTGTTCCTGCTGACGCTGGCGATCCTGATGGTGCCCTACACCACGATCCTGATCCCGCTCTACATCGTGCTCGGCTGGTTCGGGCTGCAGAACTCGCTGATCGGGCTCGGCCTGGTGCTGGTGATGTTCCAGCTCCCGTTCGGCCTATTCATGATGCGCAACTCGTTCGAGGCCCTGCCGTCCGAACTGGAGGAGGCCGCGCTCATCGACGGGTGCTCGATCGGCGGCGCGCTGCGCCGGGTGCTGCTGCACGGGGTCGCGCCGGGCATGGTGACCGTCGCGCTGTTCTCGTTCCTCGCGTCCTGGAACGAGTTCGTGGCTCCGCTGATCTTCCTCACCGACGGCAGCAAGTTCACGTTGCCGGTCGCGCTGTACAACCTGCAGTCCGGGAACCTGGGCTCGATCGACTTCGGTGCGCTGCAGGCGGGGGTGGTGACCGCGGCGCTGCCGTGCGTCGCGGTCTTCCTGCTGCTCCAGCGCTACTACGTCAGCGGCTTCAGCGCCGGCGCACTCAAAGGCTGAAGGGATCGCCAATGAACGGACCCGCCGCACCGACCACCGGCTCGCTGCACCCGCTGGGCCTCGACGCCGTCACGCTGGACCCGGAGGGGCTGCTCGGCGCGTGGCAGGAACGCAATGCCGAACAGACGCTCCCCCACTGCGCCGAGCAGCTGGAGAGCGCGGGCAACCTCGCCAACCTGCGCCGCGTGGGCACGACCGACGGGGCGTTCCAGGGCATGTGGTTCGCCGACTCCGACGTCTACAAGACGCTGGAGGGCGCGGCCTGGGAGCTGGGCCGCCGGCCGGACCCCCGGCTGCGGGCGTTCCTCGACGAGACGGTCGCGCTGCTCGAGAACGCCCAGGACGACGATGGGTACCTCAACTCGTACTTCCAGACCGACCACCGCGACGAGCAGTGGGCCGAGCTGGTGTGGAGCCACGAGCTGTACTGCGCCGGGCACCTGATCCAGGCCGCGGTGGCGGCCGCGCGGGCCGGGGTCGGTGAGCGGTTGCTGCCGCTGGCCCGGCGGTTCGCCGACCTGCTGGTGACCCGGTTCAGCGCGGTCGAGGGCGTCTGCGGGCACCCCGAGATCGAGACCGCGCTCGTCGAGCTCTACCGGGTCACCGGCCACCGGCCCTATCTGGACCTGGCGGCCCGCTTCGTCGATCTGCGTGGCCGCGGCCTGCTCGGCGACGAACCCAAGTTCGGCGCCCGGTACTACCAGGACCACGAGCCGGTACGCGATGCCGACGAGGTCACCGGCCACGCCGTCCGGCAGCTGTACCTGCTGGCCGGCGTCGTCGACGTCGCCGTCGAGACCGGGGACGCCTCCCTGCTGAAGGCCGCGACCCGGCTGTGGGAGTCGGCGTTCGAGACGAAGACGTACCTGACCGGCGCGCACGGATCCCGGCACCGGGACGAGGCGTTCGGCGACCCGTACGAACTGCCGCCCGACCGCGCCTACGCCGAGACGTGCGCGGCGATCGCCAGCTTCTCCTGGAACTGGCGGATGCTGCTGGCCACCGGCGGTCACCGGTACGCCGACGAACTCGAGCGCGTGCTCTACAACGGCGTCGCGGGCTCGACCGCGCTCGACGGACGCCACTTCTTCTACTCCAACCCGCTGCAGCTGCGCACCGGCCACGACGGCTCCCACGAGGACGCGCCGTCGCAGCGGCTGAGCTGGTACTCCTGCGCGTGCTGCCCGCCGAACCTGGCCCGGCTGGTCGCGTCGCTCCAGTGCCACGTGGCCACCACCACCGACGCGGGTGTGCAACTGCACCTGTACGCCCAGGGCCACCTCGGAACGACGCACGGAGAACTCGTCGTGAGCACCGACTACCCCTGGGACGGCCGGGTGACGATCACCGTCAGCCCGTCGCAGCCCGGTGCGACCTGGACGCTCGCGCTGCGGATCCCGGGCTGGTGCTCGTCGGCGACGCTCGACGGCGAACCGGTCCCCGGGGGGTACGCCGAGGTCACCCGCGCCTGGCAGCCCGGCGACACCGTCCGGCTGGACCTGCCGATGCCGCCGCGTTTCGTCGCCGCCCATCCCCGCGTCGACGCGGTCCGCGGGTGCGCCGCGCTGCTGCGCGGTCCGCTCGTCTACTGCCTCGAACAGGCCGACCTGCCCACCGACGTCCTGATCGACGACGTCCGGGTGGACGCCGCGGCGCCGGTGGAGGTGGTGGCCGGGGCGGCGGACCAGATCGCGCCGGTCGTCCTCCGGGTGGGCGGGCACCACCGCCCGTCGGACGCGACACCGCTCTACGGCGCGGCGCCCGCGGCGGCGGAGGTGGACGTCGAGCTCACCGCGGTGCCGTACCACCTCTGGGCGAACCGGTCGCCGGGGCCGATGCGGGTGTGGATCCCGGTCACCTGAGCTCGGCCGTGGGGCGGCCGGCGGTCTTGGTCATCAGCGCGTCGATCTCGGCGCCGAGCGTCGCGAGCTTCTGGGTGTAGCGGCAGGCACCGCCGTACGCGCCGACGAAGTCCACCCACGTGCAGCCGAGGTTGGAGAACACCGACACGACGTACCGCCGGGGCGCACGACCCGGCAGCGCGGTGACGATCCCGGCGTCCGCGCCGGCGCTCGGCACCAGGCCGGTCTTGTGGGCGAACTCCACCTCGGCGTCGGCGGCGCACCGCCGGACGTCCCCGCCGTACCTGCGGTCCTCGACCTCGACCTCGCCGGTCTCCGGATCGACCCAGCGGCTCGGCACGGACTGCGGGATGCCCCGCGCCGGGTAGTCCCGCCCGCACCAGTTCGCGGTGGAGAGCGCCTGGTTGAGGCCCTGCTCGGTGAGGTCGCGGTGGATGACCGCGCGGGACTCGCGGCTGAGCGTGCCGATCGTCACCGGCGCGCCTTTCGGGGTGGTCCACAGCGTCCCGGGCGCCTCGGTGAACAGCAGGAGCAGCCGGGCGGTGTCCAGCGCGGTCATCGTCAGACCGTCGAACGACCAGCCGCCGCCGTCGGCCGCGTCGGTGTCGACGACCCGGAGGGTCGTCAGCCCGAGCGAGCGCAGCGTCGCGTTCAGCGGATCGACGCCGTCGCGCTGGTGCATCATCATCAGCAGCGCACAAGTGGCGCTGTTGCTCGAGTACGTGAGCATCGCGTCGAGCCATTCGGACACCCGGTGCGTGCCGGGCTTGGCCCCCTCGGGGCAGCTGGCCTTACGCGGCTTGTAGTCGTACACCTCGTCGAACTCGACGCCGCCCCGGTCATGCAGCCGGCCGACGCCGAACGCGACCATCAGCTTGAACACCGATGCCGGGTACGGCGCCATGAACTCCAGCGGCGCGCCGCCGCGCCCGGACAGGATCGGCTCGGCCGACCCCTTCGCGGCCCAGATGTCGTTGCTCCAGTGCGTCCAGCGCACGCCCGGCGCGGCCAGGTCGCGGGTGACCGGCACGGCGACGCCGTTCGGGTAGTCCTGGGAGAGCAGCGTGTTCGCGGCCGCGACCGGGCGGCCGGCGTCGTCGAGCTCGATGACGGCCACGTCGACGTTGGGCACCGCGGGCGGGCGCTGCCCGGTCTTCGTGTGCACGACACCGTCGAAATCCTGCGCGTCGACGATGTCGCGGAGCCGCCGTCCGAGCCACTTCGAGCGGGCGGCGTCGGGCCCGGCCGTGCCGGTGCCGGGGCTCGGCGGCCCGCTGGGCCGGGGGTTCGCCGCGCCGGGGCTCGCCGGCGCGAGCGGGGCGGCGGCGCTGCGCGCGGTGTCGTCGGGCGCGTCGCCGGACTCGCAGGCGGTGATCAGCCCGCTTCCCAGTACGGCACCGGCCAGCACCGAGGCGAGTACTGGGACCAGCCGTCGCGTCCGGCGCATGGAGCGTATTGAACCAACGGGAACGCGAGTTCGCGGCGGAACACACCGACACTTAACGCAGATGCGACAAAAGCCGAGCGGCCGGGGGTGATGGATTCACCCCCGGCCGCTCCCGGCTGGTGCGGCGCTCTGCCCAGCGCTACCGGCCCGGGATGGGAACTGCGGTCTCAGGCGTAGACGTTCAACGTCGTACCGGTCGTGGCCTGGACGAGCGCGGCGTGCTGGCGGGCGGCCTCGGCCTCCCGCGCTTCCTGTGCCGCGACCCGCTGCTGTGCGCCCGCCTCCGCGATGGCGCGCACCGCGTCACTTTTCTGCTTCTGCGCGATGGCGGCCTGGTCGCCCTGGCCCTCCATCGCACTGCGGACTAAGGCGTAGGCGGCGGGACGGGGGTCGGAGACGCTGCCGATGGCAAAGCTGGACATTCGAGGCTCCTCGGAACAGGGTCGGGTGGTGGTCGGCGCCGGCGGGAGCGGACTCCCGCCGGCACCGCGTCAGGTGTAGACGTCGAACTGGACGCGGGACTTGGCCTGATTGAGTTCGGCCTGGTCCTTCGCCACGGCTGCTCTCGCCGCTTTCAGTTCGGACGTCGCCTGCTGCGCAGCCATAGCCTTCTTCTCGGCATCGGCCTTGCGCTCCTCGACCTGCTGCTGGTCAGCCTTGACGGCTCGGTTCGCCTCGTCAACGCGTGCGCTGTTGCCCGTCGACCGGGCCGGGGCGAACAGACTCGATAACGAAACCGCGCCTACGGTGCCTACGGACATCAGAACCTCCTCGGGGCAAACCGGCCTTCGGCATCCGTGCCAGCGATCCGGTCGTTGCAACAGAGGTGTCGGCACCCCGAAGAGGTGGATGAGAAGTCGTTCCGGGAATTTTTCGTCGACCAGGTCACGTCGGCCCGGCCGACGAGGCGGGCTCCACCGATCGGCGGAGGCCTTCTACCCGGCAGTAACTTCGACGTCGTGCGGCGCTCCGATCGCCCGGAGCCGAGCCGCGGTGTCCTCGTCGAGGCTCTCCGCGAGCTCGAGCGCGGCGACGTCGGCCTGGATCTGGTCGGGCCGGGTCGCGCCGAACAGCACCGCGGCCACCGCCGGGTTGAGCAGCGGGAACGCCAGCGCCAACGCGGCTGGTGCGACCTCGAGCTCAGCGGCCAGCGCCGCGACCTCACGCCCGGCGGCCACCGCGTCGGCCCAGCGGGGATCCCCGGCCGCCTCCGGATGGCGCCCGGCCGGCGCCCCGGCCTCACCGTACTTACCGGTGAGCACGCCGCCGGCCAGCGCGTAGGAGGCGACGACGGCGGTGTTCGCGGCGTTGAGCGCCCGGATGAGCTGGTCGTCCTCGACGACGTCCCGCTGCACGAGGCTGTACGGCAGCTGGGCGGCGGCCGGGGCGGGGCTCCGGGCCATGTCGGCGATCTGCGCCGCCTCCAGCACCTGGTCGGCGGTCCAGTTCAGGACGCCCCAGGCGCGGGCCTTGCCGACCTCGATCAGCCCGCCGATCTGCTCCATCGCCGCGTCGAGCGGCAGCCCGGCCGGGAGCGACTCGGCGTAGATCACGTCCACGTGATCGAGCCCCATCCGCCGCAGCGAGGCGTCGAGTTCGGCTGCGGCGTCCTGCTCGGGCCAGAACTCCCACCAGAGTTTGTTCGCGATGACCACGTCGTCCCGGTCCCACCCGGACGCGCGGAACACCTCACCGAACACGATCTCGGAATACCCGGTCGGGAGCGGCGCGGACCCGGTCTCGTCGTCGTACCGGGCGTCGTCCAGGAACGTGATCCCCGCTTCGCGGGCGGCCTGGAGCACCGCGACTCCCGCGTCGCGCGGGATTCGCTCGAACGTTCGCCACGAACCGAGCGCGAGCCGGCTCACGGTCAGCCCGGAGGCCCCCAGCGATCTGGTCGGCATGTTCATCCTGCTCAGATTACCCTCGGTAAATTCTCAACCTCGGCGCACGGGGGTACGAAACGGGCTATCAGGGCGTACCGGTCGATGCCGGGGCTTCGGCCGGCGCCGGTCCGAGGTCTTCGGCCAACCGGCCTTCCATGCGGGGCAGTGCGGTGAGCATGGCGCCGACCACGGCGGCGAGGGCCACCAATAACAGGACGATGAACATTCCGCCTCCCGGCAACGGCTGCGGCCCGGCGCCGCGTTCGGGACCTGGTTACCCCGTCCCCGGGAATCAATACCTATCCCTGGCGTGTCCACCCATCTCCGGCGCGTCGGCCGGAACCGTCCAATCCGGACATCCCACCGGTCGCTCCGGTCGCTCCGGTCACCCGGCCGCGACGAGCGCCCTGGCCCGTTCGAGTGCGCGCACCCGGGGAACGATCTCCTGGGCGAACACCGGCAACTCCACTTCCGGATCGGCCGGTTCGAGCACGATCAGCCCGGCCCCCGACCGCCCGTAGTCCGCCAGACGCTCCGCGACCTCGTCGAGATCCACCGCTCCTCGACCGGCGGCGCCGAGGTCGAGCGGGACCGTGACGCCGAAGCCGACCTCGCGGCCGACGGCGGCCGCCGCGCCTTCCAACGCGGCGACCTGGGCCGGGACCTCGGTCCGGGCCGATCCGGGGTGGAGGAACCAGTCGCCGATGCGGGCGGCGAGCGGCTGGGCGGCACGCCAGCCGCCGGAGACCACAATCTCCGGCGCGACGCCGGGCCGCACGCTCGGCCGCAGCCCACGCGCGCGGAAGTGCCGACCGTCCACGTCGACCGACTCCCCGCGCCACAACCCGCGGACGATCCGCGCGAACTCCTCCGCGCGGCGGTCGTCGGGGTGCGGCCCGCTGCGCAGGTCGATCGCGAACCGCCCGCCGGAGACCCGCGCCGCGACCGCGCCGAAGCGGGCGAGCAGCGCCGGGTGCCAGGCCGCCACCGAGATCGGCGCGACGACCGTGAGCCGCCGCGCGGCCCCGA
The DNA here is from genome assembly GCF_000585375.1 of Cryptosporangium arvum DSM 44712. Classification (NCBI taxonomy): domain Bacteria; kingdom Bacillati; phylum Actinomycetota; class Actinomycetes; order Cryptosporangiales; family Cryptosporangiaceae; genus Cryptosporangium; species Cryptosporangium arvum. Next base: position 6,658,018 of record NZ_KK073874.1, read on the forward strand.
GCAGGGCCAGCGTGGTCTCGCTGGACAACCCGGCGTCACCACCGCTGAACACGTAGTCGAGGCCGAGGATGTCGGCGAGAGCGGTGAGCCGGCGGGCCTGGGCCACGGCGGCGTCACGATCGACCGAGGGCGAGAGCTGCGGCCGACCGGTGCGACCGACGGACAAGCGGACACCGAAACTCAGGGAAACTGCCATGTCCTCACGGTAGCAACAATTCCTATCGATTCAATAGGGATAGGGTGACGGCATGTCCTTGACGCGAGTCGTCCTCGTCGGCGCCGGACCCCGGGGAACCGGTCTGCTCGAGCGCCTCACCGCTCTCGCCCCCGCCCGGTTACCCGGACGCGATCTGCAACTGGACGTCGTCGACCCGTTCCCGTTCGGCAGCGGGCGACTCTGGCGCGCCGACCAGCCCGAGGTGTGGAGCCTCGACGACACGTTCCCGCTCGTGGACGGTCCGGCCGTCCGGGCGTGGGCCGCCGCCAATCCCCGGGTACGGACCCCGCAGCCCGGGGAGCCACTGGCCCGCGCGCTCGTCGGCGACTACCTGACCTGGGCGTTCTGGCGCACGGTCCGGCTCGCTCCCCCGCGCGTGGCGGTGCGGACCTACCGGGCGTCCGCGGTGGACCTGGACGAGCGGGGGGTCGTGCTCGACACCGGCAGCGTGCTGCCCGCCGACGTCGTCCTGCTCACGCAGGGCCGGCCGGGCTCGCTCCCGACCCCCGACCAGCGCGCCCGGGCGCGCTTCGCCGACCGCTTCGGACTGCGGTACGAGCGGCCGCGCGCCGGCGACCCGGCCGCGCTCGACCAGGTGCCCGCCGGCACCGACGTCGCCGTACGGGACGCCGGGACGCTCACCGGCGACCTGGTCGCGCTGCTGACGCTCGGGCGCGGCGGCCGTTACGCCGACGGCGAGTACCACCCGACCGGCCTCGAACCACGCCTCCGGCTACTGCCGCCCGAGCATCCACCATGGACCGACGAGCCCCGCCCCGGCGACGCGTGGCCCCACCGCCGCGCCGCCCTGACCCGCGCCGGCGTGCTCACCTCCGGCCACACCGTGCGGCTCGACGTCGGCCGGAGGGCCTTCGTTCTCGACGACGGCACCGCCGTCCGCACGCTGGTCGAACCGGACATCGGAACCGGCGAGCCCCGCCGGAGCGACGACGCGCTGCTGCGCGCGCTGGCCGCCCGGGGCGAACTGGCCGGTTGGAGCGGCACCGGCGCGCTGCTCGACCGCACCGGCCGGGCCCATCCGCGGCGGTTCGCGTTCGGTCCGCTGCCGGGCCCGGCCGGGCCCCGGGGCGAGAACGACGCGGCCGCGCGACGGGTGCTCGATCTGCTCGCCGCGGTGCCGCCCCGCCGCACCGCGCGGGCCACCACCGCGATCGAAGTGCGGAGGGTACCGCTCACCGACCCCGACGTCGTCCCGATGTTCGCCGAGCTCACCGAGGAGTACGCGGCCCGGTACGGCCATCGCCACGATCTCTACGCGCTGCCGGACGGCGAGTTCGACCCTCCCCACGGGACGCTGCTCGTCCTGCGCGAGCACGGCAAACCGATCGCCGGCGGCGCGTTCCGGCGCTACGACGAGGACACCGCCGAGCTCAAGCGCATCTGGACCCACACCGATCACCGGCGCCGCGGGCTGGCCCGGCGTGTCGTCGCGGAACTGGAGCGGGTGGCCGGGGAACTCGGCTACCGGCACGTCTACCTCACGACCGGCCCCCGGCAGCCCGAGGCGCGGGCGCTCTACCTGGCCGCGGGCTACACGCCGGGCTTCGACACGGCCGCAGATCCCGAGTCGGTGGGCCCGCTGGCGTTCCGCAAGAACCTCGCTATCCCCATCTATCCGGTAGGTATTGACGAGATTGGAGAAACTCCCGTACGGTCCCGCCCATGAGCGCGCCAGCACCGACAAAGCCCGCGCCGATCGACGAGATCAGCGCGCTCCGGGTCGTCCCGGCCCGGCATCCGTGGCGCTGGGTGGCCACGGCGATCGTCGCGGTCCTCCTCGCGATGGCGATCAACGCGCTGATCACCAACCCCGCCTGGGATTGGCCGACGGTCGGCGAGTTCGTCCTCAACGCCTCGATCCTCGAAGCCGTCCGGCTCACCGTCGTGCTGACGCTGCTCGGCGTCGGGATCGGGTTCCTCCTCGGCACCGTGCTCGCGCTGATGCGGATCTCACGCAGCCCCCTGCTGCAGGCGGTGAGCTGGACGTACATCTGGGTGTTCCGGTCGGTGCCGCTGATCCTGCAGCTGCTGTTCTGGTACAACCTCGCGATCCTCTACAACGAGATCCGCTTCGGCGTCCCGTTCGGACCGTCGTTCTTCGGCGTCGGCACGATGGAGCTGATCCCGCCGGTGGCCGCGGCCGCACTGGGGCTCGCGCTGCACCAGGCCGCGTACTCGGCCGAGATCGTCCGTTCGGGGTTCCTGTCCGTCGACGCCGGGCAGCTCGAAGCCGCGGCCGCGCTGGGCATCCCACGCAGCCGCCAGGTGTGGCGGATCATCCTGCCCCAGGCGATGCGGACGATCATCCCGACCGCCGGCAACGAGATCGTCGGCATGGTCAAAGGCACGTCGGTGGTCTACATCATGGCGTTGCCCGAGCTCTTCTACCAGGTGCAGGTCGTCTACACACGCAACGGCCGGGTGATCCCGCTGCTGCTCGTCGCCACGGTCTGGTACCTGGTGCTCACCACGGTGCTCACGATCGTCCAGTACTACGTCGAGCGGTACTACGCCCGGGGCTCGGCCCGCGCGCTGCCCCCGACGCCGCTGCAGCGGGTCCGGCGTTCGGTCGCCGAGGTCCGGGCCCGGGCCCGCCGTCGCCGCGAACAGGGCGAGTTCCTCTCCGGCGGTGCCCGGTGAACGACGAGGTGATGGTGCGCGTCCGCGGGGTCCACAAGAGCTACGGCGCGCTCGAGGTCCTGAAGGGTGTCGACCTCGACGTGCGTACCGGCGAGGTCGCCGTCGTGCTCGGGCCCTCCGGCTCCGGGAAGTCGACGCTGCTGCGCAGCATCAACCACCTGGAGAAGGTCGACCGCGGGTACGTCAGCGTCGGCGGCGAACTCGTCGGCTATCGGCGGGCCGGGCTGAAGCTGCACGAGCTCAAGGAGCGGGAGATCCTGAAGCAGCGCACCCAGATCGGGTTCGTGTTCCAGAGTTTCAACCTGTTCCCGCACCTCACCGCGTTGGAGAACGTCGCCTACGCGCCGGTCGCGTCCCAGGGGCGGCCCCGCCGGGACGTGCTGCCGCTGGCCCGGTCCCTGCTCGAGCGCGTCGGCGTCGGCGACAAGGCCGACGCCTACCCGCGCCAGCTCTCCGGCGGGCAGCAGCAGCGGGTCGCGATCGCCCGCGCGCTGGCCCTGCAGCCGCGGCTGGTGCTCTTCGACGAGCCGACCTCCGCGCTCGACCCCGAGCTGGTCGGCGAGGTGCTCGACGTGATGCGCGACCTGGCCCGCAGCGGCACCACGATGATCGTGGTCAGCCACGAGATCGGGTTCGCCCGCGAGGTCGCCGACACCGTCGTCTTCATGGACGACGGGCGGATCGTCGAGCAGGGGCCGCCGTCGGAGGTCCTCGGCGCGCCCCGCCACGAGCGCACGAAGGCCTTCCTCGCCAAGGTCCTCTGAGTCCGTCCCCCACCCCCGTCGCAAGGAGACCTCCATGTCCCGTGCCCGAATACTCGCCGTCGTGCTGGCGCTGCCGCTGCTCGCGCTCACCGCGTGCGGCGGGTCCGACGCCTCGGCCGGAGCCGGTGAACCGTCGGCGTCGGCGGCGGCCGTCAACATCGGCCCCGACCAGAAGCGGGTCCGGACCGAGAAGGTCGACACGATCGCGAAGCTGCTGCCGGCGGCGATCGTCGCCGAGGGCACCCTGACCGTGGGCACCACCGGCGACGGCACGCCGCCGCTGTCGTTCCGCGCCACCGACGACAAGACCGTGATCGGGGTCGAGCCCGACATCGCGCAGCTCGTCGCGGACGTGCTCGGTCTCGACCTCGACCTGCAGACCACGTCGTGGGAGAACCTGTTCCTGTCGATCAAGACCGGTCAGTACGACGCCGGGTTCTCGAACATCACGGTCACCGAGGAACGTAAGGAGATCTACGACTTCGCGACCTACCGCGTCGACACGCTCGCGTTCGAAGCGCTGAAGTCGAAGAAGCTGAAGATCTCCGGCCCCGCGGACGTCGCGGGCCTGACCATCGGCGTGAGCCCGGGCACCAACCAGGAAGAGGTGCTGCGCCGCTGGGACGAGCAGAACACGAAGGCCGGAAAGAAGCCGGTCAAGTTCCAGTACTACCAGAAGGCGGCGGACTTCTTCCTCGCGCTGCAGTCCGGCCGGCTGGACGCGTACCTCGGCCCGAACCCGACGCTGGCCTACCACGTGGTGACCAACCCGCTGTTCGAGATCGTCGGCAACGTCAACGGCGGCGGCACGATCCCGGCGCAGATCGCCGCGATGACGAAGAAGGGCAGCGGGCTGGTCGAGGCCTACAGCGCGGCCCTCGACGAGGTGATCAGGAACGGCAAGTACGCCGAGGTCCTGAAGCGCTGGGGGCTGACCAACGAGGCACTGCCGAAATCCGAGGTCAACCCGCAGGGCCTGCCGAAGAGCTGACGACACCGCGTAGTAGGTTCAGCCCGGAGATCAGGGAGGGCACGTGGTCGACGGGCTGGCCACCGCGGTCACGGTCGTGGCGCTGCTGCTGGCGGCGTGGGCGTTGATCGAGGTCATCCGCGGTAGAGCGCCACACCGGCCGCTGCTGGCCGGGGTGGCCGCGTTGGAAGCGCTGCTGGTCGTGCAGGCCGTCGTCGGCTTCGTGAAGCTGGCCACCGACCGCACGCCGGACGAACTGGCGACGTTCGTCGGGTACCTGATCGCGTCGCTGATCATCCTGCCGGTCGGGTACTTCTGGGCCTGGTCGGAGAAGAACCGCTCGGCGACCGCGGTCGTCGGGGTGGCGTGCCTGGTGATCCCGGTGCTCGTGGTGCGGATGAATCAGGTGTGGAGTGCCTGAACCGCAGACCGCCCACGGGCCCGGACGCGTCCTCGTCGCCGTCTACGGGCTGTTCGCGCTCGCGGCCGGCGCGCGGGCCGGGGTCCAGCTCGCGACGAAGTTCTCCGAGGCCCCGATCGCGTACCTGCTCTCGGCGCTCGCCGCGCTGGTGTACGTCGCGGCCACCGTGGCGCTGGCCCGGCAGTGGTGGCGCGCCGCACTGGTGTGCTGCTCGATCGAGCTCGTCGGAGTGCTCGCGGTGGGCACCGCCAGCCTCCTCCTCACCGAGGATTTCCCGGACGCGACGGTCTGGTCGGATTACGGCAGCGGCTACGGGTTCGTCCCGCTCGTCCTTCCGATACTCGGACTGATCTGGCTATGGCGTACTCGGCCGGACCGGCGAGCGTAACCCTCGACGGTTTGGCCATCGTCCATACAGGTTCCTAAGCTGGCTGGGTTCGGCTCCACCTCCGTCGTTGTCGCGCCCCGGGGAGCACGATGGACACCGCCAGACGCTCGTTCGTGGGACGCGCCCCGGAGCTGGCGCTCCTGGCCGAGGCGTGGGCTTCGACGCGCGCAGGCAGCCCGCGCGTCGTCAGCGTCACGGGGTTCCCGGGCACCGGCAAGTCGCGTCTGGTCGAGCACTTCGCCGGCGGCTGCCCCGGGGTCACCACGATCTCGGTGTCCGCCGACGAGAACGAGGTCGACCTGCAGTGGGAGGTCCTGCGTCAGGTCGTCTCCCGGCTGCCCGAGCCCGGCACCGCCGAGTCGATCCACACGCTCGACCCGCAGGCCAACCCGGTGTTCGTGGGCGAGGCACTCGCCGCCGACCTGCAGCGCGCCGCGCCGACCCTGCTCGTCGTCGACGACGCGCACTGGGCCGACCGGGCGTCGATCGAGGCCATCCGGTACGCCGCCCGCCGGCTCACCACCGCCGCGGTGATGGTGGTGGTGCTCCACCACCCGGCCGGGTCGGTGCGGCGCATCCCGGACGGGCGCCCCAACCCCGGCCTGCCCGACGGCTGGCGCCGGATGGTGGAGTCCGATCGCGGCGTGGAGCTGCCGCTGGCCGGGCTCGCCCCCGACGAGCTGATGCAGCTCGCCGCGCAGGCCGGCCGGTCCGGGCTCTCGCCGGCCGCCGCGTCCCGGCTCTGGCGTCTCACCGACGGCAACCCCTTACACGTCCGTCACCTGCTCCCGCAGCTCTCGATGCGCACGCTGGCCGCGGACAACAACCCGCTGCCGGCCCCGCACTCGATCTCCGCGACGATCGCCTCCCAGCTGGCGACCTGCCGGGCCCCCGCCCGCGAGCTCGTGTCGGCGGCGGCCGTGCTGGGCGAGCGGTTCCGGCTGAGCGACGCCGCCGCGGTGGCCGAGCTGTCCGGCACCGCGCTGAGCGGCGCGATCACCGAGGCGCTCGAGGTCGGGCTGGTGGCCGAGGTGCCGAACAGCGGCGGGCTGGAGTTCGTGTTCGCCGATCGGCTCACCCGCTCGTCGCTCTACCACGACCGGGCGCTGGCCCACCGCCAGGAGCTGCACCGGCGGGCCGCCCGGCTGGGCGGCCCGGCCGCACTGGACCACCGGCTGGCCGCGGCGGCCGGTGGTCCCGACGAGGCGCTCGCCGACGACACCGAGCGGGCCGCGCGGGAGCGGTGGCGCCGCGGCGACCTGACCGTGGCGGCCGCGCTGTACCGCCACGCGCTGGAGCTGACGCCCCGCGGGCCGGTGCGCTCCGGCCGGGTGCTCACCACCGTCGAGGCGCTGATCGTCGCCGGTGACGCCGCCGGCGCCCAGGACTACGAGATCGACGTGCTGGCCGCGGCGCCCGGCCCCTGGCGCGACTACGTCGCCGGGTACCAGCTGTTGCTGGCCGGCCGCATCACCGGCGCGAAGGACCAGCTGGAATCGGCCCTCGCCGCGGTCCGGGCGGGCACCGAGCCGGAACCGGGGGCGCCCGCGCTCGGCGACCTGCACGCGCGGATCGCGGCGCAGCTCGCGATCATCGGGATCCTGACCCTCGACTACCGGGAGATGATCCGGTACGGCGAGGAGGCCGTCGGGGCTCCGGCCACCGAACCGTGGGTGGCCGCGTACACCCGCTTCTCCCTCGCGATCGGACTGACGCTCTCCGGCCGGGCCGAGGACGCGATCGAGACGCTCGTCGACGCCGACGCCCCCGGCGCGGCCGGTGCGCTCGACGCGCTCTGCGCCCGCGGCATGATCGCGCTCTGGACCGACCGCCTCGCCGACGCCGACCGTGACCTCCGCCAGTCCGTCGCCCGCGCCACCGCCGGCGAGGCGCTCCGCATCGGGCAGGCGCTGGGCTTCCTCGCCGAGGTCGAGTACCGGCGCGGTGAACTGGCCGACGCCGCGCTGCACTCCGAACTCGCGCTCGGCGACGCCGAGGAGAACGTCCGGATCTGGGAGTTCGCGATCCTGCACGCGCTGGCCAGCTATCCGCGTGCGGCCCGCGCCGAGTGGGCCGCGGCCGAGACCCACGTGCGGTCGGCCGCGCACTGGGCCAACCTGGTCGGCGCCGGCAGCGGGCTGGCCTACGCGGCCGGCGGGTTCGCCGCGATCGCCCAGGCCAAGGACGACCCGGTCGCCCTGCTCGCGGCGGCCACCGACATCGAGAAGCACTACGACTCGCAGGAGCCGGGCACCCACCTGTTCGGACCGCTGCGCGCGGACGCGCTGGCCCAGCTCGGCCGGCCGGAGGACGCCGACGAGGCCCTGGACGCCTACCTGTCCCGGCTGGCGCGCCCCGACCGCCGCTCGGCTCTGCTCGGGGTCGCCCGAGTGCGGGCCCGCATCGCGCTGGCCCGCGGCCGGGCCGAGGAGGCGCTGGCCGAGTGCACCGAAGCGCTGGCGCTCGCCACCGAGGTCGGGCTGCCCCTGGAGGTGACCCGGGTCAACCTGCTGACCGCGCACTGCCTGGCCGCACTGGACCGGCCGGCACCGGCGGTGGCCGCGCTGCGTACCGCGTTGCTGCAGGCCCGCGCGCTCGGCGCCACCGCCTACGTCGACCAGGCCACCGGGGCCGCCCGCGGGCTCGGGCTGTCGATCGAGACGCCGGAGGCGGTGTTCGCCGGGCTGACCGCGACCGAACGTGGCATCGCCGGGCTCATCGGCGCCAACCGCACCAACAAGCAGATCGCCGCCGAGCTGTCGCTGAGCGTCAAGACCGTCGAGGGTCACCTCACCGCGATCTACCGGAAGCTCGGCGTCGACGGACGGCTCGAGCTGCGTGAGCTCGCGACCCGGCCCGCGGCCGGATGACCAAGGGTTGGTGACCCCAAACCCCAGGGTCGTCCCCGGAAGACAACGCGGGGTCCGATTTTTTACGCTGTCTCGCCAGTAGCAGCTACGGGGGGCGGAATGCGTCTCATCATTGAGCTAAGCCAAACCCCGCAGGGACGGCTCGAGGGCAGCGTCGCGCGCCCGGATTCGGTCGACGAGCTGCAATTCGAGGGGATCGTCGAGTTGGTCGGGGTGCTGGAGCAGCATCTCCGCGCGCCGGGCACCGGCACCGAACCAGGGTGAGCGGCCGGAAAGTCCGGGGTCGCCCCCGGTTACGCGCAGTCCCCTCGTCACCGTAGGTTTCCAAGCACACCACACCGGGTCCGGAGCAACAGCTGGGGCCGTTGGCGCTCCGGCTCGGTGGGTGGGGGGTGGTGTTCCGGCCCGGGGGGGCCGGCCTGTTCGGTGGACGCCGGCGTCATCGGCGTCCACCGTTCGGGCGTTACTGGGAGACCGCGGCGCCCCGCGTCGGCTCGGTCCGGGGCAGGCACACGATGAAGCGGGTGTCCCCCGGGACGCTCTCCACGCTCAAGTCACCGCCGTGCCGGTTCACGACGATCCGCCACGAGATGTCGAGCCCGAGCCCGGTGCCCTCGCCGACGCCCTTGGTCGTGAAGAACGGCTCGAAGATCCGCTCCTTGATGTCGTCCGGAACCCCGGACCCGGTGTCGCAGACCTCGACCTGCACCGGGCTGTCGGGGTCCTCCGGGCGGCGCAGGCTCGTGCGGATCGTCAGCGTGCCCTTGCCGTTCATCGCCGCGATCGCGTTGACGATGAGGTTCGTCCAGACCTGGTTGAGCTCGCCGGGGTAGGCCGGTACCTGCGGGAGCGTCCGGTCGTATTCCTTGACGACCGTGATGTCCTTCTTGTTGATCTTGCCGGAGAGCATCACCAGCGTGCTGTCGATGCCCTCGTGGACGTCGATCCACTGGTGCGGTGCCCGGTCCAGCTGGGAGTACTGCTTGGCCGCGGTGACCAGCTCGGAGATGCGTCCCGACGCCTGCGAGATCTCCATCATCAGCTGCTCGGTCTCGAGCGTGTAGCCGATCCAGTGCAGCGCGCTGTCCAGGTGTTTGCCGCCGAGCCGCCCCTCGGCGTCGTCGAGCCAGTCGACGTCGATACCGGCGGCCACGAGCGTCGGCGCCAGGTCCCAGGCGAACGGGACGTCCCGCTCCTCCAGCCAGTCGCCCATCTCGTCCTCGCGGTCGTTGGTCTCGACCGGGGTGAGTTCCTTCGCCTTCGCGCACCGCTCGACGGCGTCTTCCTGCAGGTCGACGAGGACCGCGAGCCGCTCGCGGGGGATGTCGCCGCGGGCCAGCGCCGCGAGCTTGTGGCGGGACTTCGCCACGCGCTCACGCAGCAACGACGCCGCCCGTGCGGTCGCGGCCGCCGGGTTGTTGAGCTCGTGGGTGAGCCCCGCGGTCAGCGAGCCGAGCGCCTGCAACTTCTCCCGCGAGCCGACCGTCGCCTGGCTGGCCTGACCGCCGTAGTACAGGCCCTCCAGCAGGTGGACGGTCATCGGGAACCAGGTGGAGACGACCGTCGCCCAGTCCTCGGCGGAGAGGACGAAGAACCGCGCCGTGGTCAGCGCGCTCACCGTCTGCAGGTACCGCTGCGGCACCCGGTCGCCCAGGTAGGCCAGGTAGGCACCGGCGTAGGACCCGGCCTTGTCGGTGCGCGAGATCTCCACCCGCGCACCGCCGACCGTGCGGCTCAGCTTCACCGTCCCGGAGAGCAGGACGAAGAAGCAGGTCGCCGGGTCGCCCTCGGCGTACACGGTGCCGGGCTCGTGCTCCTCCACGGCACCGTGTTCGGACAGCCACGCCAGCTGATCGGCGTCGAGTGCCTCGAACAGGAACAGCTTCTGGAGCTCTTCTGGGCTCACCCGGTCAGCCATCGCGGTGTCCTCCTACGAACTCAGGTAGCGGTGAACGAGCGTCACCGCCATGGCGCCTTCGCCGACCGCGGACGCGACCCGCTTCACCGATTGCGACCGGACGTCTCCCGCGACGAAGACACCCGGAACGCTCGTCTCCAAGGGGAACGGATCGCGGTCGGCATTCCATCCCTTCGGCCGCGCCCCGTCGTCGCCGAGCAGGTCGGTGCCGGCCAGCACGAAACCGGCCTCGTCACGCACCAGCACGCCGTCCATCCAGTCGGTGAGCGGAGCGGCGCCGATGAAGACGAAACAGAAGCCCGCGTCGACCGGCTCGATCTCGCCGGTGTCCTCGTTCTTCAGGTCGATCCGCTGCAGGCGGCCCTCCCCGAGGCAGGCGCACACCGTCGTGCGGGTCTGCACCTGCACGTTCTCGATCTCGGCGAGCTGCTTGATCAGGTACGCCGACATCGATGCCTCGAGGTTCGCGCCGCGGACGACGAGGCGCACCTTCGACGCGTGCCGGGAGAAGAACACCGCCGCCTGGCCGGCCGAGTTGGCGCCGCCGACGATCACGACCTCCTGCCCGGCGCAGGCCGGGGCCTCCACCGCCGCGGACCCGTAGTAGACGCCGCGCCCGGTCAGGTCGTCGATTCCGTCGGCCTGCAGCCGCCGGTAGGAGACGCCGGTGGCCAGCACGACCGCGTGCGCCGTGATCTCGGTGCCGTCCTCGAACTTGACGCCCCTGGCCGAGCCCTTGACGACCAGCTCGCAGGCCTTGCGGGTGGTCAGGATCTCGGCGCCGAACTTGATCGCCTGCCTGCGGGCACGGTCGGTCAGCTGCGCGCCGCTGACCCCGTCGGGGAAGCCCAGGTAGTTCTCGATGCGTGAGCTCTGGCCGGCCTGGCCGCCGGTGGCCTGCTGCTCGACCAGGACGGTCCTTAACCCCTCGGAGGCCGCGTAGACCGCGGCACCGAGCCCGGCCGGCCCGCCGCCGACGATGATCACGTCGTAGAACTTCTCGGTCGGGTTGGTCGCGAGCCCGACCCGCGTGGCCAGTTCGTTCGGCGAGGGGTTACGCAGCACCTCGCCTTCCGGCGTGACCACGAGCGGGATGACGTCGGGCTCCTGCGGGTCGGCGTCGGCCGACTCGAGCAGCCGCCGCCCCTCCGAGGAGTCGGCGAGGTACCAGCGGTAGGGCACCTGGTTGCGGGCCAGGAAGTCACGCAGCTCGAACGAGCCCGGTGAGAACTGGTGCCCGACGACCTTGATCTCCTCGACCGGCGAATCGCCGGCGGCCTGCCAGGTGGCGATCAGCGCGTCGACGATCGGGTAGAGCTTCTCCTCGGGTGGGTCCCACGGCTTGAGCAGGTAGTGGTCGACGTCCACCACGTTGATCGCCTGGATCGCGGCGTCGGTGTCGGCGTACGCGGTCAGCAGCGCCCGGCGGGCCCGCGGGAACAGGTCCATCGCGGCTTCGAGGAACTCGATGCCGTTCATCTGGGGCATCCGGTAGTCGGCGAGGATCGCCGCCACCCGGTCGCCGCGCAGCTTGATCTCCTTGAGTGCGTCCAGCGCCTGCGGGCCGGAGTCGGCCCGCATCACCCGGTAGTCCTCGCCGTACCGACGCCGCAGGTCGCGCGCCACGGCGCGCGACACAGACGGATCGTCGTCGACGGTGAGCAGGACCGGCTTGCCCATCAGCCCTCCCGGACACGCAGGGCGCCGGCGCGCCCTGACCGGTCCTTAGTCTGCCCCGTCGCGGGAGCAGACGCTATCGAGGCCAGCCGGTCTGTTCCCCGACCAGGTCCCGGAGCCGGCCGAACAGTAGTTTCGCCTGGCCACGGGCGTCCGCGATGATCGCGTCCTGCTCGCTCAGGTCGGCCTCGGCACGCCAGACGAACGGATGGTCGGTGGTACCCGCGGTGCCCGAGGCCGCGAACGCGACGAACTGGTGGTCGACGTGCACGTGCGCGGCGTCCGTGTGGCGGTCCGGGCCGACCGGGATCTCGACGGTCCACCACGGCGGGGACACCGGCCGGTGCGGGTACCCGTCGGGGTACCGCTCGTGCCGCGGTGGCAGCAGCGTCGCGGTGAGCCCGGTCTCCTCGGCCACCTCACGCAGCGCCGCCTCGGCCGGGGTCTCGTCGGGCTCGACGTGGCCGCCGGGCGGGATCCAGACCCCGAGCCGCGGGTGGAAGACCAGCCCCAGGCAGTACCGCCCCTCGACGAGCCCGAACGTGAAGACCGTCGCGGTCGCCTCCTTGATCACCGCACGAACGCTACTCAGCGCGAATTCCCCGCCCGCAACCACTCCACGTAGTCGGCGACGGCCGCGTCGAGTCCGAAGGCGGGGCGGTAACCGGTGTCGCCGGTCAGCCGCGAGATGTCGAGGCGGGCCGCCGCCGGGCGAGGGCCGGGGCGGAGCGCCACGGCCGCCTCGGGGACGGCGGTGCGCAGCGCCTCCGCGAAGCGCGCGTTCGTGACGGCCACGCCGCCGCTGACGTTGTAGATGGTGTGCCGCAGGCTCGGCGCGGTAGCCAGGAGCGCGAGCGCACGTCCGCAGTCACGCGCGTAGCCCAGGTCGATCGCGTCGTCGGCGTACGCGTCCGGCGCCGGTGTTCCGTGTACCGCGGCGTGCACCAGCGCCGGCACGGCCATGAACGGCGACGACGGCCGGCCACCCGGCCCCCAGATCGCCCCGATCCGGGCGTGCACCGCGCCGTCGACCGCCAGCGGTGCCAGGATCTCGGAGGCCCTCTTCGACGCCGGGACGGCGAACGGCGCCCCCGGCGGCAACGGCGCGTCCTCCCGCCAGACGGGCCCGGGTACCCCCCCGTAGACGCCGATCGTGCTGGCGAACACGACCCGGCCGACGCCCCACTCGGCCGCGACGGCGGCGACGTTCAGCGTGGCCGCGAGATTAGCGCGGAGTTCATCGGCGACCGGCACCGACGAGAGGTGAACCGCGGCGAGATGAACGATGCCGGTGATCGGATACTTCTCGCCCAGTGCGCGTAACGCGTCCAGCTCGGTGCAGTCCGCCTGCGCACGCCCGGCCGGAAGGCATTCCGCTCCGAGGTCGCGCAGCGCGGCCACGGTGTGGGACCCGATGAAGCCCCGCCCGCCGGTCACCAAGATCATGGCCCGCTCCCTTCATTAGCTAGCTAACGTTAGCGGGCTAATGAACTGCGGGGCAATACGCTCCGGACATGACCGACCTCCTCCGGCTGTTCACCCGGGCGCACAAGCTGCTGCAGGCCGCATCGGACGAGGCGATGAGCGCGCACGGTGTCCGGGTGGGGCAGAACCTCATGCTCGAGGTGTTGTGGGCCGACGACGGGCTGACGCCGGGCGAGTTGGCCGGGCGGCTGCGGGTCAGTACGCCGACCGTCGTGAACGCCGCGACCCGGATGGAGGCGGCCGGGCTGATCACGCGTCGGCGTGACGACGTGGACGCTCGTCTGGTGCGCCTCTTCCTCACCGACGCCGGGCGTGCGGCCGAGAAACCCGTCGGGGCCGCCCGGGCCGCCCTCGCCCAGCGCGTCACGGCCGAGCTGACACCCGAGGAGCGCGCCGCGACCGAGTCGGCCCTGACCAAAATCATCCGGGCCCTCGACGGCTGACCGGGCTTTCGCGCGAGGGCGGAGGGCCGGTCAGCCGTCGAGACCCCTAGATCCAGTCGCCGGCACGCATCACGCGGGAGAGCTCGAGCGCGTCGTCGAGGACGACCAGGTCCGCGTCGAGGCCCGGGGCGATCGCGCCGCACACTCCCCCGAGGCCGAGCAGGCGCGCGGGGGTGCCGGAGGCCGCGATCGAGGCGTCGACGATGTCGAGGCCCACGTCGGTGACCGCCCGGCGCACCGCGACGTCCATCGTCAGCGTGCTGCCGGCCAGCGAACCGTTGCGCGCCAGCCGCGCCTCGCCGTCGCTGACGACCACGTCCTGGCCGCCCAGCACGTACGTGCCGTCGCCCATGCCGGTGGCGTCGATCGCGTCGGTGATCAGCACCAGCGGGCTCCGGAGCAGCAGCCGCGCGGCCGCCGGGTGGACGTGCACCCCGTCGTTGATCAGCTCGCACGGCACGCCGACGTCCAGCGCGGCCGGCACCGGGCCGGGTTCGCGGTGGTGCGCGCCACGCATCCCGTTGAACGCGTGCGTCACCAGCGACGCCCCGCGCTCGAACGCGGTCAGCACGGTCTCGTAGCCGGCGTCGGTGTGCCCGACCGCGGCGACGACCCCGGCCGCGACCAGCTGGTCGATCAGCGCGAGCCCACCGGGCCGCTCGGGCGCCACGGTGACCACGCGCACGTGCCCCCGCCCGGCCTTGAGCAGCTCGGCCGCCGCGTCGGGGGTGGGGTCGAGCAGGTGGGCCGGGTTCTGCGCGCCGCAGCGGGCACCGGCCAGGAACGGCCCCTCCAGGTGCGCTCCGACGACCCCGGTGCCGGCCTCCGCCGCGTCGGCCACCCAGCCCAGCTGCGTGACGAGCGCGTCGATCGGCGCGGTGACCAGCGAGACCAGCGTGCGGGTGGTGCCGCGTGACCGGTGGTAGGCGACGCCGGCCGCCAGGTCGTCGGCCGACGCGGTGAAGTCGTGTCCGCCGCCGCCGTGCACGTGCAGGTCGATGAACCCCGGCAGCAGCCAGCCACCGCCGAGGTCGACGACCTCCCCGTCGGGGTGGGCGCCCGACCCCACCGCGTCGATCGTCGAGCCGGAGAGCGAGACCCAGCCCGGCTCCAGGACGCCGGTGGGCGTCACCACCCGGGCGCCGGTCAGGACGGTCATCGGGACGCCGCCATCGCCGCGCGGAGCGTCCGGTGCCCGGCGGCCAGCGCCGCCGCGTCGTCGGGGCCGAGCCCCGAGCTCAGCACCAGCACCGCCGCCCTGGCGTTGCCGCCGCACTCGTCCAGCACACCCAGCGCCTCCGAAGCGTCGCAGCCGACGATCTCGGCGACCAGCCCGGCGCTGCGCAACCGCAGTTTCGCGTTGGCCGGGACGACGTCGATCATCACGTCGCCGTGGACGCGGCCCAGGCGCACCATCGCCGCCGTCGTCAACGCGTCGAGCAGCAGTTTCTGCGTGGTACCGGCCGTGAGCCTGGTCGAACCACGCAGCGCTTCGGGCCCCATCGGCACCTCGATGGCCACGTCGGCCGCCTCGGCCAGCGGGGACGAGGCCACGGTCGTCACCGACACCACCGACGCGCCCAGCTCCCGGGCCGCCGCCACCGCCGCGAGCGTGTACGGCGTCCGGCCGCTGGCGGCGACCGCGACGAGCGTGTCGCCCGCGCTGAAGCCGGTGTCGAGGAGGTCGGCGCGCCCGGCGTCGGCGTCGTCCTCGTCGCCGTCGGTACCGGTCAGCCCACCGGGGCCGCCGCCCGCGGTGCGTGCGGCCACCCGGTCGACGGCGAGGCCGAACGTGCCCGGCAGCTCCGCGGCCTGCAGCACCGCGAGCCGGCCGGACGTGCCGGCGCCGATCAGCACCAGCCGGCCGCCGCCGGCCATCCGGGCGGCGATCAGCTCGGCGGCCTCCGCCACCCGGGGTGCCGCCGCGCGGACCGCGGGCAGCACCCGCGCCTCGGCGTCGAAGAGCCGCTCAGCCACACCGAGAGCGGACAACTCATCAAGCGGGATCATCGAGTGTGGGTCACTTTCGACAGGCCACGCGGGCGGTCCGGGTTCTCGCCCCGGTCGAGGGCGATCTGACGGGCGAGCCGCTGCAGCGGCAGGATGTCGAGCACCGGGGAGAGTTCCGCCGGAACCCCGTCCCGGACCACGGGAAGGTCGTCGCCGACGACGAGCACGTCGGCCCCGGACTCACGCAACCGGGCCACGACCGGCGCCACGGCGGAACCGCCGGCGTCCGGCGTCGCGACCGCGATCACCGGCACCCCGGAGTCGATCATCGCGAACGGGCCGTGCAGCAGGTCGGCGGTGGAGAACGCCAGCGCCGAGAGGTAGCTGGTCTCCATCAGCTTGAGCGCGGCTTCCCGGGCGGTCGGGTACCCGAACCCGCGGCCGGTGGTGACCAGCCGCTCGGCGAAGCGGTACCGCGCCGCGGCCGTCTCCACGCCGCCATCGAGCGTCGCGGCCGCCGCGGCCGGCAGCGCCGAGGCGTCCGCCGCCGAGCCACCCAGCAGGAGGTAGAGCGCCAGCAGTTCCGCGGTGTAGGTCTTGGTGGCCGCGACCGCGTTCTCCACCCCGGCACGCACGTCGACGCCGAACTCCGCCGCGGCGGCCAGGTCGGACGCCGGGTTGTTCGTCACCGCGACCGTGGTCGCGCCGCACTCCCCCGCGACCGTCAGCGAGTCGACCAGGTCCGGCGAGGCACCGGACTGGCTCACCCCGAGGAAGAGCACGTCACGCAGGTCGGGACGACTGCCGTACAGCGTCATCGAGGACGGGGACGCCAGCCCGGCGGGCAAGCCGAGCCGCGTCTCGATCAGGTACTTCGCGTAGAGCGCGGCGTGGTCGCTGGTGCCGCGGGCGGCCAGCATCACGAACCGCGGGGCCCGGGCCCGCACGGCCGCCGCGACCTCGCCGATGGCGTCCGCCGACGACAGCAGCGACGCGAGGATCTCCGGTTGCTCGCCGATCTCGGCGGCCATCAACGCACCAGGCGCGTTATTTGTCACGAGTGTCATCCTTTCACCGCGCCTGCGGTGAGCCCACCGACCATCCGGCGTTGAACGATCAGGAAGAAAATCAGCACCGGCAGCGTGAACAGGACCGACCCGGCCATCGCGCCGCCCCAGTCGTCGCCGAACGCGGTGCGGAAGGTCGCCAGCCAGACCGGCAGCGTGTAGTGGTCCTCGTTGCGCATGAACACGAACGCGTACAGGTACTCGTTCCAGGCGGTGATGAAGCCGAAGATCGACGTCGCGACCAGGCCCGGCCCGAGCAGCGGCAGCACCACCCGCAGGAACGCCTGCCAGCGCGTGCAGCCGTCGACGAGCGCGGCCTCCTCGAGCTCGGCCGGCACCGCGGCGACGAACCCGCGCAGCGTCCAGATCGTGAACGGCAGGATCGAGACGAAGTACACCAGGATCAGCGCGGGCAACCGGTCGAGCAGGTCGAACTGCCGGAAGACCAGGAAGTACGGGATGAACAGCGCTTCGAACGGCGCGAGCTGCACGGCGAGGATCAGCACCAGGTAGGCCTTGCGCCCCCGGAACCGGAACCGGGCCACCGCGACCGCGGCCAGCAGCGCGGTGATCGTCGAGAGCGCGACCGCGCTCAGCGTGACGAACAGGCTGTTCCGGACGTAGTTCCAGAAGCCCGGCCGGGTGACCGCGGTGACGAAGTGGTCGAACGTCCCGTCGGTCGGGACGAACACCGGCGGGTCGCTCTGGATGTCGATCGTCGGCAGGAACGCCGTGCGGATCATCCAGTAGGCGGGGAACGCGAAGAAGACGATGACAACGACGCCGAGCGCGTTGGGCCAGACCTTCCGCATCAGTCTTCCAACTCCGTTCGCAACATGTGGCGCAGGTACACGACCATCACGACCGCGAGGATCGCCACCATGACGACGGCACCGGCGGCCGCCAGCCCGTACCGGCTGGACGCGATGCCGACGTCGTAGAGGTAGATCGGCAGCGTCACGGTCTGCCCGTCGGGCCCGCCCTGGCGCACCGCCCAGACCTGGGTGAAGACCTTGAAGTCCCAGATCGTCGAGAGGAACGCGAGCACGAACAGGATCGGGCGCAGGATCGGCACGGTCACCGCGCGGAACGCCCGGAACCCGCTCGCGCCGTCCATCCGCGCGGCCTCGTAGTACTCCTCGGGGATCGTCAGCACGCCGGCCTGCACGGTGAACGCGACGAACGGCACGGCCTGCCAGACGATGATGATCACGATGACGCCGAACGTCGAGATCCCGCTCGCGAACCAGTCGTGGCCCGGCGTGCCGAGCAGGAAGTTCACGACGCCGTAGGTGGAGTCGAACATCCACTGCCAGAGCGTCGTCGCGGTGACGATCGGGATGGCCCAGGCCAGCACCAGCGAGATCGACACCGCGATCGTCATCTTCCGGCCCAGCTTCACCAGGAGCAGGCCGATGCCGGTGCCGAGCACCATCGTCAGGCCGACGCAGACCGCGGTGAACGCGACCGTGCGCCAGACGACCTGCCAGAACTCGGGGTCGCCGAGGATCTCGGTGTAGTTGTCGACGCCGGTCCAGATCGTCACCCGGCGGACGAGCTCGCCGAAGCCGAGCTGCTGGAACGACATCCGGAACAGCAGGAAGACCGGGTAGGCGAAGAGCGCGCCCAGCGCGATCAGGCTCGGGACCAGCAGGAGGTACGGCAGTGGCTCACGACGGCCGCGGGCGCGGACGGCCGGTGGCTTCGCGTCCACCTCGGGACTCGGCCGCACCACAGTCGGTGTGCTCATCGGCACCTCCTCTCACAACAAGGGGCCGCCGGGCTCCCCCCGTGAGGAGCCCGGCGACCGGCTGGCGTTACTTGGCCTTGGCCATCGTGTCGGTGATCGACGTGCTGGCTTCCTTCGACGCGGTGGCGACGTCGGTGCCGCGCAGCACCTTCGTCATCGCGTTCTTGATCGGGTTGGTGCCGCTCTCCACCGCGGCCCAGGCCGGGGTGACCGGCGTGACCTTGCCGCCGTTGGTGGCGGCCGCGGCCATCACCTTGGCCGCCTCGTTGTCGCCGTAGATGGTGTCGCCGAGGTTGGTCAGCGCCGGCACGACGCCGTTCGAGGCCAGCTTGGTCTGGTACTTGTCGCCGAGCATCAGCTTCAGCCAGTCGGTGGCCGCGTCCACGTTCGGGCTGGCCGCGGCGACGCCGAGGTTCGAGCCGCCGAGGAAGACCGGCGCCGGGCCGGACGGGCCGGGGATCTCGAACGTGCCGATGTCGTCCTTCAGCTTCGGGTCACCGCCGTCGGGGGCGGTCGCGGTGCCGATCTCCCAGGGCAGGCCGATGAACATCGCGACGTGACCCTTGGCGAACACCGTCGACTGCTGCGGGTTGGCCTCGTCCTGGTCGGCCGGGGCCTTCGACAGCTCCTTGTAGATCCGGGCGTAGTCGGCGAAGCCCTTCTGGGCCTCGGGGCTGTCGAGGGTGCCGGTCCACTTGCCGCCGTCGTCCTTCGCGACGTCGCCGCCGTTGGCCCAGACCCAGCTCAGCAGCGTGTACCAGGACTGACCGGGCAGGTAGAGCGCCTGGAACTGCTTGTCGGCCTTATTCGCGGACTGCAGCTTCTTGCCGGCCGCGATGAACTCGTCGATCGTCTTCGGCGGCGCGGTGATGCCGGCCTTGGTGAACATGCTCTTGCGGTAGACGACGATCCGGTTGGCGGCGTAGAACGGCGTCGCGAACGTCTTGCCGTCGTTCTCGCCGGTCGCGGCGAGGCCCTCGAGCCAGTTCTTGCCGTTCAGGTCGTCCTTGGACTTCGACAGGTCGGCCAGCGCGCCGGACTCGACGAAGCGCGGGGACTGCGTGTTGCCGAGCTCCACGATGTCCGGCGGGTTGTTGCCGGCCAGCGCCGTGGTGAGCTTGTCCTGGATCCCGTCCCACTGCTGGACCTGGTAGTCGACGGTCCAGCCCTCGTGGGCCTTGGTGAACTCGGTGTTGATCTCGTCGACCAGCGCGTCCGGCGCGGAGCCGGTCATCAGCCAGACGGTGAGCTTCTTGGTCCCGCCGCCGTCGCTGCCGCCGTCGTCGCTGCTGCTGCAGCCCGACAACGCCAGGGACGCGGCGACCAGGGTGGTGAGCCCCACGGTCAACGCTCGGCGAACGCGCACGTCGCCTCCTCATTCTGGATTGGGTCCGGCCAGTGGTCCATACCGGTCTAGCCCGGGACTGTGGCACGGCCCACAGTGGGCGTCAAGACATCAGTTCGGTAACGCTACGGACGGTGAGTGACGCCCGTGAGCAGCTCGGCCGCTACCTGCAGGTTCGGCCGTCCGGCACCGCCGACGAACACGCGCTGTCCGTGCGCCGTGACGTCCGGACGGGGCAGGCCGATCTCGACGAGCACCGCGTCGGGACGCTGTCCGGACAGGACGTGCCAGGCCTTCTGCTGCCAGGGATGACGGGCCACGTCCCGGCCCACGACGACGAGCGGACGCCCCTGGGCGGCGGTGAGCACGTCGGACAGCCCCGAGTTGTCGGTGAGCCGGTGGACCGCGTGCGGTGCGACGCCACGGTCGGCGAGCGGGCCGGCCAGATCCCAGTACGCCTCGCCGACCGCGAGGTTCGGTGTCGCCCGGAGCTCGACGACGACCGGCGGGCCGGTGAGCGTCGGATCACCGAACACCAGGGCCGCCCGTCGGGCCGCCTCCAGCCCCGGATCGGAGTCCGCGGGCACGCCGCCGGGGTCGGGGGCCTTGCGGACCCAGGCGAGCAGGGCCTCGACGCGCTCGGCGGCCTCCTCCAGGCGGCGCAGCGGGAGCGCGCCGTCGTCGACGGCGGCCCGTACCGCGGTGCGAACCTCCCGGTAGAGCCCTTCCCCGCCGATCGCGCCGAGGCAGAGTGCGTCCGCGCCCGCCCGGAGCGCGGCGACGGCGCCCGGGCCCAGCCCGACCCCGTCCTTGATCGCGCCCATGTCGAGCGCGTCGGTCACGATGACGCCCGGATAGCCCAGCTCGCCGCGCAGGACGTCGGTGAGCAGTTTCGGGCTCATCGTGGCGGGCCGGTCGTCGAGCGCCGGGACGACGACGTGCGCGGTCATGATCGACCGCACCCCGACCTCGATCGCGGCGACGAACGGCGGCAGGTGGACCCGGCGCCACTCCGCCTCGTCGCAGTCGACCACCGGGAGCCCGTAGTGCGAGTCCGAGCGGGTGTCGCCGTGCCCGGGGAAGTGCTTGGCGCAGGCCGCGACGCCGGTGTTCTCCATCGCCAGCACCCAGGTCGCGGCGTGCCGGCTGACCAGGTCGGGATCGGCGCCGAACGAGCGGACACCGATCACCGGGTTCTCCGGCACCGAGTTCACGTCGACGTCGGGGGCGAGGTTCCAGCCGATGCCGGCCGCACGCAGCCCGGCCCCGATCCGGGTGGCGACCGCGCCGGTCAGCCCCTCGTCGTCGGCGGCCCCGAGGACGTAGTTGCCGGGCACCGGGCTGCCGTTGCGGTAGTGCACCCGGGTGACGTCGCCGCCCTCCTCGTCGACCGCCAGCACGACGTCGGAGTCCTGGTGCAGCAGCGCCGCCAGCCGGGCGGCGTCGGTGTCGCTCCGCAGGTTCTGTCCGTAGAGGACGACTCCCCCGAGGCCGGGCGCGGCGCGGCGGAACCACTCCGGCGGGTCCGGCTCCTCGAAGCCGACCAGCAGCGTCTTGTCGATCAGGTCCTCGATCACGTGCCGCCTCCCGGTGGGTCGATGTCGAGCGAGGCACGCAGCTGGTACCGGTCCGCGCGGTAGGTCGAGACGACGTACTCGACCGGCACCGCACCGGCCCAGGAGCGACGCTGCAGCCGCAGCACCGCGCTGCCGGGCGCGAGGCCGAGCAGCTCGGCGTCGCCGCGGTCGGCGATGCCGGCTTCGATCACCTGGTCACCGCGGTCCAGCGCGAGCCCGTACTCCTGCGCGAGCAGCTGGTACAGCGACCGGTCCTGAAGGGACTGATCGAGCAGGCCCGGCACCAGCCGCGCCGGCAGGTGCGAGCGTTCCAGCGCCATCGGGACGCCGTCCGCGGTACGCAGCCGCTCGACGACGTAGAGCGGCGCCCCGGCCTCGACGCCGAGCTCGCGGGCGACCGCGGCCGGTGCGTCGATCGAGCGGCGGCCCAGGTCGCGCGCGCCGGGGATCATCCCGCGGGCCCGCATGTCCTCGCTGAACGACGTCAGGCGCAGCGGCATGACGATCTTCGGCCGGGCCACGAACGTGCCCCGGCCTTGGACCCGGTACAGCTTGCCTTCGCTGACCAGGTGCTCGATGGCCTGCCGGGCGGTCATCCGGGACAGCCCGTACCGGGCGGCCAGCTCACGCTCGGACGGGACCGGGGCGTCGACGGTGAGTTCGCGCTCGATCAGGTCGAGCAGGATCTCGCGCAGCTGGTAGTACTTCGGCACCGGGCTGCGCGCGTCGATCTGCGCGGGTGGGTTCACGGCGGTCAGAATGCCCTCCGCTCGGCCGTCGAGGTGGTCTGGCCCGGACTAGACCACTTCGGGGAGGTGGCCGTCAAGGGCGAGACTGGGGCGATGGGTTCCCCGAACGCGGTCGCGGCGTACGCGGCCCGACTGCATGCCGCCCTCGGCTCCTCCCACCACGTGGCGTCGCCGCTCGGCGCGTGGCTGGTGCTCGCGCTGGCGGCGCCGGCCGCGACCGCCGCCGAGCGCGGCCCGCTCGAGGAGGCGCTGGGATCACCGGTCGACGAGGCGGCGGCGCGGGCCGCGGCACTGCTCGCGAAACCGCATCCGCTGGTCGCCGCGGCCGCGGCGGTCTGGAGCCGGGGCCGGACACCGGCGTCCGACGCCTGGATCGCCGGGCTCGGCGCGGCGGTCGAGCGGGGCCCGATCCCCTCGCCCGCCGAGGCCGACGCCTGGGCCCGCGAGAACACCAGGGGCCTGATCGACCGCTTCCCGCTGACGCTCGACCCCCGGACCGTGCTCGTGCTCGCCTCGGCGCTCGGCACCGACGTGTCGTGGACCGTCCCGTTCGAGACCACACCGGCCACCGCGCTCGGCGACTCACCCTGGACGGTGTCCACGGCGCTGCGCGCCCCGGCCGGGCACGACGTCCGGATCGTGGCCGACGACGAGGCCGGTGACGTCGCCGTGCACAGCGCGGAGGCGAACCCGGTCGAGGGCTGGAGCGACGGGCTGCGTGTCGTCTCGGTGATCGGCGCGCCGGACGTGGCGCCGGCGACCGTGCTCGCCGCCGCGCACCGGGCCGCGCTGCACGGCGTCCGCGCGCACTCGCTGTTCGACCTGCCGCTCGGCGACGGCCACGCCTGGACGATCACCGAGGAGCAGGCGCCGGTGCGCACGGAGTCCGGCCGCGACGAGGCGTACGACGCGGTGCTGCCGGCCTGGACGGCGTCCTCCGACCACGACCTCCTCGCCGACGCGAGCCTCGGGTTCGACGCCGCGGGGACGGCGGTGGCGCGGCTGTTCGGCTCCGCGCTCGACGTGGCGGCCCGGCAGGTCGCGCGGGCCGAGTACACCCGGGTCGGGTTCCGGGCCGCCGCGGTGACCGCGATGGCCTGGATGACCAGCGCTCCCCCGCCGCCGCGCCCCGGTGTGCTGCGCACCGCGACGGTGCGCTTCGGGCGGCCGTACGCGGTGGTGGCGGTGGCCCGGCAACCGGAGGGGCCGTGGCACGGCCTCCCGGTGTTCTCCGCCTGGGTGGCCGACGCGGCCGAGGCGTCATGACTTTTCCGGACGCGATCGCGGCGTACGCGGAGAAGCTGCACGCCACGATCGGGGACGCCCACCACGTGGCGTCGCCGCTGGGCGCCTGGCTGGTGCTCGCGCTGGCCGCGCCCGCCGCGACCGGCCACGTCCGCCGGTCACTGGAGAGCGTCCTCGGCGAACCGGCCGACGCGGCCGCTGCCCGGGCCGGTGAGCTGCTCGAACACCCCCACCCGGCGGTCGCGTCGGCGGCGGCGCTGTGGACGCGCGAGGACGTCAGGACGCCGACCCTGCGGGCCTGGGAGGACGGGTTGAGCGCGGCCGTCGAGCGGGGCGCGGTGCCCTCCCCGGAAGGCGCCGACCACTGGGCCGCGGACCGGACCCGCGGGCTGATCGAGCGGTTCCCGCTCACGGTCGGCCCGGAGACGCTGCTCGTGCTGGCCTCCGCGCTGGCCACCGACGTGTCGTGGCGGGTGCCGTTCACCACCGCTCCGGCGGCGTCGCTCGGTGGCCCGTGGGGCGGCCGCGTCACCACCGTGCTGCACGCGTCCACCGCCCATGAGGCGTCGATCGTGTCCACCCCCGAGGCCGGCGACGTCGCCGTGCACGTGGTGCGCAGCTCCGACGCCGAACCGCTGCTGGTCACCTCGGTGATCGCGGCCCCGTCGGTCCCGGCGGCCGCCGTGTTCCGCGCGGCCCACCGGATCGCGATCGACGGACCGGTCGCGGACCGGTCGCTGTTCGACCTCCCGCTCGGCGAGGGCCACGCCTGGACGCTCACCGAGGAAACGGCGCCGACGCTCGCTCCCGACGGCCGCGACCAGCGCTGCCTCGCGACGCTGCCGGCCTGGTCCGCGCGGAGCCGGCACGACCTGCTCCGCGACCGGCGGACCGGGTTCGGCGACGCGGTCGCGGCCCTGGCCCCGCTGCTGCCGCCGCAGCGTGACGGTGTCGGGGCCGACGCCGTGCAGAGCGCGAGGGCCGACTACTCCCGCGTCGGTTTCCGGGCCGCGGCGGTGACCGCGATCGCGATGCGGGCCGGCGCGCCGCGACCCCGGCCCGGGGTCCGGCGCACCGCCCACCTCCGGTTCGGCCGGCCGTACGCGGTCGTCGCGGTGGTGGGCGGGCAGGCGGGTCCGTGGCACCGGGTGCCGGTGTTCTCGGCCTGGGTGGCCGAGCCGGTCGACGCTTAGCCGACCCAGACGGTCTTCACGTTGCAGAACTCACGAATGCCCTGCGCGGAGAGCTCACGCCCGTACCCGGACGTCTTGATCCCGCCGAACGGCAGCTCCGGGTATGAGGTGACCATGCCGTTCACGAACACCGCGCCGGCCTCCAGGTCGTTCACGGCCCGCTCCTGCTCGACCGGGTCGGTGGTCCAGACGTTGGACCCGAGGCCGAAGTCGGTGCTGTTCGCGATCGCGATCGCCTCCTCGTAGCTCGACGCCCGGTACACCCCGGCGACCGGCCCGAACACCTCCTCGCGGTACATCCGCATCTCGGGGGTGAGGTCGGCCACGACGGTCGGCGGGTACCACCAGCCCGGCTGGTCGGGCGCGGTGCCGCCACACAGCACCGTCGCGCCCTGCGACACCGCGTCCTGCACGAGCTCGGTCACGTCGGTGCGACCCTGCTCGGTGGCGAGCGGTCCCACGTCGGTCTTCTCGTCCATCGGGTCACCGACGGTGAGCGCGGCCATCCGGTCGACGAACGCGGCGGCGAACGCGTCGTAGACGTCGGTGTGCACGATGAACCGCTTCGCGGCGATGCACGACTGGCCGTTGTTCTGGCAGCGTGCGGTCACCGCGACCGCGGCGGCCCGCTCGATGTCGGCCGACGGCAGCACCACGAACGGGTCGCTGCCGCCGAGCTCGAGCACGGTCTTCTTGAGCTCGCGCCCGGCGATCGCGGCGATCGAGCGGCCCGCGCCCTCACTGCCGGTGAGCGTCGCCGCGACGACGCGCTTGTCGCTCAGCACCGCCTCGACCTGGTCCGAGCCGATCAGCAGCGTCTGGAACGCACCCTCCGGGAACCCGGCCCGGGAGAACAACTGCTCCATGAACAACGCGGTCCGCGGGACGTTCGACGCGTGCTTGAGCAGGCCGACGTTGCCGGCCATCAGCGCCGGGGCGGCGAACCGCATCGCCTGCCAGAGCGGGAAGTTCCACGGCATGACCGCGAGCACCGGGCCGAGCGGCTGGTAACGCACGTAGGCCTGGCGCGCTTTCACGGCGGCGGGATCGGTGGGTTCGTCGGCGAGGAACGCCGGCGCGTGCTTGGCGTAGTACCGGCACGCGACCGCGCACTTGGCCACTTCGGCCTTCGCCGCGACGAGCGTCTTGCCCATCTCGACGGTCATCGTGCGGGCGATCTCGTCGCGCTCGGCGTCCAGAATGTCGGCCGCGGCCCGGAGCCACGTCGCACGCTGGTCGAACGTGGCGGACCGCAGCGCCGCGAAGCCCTCGACCGCCCGGGCCAGGCGCTCGTCGATTTCGGCTTCGGTCAGCGGTTCGAAGGATTGCAGAACCCGGCCGTCGGTCGGGTCGATCGTCGCGATCGGCACCGTGCCACCTCCCCTTTTCCGGTATGCGCGCAGCAATACCCGTTTTCGCGGCGGGATTCCCCGAAGCCGACCCGCCGCGAGTGGTTCTCACTTTTGGTACAAATCGGCATTAGCGTGACTTTCAAGGACTTGAGAGACGGCTCTTCCCGGAGGGTAACCGTGCACGTCCGCCTGTCGATCTGTCTTCTCGTGGCCACCCTGCTGGGTGGCCTGCTCGTCGCCGTGAGCCCCGCGTACGCGGACGGCTGCGTCGACGACGCCACCGGCTTCGACTGTGACTTCGCCGAACGGGTGCGCCGCGCCGACGCCTATCTGGAGACCCGGCCGGGCTACACCGGCCTGGCGGTCTCGGACGGCTGGCGCAACCGGGTCTGGCGCAACGAGTACGCCGACCGTCCGATCTACGCGGCGTCGACCGCGAAGCTCGCGATCGCGCTGGACATCCTGATGCGACAGCACCGCGGCGAGATCGAGCTGACCACCGCGGACGCGCACTGGCTGTACACCGCGCTGGTGAGCAGCAACAACGCGGCCGCGAACCACCTGTGGAACCGCTACGGCGGCGCGTCGATGGTCTCCCGCTGGGCGTCGTACGGGATGACCGACACGGGATTCGTGCCCGGCCTCGCCCGGCACTGGGGGTCGATGAAGACGACCGCGGCCGACCTGCGGCGGCTGGTGCGCTACGTCGTCCGGGAGACACCGGACGAGGTGCGCCGGTACCTGATCGCGCGGATGCGCGGCGTCGCCGGGAACCAGCAGTGGGGTGTGTGGGCGGCCGGTTCCGGCTGGATCCGCGGCAACAAGAACGGCTGGTTCCGCTACCGGGCCGGGTGGGTGATCAACTCCGCCGGATGGGTCGGCGCCCACCAGCGTTACCTCGTCGCGGTGATGGCCGACCAGCGCGCGAAGGGCACCTACGCGAGCGGCGTCGAGACGACGTCACGCGTCAACGAGATCCTGTTCCGCTAGGCCGGTGGGTCGGGCAGCGTGAACCAGAACACGCTGCCGCCGCCGGGGTCCGGCTCGACGCCGATCGCCCCGCCGTGCCGCTCGACGATCTTGCGGCAGATCGCCAGCCCCAGGCCGCTGCCGGAGAACTCGCCGCTGCCCGCGCCCCGGTGGAACGCGTCGAACACGCCCTCGCGCTCCTCCGGCGGGATGCCGATCCCCTGGTCGGCCACCTCGATCCGCCAGGCCCGCTCGCCCCGCCGGGCCCGCACGCTCACCCGCGGCGGCCGTCCGGGCGCGGTGTACTTGACCCCGTTGCCGATCAGGTTGTCCAGCACCTGGCGCAGCATGCCGGGGTCGCCCGAGACCACCGGGAGCTCGCCGACCGTCACCCGGTGCGGATCGGGTTCGAGGCGGTCGGTGCGCTCCGCGATCACCTCGGCGACGAGCAGGTTCAGGCTCACCTGCGTCCGGTGGAGCTCGACGTGTTCGGCGGTGGCGTACTCCAGCAGGTCGGTGAGCATCCGGTCGGTGCGTGCCACCGCCGAGCGGGCCCGCCCGAGGAAGTCCCGGCCCTGGTGGCCCAGCTCGTCGGTGGCCTCGTCGGCGAGCACCTCGAGGTAGGCCGACGCCGCGGTCAGCGGGCTGCGCAGGTCGTGCGCGGCCACGCCGGCGAACCCGGCCAGCTCCCGTTCCCGGCGGCGGAGCTCGACCTCGACCTCCTCGCGCCGGGCGACGTCGGCGCGCAGGGCCGCGGTCGCGTGCTGGACGTCGACCAGAGCACGGTCACGGGAGCGGGTCAGGACGCCGACCAGCGAGGCGAGCAGCAGGCCGATCAGCGTGCCCGCGACCAGGACCACCGTGTCCAGGGTCCCGTCGGGCTGGACGAACGAGTCCATCGGCGCCACCGAGAGCAGCCAGGTACGCCCGGCGACCGTGACCCACCGGTGCTCGATCCCGTCGGCCCGCCAGGTCGTGGCCGGCGCGGGGGTCGGCGTCGCGCCGGCGGCGTCCGCGCGGCCCGCGGCGCCGATCGTGGTCAGCAGGTCGTCGCCGCCGCGCGGCCAGCTCGCGACCCGGCGGGCCTTCGTGCCTTCGACGTCGCGGAGCTCGACGCGGACCTGGCCGGCGGCGGCACGGCGCAGCGTCCGCTCGAGGAAGTCCTGGCCGCGCATGCCCATCACCAGCCAGCCGCGCGGTTCGCCGGTCCCGGCGTTGCCCGCGAGCCGGACCGGCGAGGCGACCACGAACGACGACTGCCGCTGCGCGGGCGGCAGCGTCTCGGCGTCCTTGGTCAGCACGTACGTCCGGCTGGCGATCGGCCGGCCGAGGCGCATCGAGGCGTCCATCGCGTCCCGGGCCGGGGCGATCCGGGCGACGTCCCGCCCGACGCGCGCGGTCGACCCGTCGAGCGTCCGGTTGAGGACGACGTAGCGGTGCGGCAGCGCGAGCGCGGCTCCCACGGCGTCGGGGACCAGCGCGTCGGACTGGACCCCGGGGCTCCAGTCGGTGGCCAGGTCAGGGAGCTCGGCCGACGCCGAGGGCATCACGAGCGAGACCGACGACGCACCGTAGAGGCGGTCGGCGCTCAGCCCGGACATGATCGCCACGAAGTCCTCACCGGTCAGGCTGGTCTGCGCGCTGATCGCGGCGGTCAGATCGGTCATCGTGTCGACGTACCGGTTGGCCTCGGCGGTGATCGCCGCCTCGACGCCGGTCGCCTGGCGCTCCAGCAGCGTCCGGGCCCGCCGCTGCTCGGACTGGTGCAGAACGCCGGTGACCAGCAAGGTCACGCTCAACCCGAACACCGCGACCACGACCGGGAGCGAGGCCCAGTGCGGCAGCCTCGCGTGACGCCCGACCACGGCCGGATAAACGGACATATGCGTAGCTTAACGACATTCGCCCGGGCTCGGAACGGACGCTGCTAGCGTCGCGCGCGTGCCTCGCTGGGGATTGACCTTGCCGCTGGACTCCGTGCCGCTGCACCGCCACCGCGCGGTGATCGAGGCGGTGACCGACCTCGGGTTCACCGACGTCTGGTCGGCCGAGACCGCGGGCTCGGACGCGTTCGGCCCGCTCGCGCTGTTCTCGACGTGGTCGTCGTCGCTGCGGTTCGGCACCGCGGTGGTGCCGGTCCAGACCCGCGGCCCGGCGCTGATCGCGATGAGCGCCGCGACGCTCGCCGACGCCGCCCCCGGCCGGTTCGCGCTCGGCATCGGCGCGTCGTCGCCCGCGATCGTCGAGTCGTGGAACGGGATCCCGTTCGAGCAGCCCTACCAGCGGGTGCGCGACACGCTGCGGTTCCTGCGTCGCGCGCTGGCCGGCGAGAAGATCGACGAGGAGTTCGAGACGTTCGCCGTGCGCGGGTTCCGGCTCGCACGGGTACCGGAGGTGTCACCGCCGATCCTGCTCGCGGCGCTGCGGCCGGGGATGCTGCGGCTCGCCGGGCGGGAGGCCGACGGCGTCATCCTGAACTGGCTGGCGGCGACCGACGTGCCGACCGCGCTCGCGGAGGTGGGGGCGGACACCGAGGTGGCGGCGCGGATCTTCGTGTGCCCGTCGACCGACCGGGAGTACGTCGGCGCGCTCGGACGGCGGCTGATCTCGTCGTACCTGACGGTGCCGGCGTACCGGGCGCAGCACGAGTGGCTCGGACGGGGCGACGTGCTCACGCCGATGTGGGACGCCTGGAGCGCGGGCGACCGAGCCGCCGCCAACGCCGCGATCCCGGACGAGGTGATCGACGCCCTGATCGTGCACGGCACCCCGGACGAGTGCCGCGCGCACCTGCGTGCTTACGCCGACGCCGGCGTCACCACCCCGATCGCCGCCCTGCTCCCCACCCCCGGGATGACCACCCCGGAAGGCCTGCTGGCCGCTGTTCAGGCGGTTGCTCCGGCCTGAGCCCTGGGCTGGGGACGTGAGGCGCGGACCGCTAGAACAGGACGTCGGGGACGGCGCCTTCCAGGGCCAGCAGCCGGCGTTTCATCTCGAGGCCGCCGCCGAAGCCGTGCAGGCTGCCGTCGGCGGCCAGCACCCGGTGGCACGGCACGATCACCGGCACCGGGTTCGTGGCCATCGCGCGGCCGACCGCCCGTGCCGCGCCGAACTCGCCCTCGACGTCGGCGTCGCCCACCCGGCGGGCGAGCGCGCCGTAGCTGATCGTCTCCCCGTAGCCGACGCCCGCGTACAGCGCTTCCCGAACCTCGCGGGCGTAACCGCTGCTCAGGCGCCAGTCGATCGGCACCGTGAAGCGCCGAAGACGACCGGCGAAGTACGCGTCGAACTCACCCCGGACCCGCTCCACCGGGCCCGGCAGCGGGCCCTCCGTCAGCCCCGGCAGCCCGGCCGCCGCCTCCTCCGCGGCCGCGAGCCCGGCGAGCCCCACCGCGAGCACGCCGCGCGGCGTGACCAGCACACCGAGCGGCCCGATCGGCGTCGTCAACTCGACGGCCGCGCACGTCTCGGGCTCGACCCGAGGTTCACCCGTCACGCGCCGCAACGTACCGCTCCCCTCCGACAGTCCTGCTCAGAGGCGCCGGCGGTGCACGATAAGCTGACGGACAAGTGTCGGGTCGGGGGGCCGCGGGGGCAATGAGCCGGAGGACGAGGATGAGTGCGCGGGTAGAGCAGCGAGCCCTCCCCGGGATCGGCGTCGTGCAGGACGTGGTGACCAAGTGCGGTCGCCGCATCGGCGTGCTGACCCACCGGGACGGACATCGCGAGCTCGTCGTGTACGACGTCGACGACCCCGACGCCGCCAGCGAGACCGTTCCGCTCACCGGTGACGAGGCGAACGCGATCGCGGAGCTCCTCGGGGCGCCCCAGCTGGTCCGGCACCTCGCCGAGATGCAGGAGCAGGTCATCGGAGTGCTCACCGAACAGCTGCCGATCCTCAAGGGGTCGGCGTTCGCGGGGCGCCCGCTCGGTGACACCCAGGCCCGCACGCGCACCGGCGCCTCGATCGTCGCGGTTCTCCGGCAGGGCGAGGTCATCGCGTCGCCCGGGCCGTCGTTCGTGTTCGAAGCCGGCGACTCGATGGTCGTCGTCGGTACTCGGGAGGGTGTCGACGGCGTCGCGTCGATCCTCCGCGGGGACGCCTGAGCGTTCCCGGGAAAAACAACGACACAGGTAGGAACGAGCCACCCGTCCGGGGTGGCCATGTAGCTATGCCGCGGCCGACGAGGGTCCGGGCAACCAAGAACTGCACAAAGTACGACGAGGGAGGCCGGTGCATTCCTCCGCGACGTTGTTGATCGAGGTCGGCGGGATCCTGCTCGCGCTGGCTCTGCTGGGCAGAGCCGGCCGACGCGTGGGCTTGAGCCCCATCCCGCTTTACCTCCTCGCGGGTCTGGCATTCGGCCACGGCGGCCTGGTGCCGCTCTCGTCCAGCGAAGAGTTCATCGAGGTCGGCGCCGAGATCGGCGTCGTGCTGCTGCTGGTCACGCTGGGGCTGGAGTACACCGCCTCCGAACTCGTCAGCAACGTCCGCGCGGCGGCCCCGGCCGGTCTCGTCGACGCGCTGCTGAACGCGATCCCCGGCGCGCTCCTGGCGCTGGCGCTGGGCTGGGGGGTGGTCGGCGCCGTGGCGCTGGCCGGCGTCACCTGGGTGTCGTCGTCGGGCGTCATCGCGAAGACGCTCAGCGACCTGGGGCGGCTCGGTAACCGCGAGACGCCGATCGTGCTCAGCGTGCTCGTGATCGAGGACCTGGCGATGGCTCTCTACCTGCCGATCCTCACCGCGCTGCTGGCCGGTGTCGGGTTCGCCAAGGGGTCGGTCGTGCTCGGCATCGCGCTCGGCACGGTCGCGGTGGTGCTCGTGCTGGCCCTGAAGTTCGGCGACTGGATCACAAAGCTGGTCTCCGCCGACGACGCGGAGGCGCTGCTGCTCGGCGTCCTCGGCCTGACGTTGCTGGTGGCCGGCATCGCGTCGGAGCTGCAGGTGTCGGCCGCGGTCGGCGCGTTCCTGGTCGGCATCGCGCTCTCCGGCGAGGTGGCGCACTCGGCGACCGCGCTGCTCAGCCCGTTGCGTGACCTGTTCGCCGCGGTGTTCTTCGTGTTCTTCGGGCTCTCCACGGCGCCGGAGACGATCCCGCCGGTGCTGCTGCCCGCGCTCGGCCTGGCCGCCGTCACGATGGGCACGAAGGTCCTCACCGGCTGGTACGCCGCCCGCCGGGCCGGCATCGCCTCGAAGGGCCGGCTGCGCGCCGGGCTCGCGCTCATGCCACGCGGCGAGTTCTCGATCGTCATCGCCGGTCTGGCCGTCGCCTCCGGGGTCGACGAGCAACTGGGCGCGCTCGCCACCGCGTACGTCCTGATCACGGTCGTGTCCGGCCCGCTGCTCGCGCGCCTGTCCGACCTCGACCGCTCGAAGCGCCCGCCCCGCCGGCTCTTCACCCGCAAGCGGGTGGAAACTGCGCCGGTTCCGCAGCCAGCCGTCGACTAAAACTCGCGAAACACCCCATAATCGCCGGTATGACCGAACCGGTCCGGGTCGGGGCCCGGGGCGCCGCGCTGGCGGCTGCGGTGGCGGCACTGGGGGTCGCGCTCTCGGTGCTGGCCGCCGGCGGGCTCCGAGCGCTCGAGCAGCGCGGGCTCGACCGGGTGTCCGAGCAGCGCGCGGTGGCCGCCCGCGCCGCGACCGCCGCCGGAATGCGCCGGTACACCGACTCGGCCCGGCAGGCGGCCGCGGCTCTGGGCGCGCTCGGAACGCTCGACGCCACCGGGTTCAGCGCGGTGACGTCGACGCTGGCGAACCTGCCCGGCGTCAGCGGCGTGAGCGTGGTCGTGCCGGCCGCGATCGCGCGGAAGTCCTGGCCCGGGGTGCGGCTGGACCCGGCACGCAGCGCGGCCGACCACTACTACGCCGTGCTCGACCGTCCGCTCGACGGCACGCTCCCCCGCGCCGGCCGTGATCTCGGCGGCGTGCCCCAGGCCGCGGCGACGCTCGGCTCGGACGTCGTCGTCTCCGACCCGTACCCGGCGTCGTCCGGCGCCGCGCTCGCCGTGGCCGCACCGATCTCGCGCACTCGCGGCTGGGTCGTCCTCGGCCTCGACCGCGACGACTTCCTCGCCGCGACACGCCCCGCCGTCACCGGCGCGCCGGTGGATTCGCATTTCGACGAGGTCGTGCTCGCGACCGGCGCGTCGCTGAGCGTGCTGGCCGGCCTGTTCGCCTACCTCCTGGCGCTCGGCCGGGCCCGCGACCGCGCCCGCCTCGCCGCCGCTGCCGCCGACCTCCAGCGCACCGAACGGTCCGCCCGCCAGCAGGCGACGCTGCTCCACGCGGTGCTGACGAGCATCGACGAGGGCGTCGCGGTCGCCGACGAGGACGGCACCGTGGCGCTGCTCAACCCGCCGGCCCAGGCGATGCTGGCCGAGGCGCCCAACGGCGTCTACCGCGTCGACGGAGTCACCCCCTACCCCGGGCCCGACCTGCCGTTGCGTCGCGCGCTCACCGGCGCGGCCTGCACCGACGAGTTCCTGGTGCGCAGCTCCGCCCGCCCCGACGGCGTCCGCGTGCGGGTGGGGGCGCAGCCGCTCGACCTCGGGTCGGACCGGCCGGGCGCGCTCGCCGTGTCCCGCGACGTCACCGCGCTGCGTGCGCACGAGGCCGACCTCACGGCCTTCGCGGGGATCGCGGTGCACGAGCTCCACGCGCCGCTCACGGCCGTCCTCGGCTACCTCGACCAGGCCGGCCCCACCCTGAGCGGCGATCGGCTCGCCCGGGTCCGGGCCGCCACCGAGCGGATGCGCCGGCTCGTCGACGACCTGCTCGCCTACGCGGCCACCCGCGACGCCGACCTGCGCCTGACCGACGTCGACCTGGACCGGCTGGTGACCGAGGCACTCACGGTGGTGCTGCCCGCGGCCGGTACCCGCGCCCCGCACGTCATCGTGCGCAGGCTGCCGCCGGTGCGTGGTGACGCCCACCTGCTCCGGCGGCTGTTCGCCGGGCTGCTGGGCAACGCGTTGAAGTACACCCCTCCGGACGAGACGCCGCGGATCGCCGTCCGCGCGCACGCCGTGCCGGGCGGCGAGTGGATCCGGGTGGAGATCGCCGATCACGGCATCGGCATCCCGGCCGGCCGCCACGCGCAGCTGTTCAGCCCGGGTGACCCCGGCACCGGTCTCTACCCGGAGAGCGACCTGACGCTGGCGATCTGCCGCCGTATCGTCGAACGCCACCACGGCACGATCGCCGCGACCGACAACGCCGGTGGCGGCACGATCGTCCGGTTCACGCTGCCGGCCGCGCCGGACGCCGGACACGTCGTCGACGTCGGAACGCACCTGGTGGGAGCGGTCGCGGGGTGAGCAGGGGCACCCCCGACGCCGGTCACCGGCTCGACCAGCGTTCACACCGCAGCGCGACGGCGTGGTAGCAGGTATGGTTGGTAGCGGGTCCCCATCGCGAGGCCGCGACCCCCACTAGACGGCGCGCCGGCCGTCCTCGAGAAGCCGAAAGGCAGAGCTCAGCCGCTCCCGTGATCGAACGGGCTGTTTCCACGGCGGCATGCCGGCGCACCGAAGCATCGACCCGAAGGGACGATATGTCCTCAAGCCCGTCTGCACCACCCAAACCGGCCATGCTCTTCCTGGCACCGCCGAGCGACCCGTCCGCAGACGGTGACGACTCCACGGTCTACGCCGAAACCCCGCCCGTCCAGCGTCAGCGCAGCGCCGCCACGGGCCGTTCGGACGCCGGCCAGCGGCGTCGGCCGCAGTCCTCCGGCAAGAGCGCGGAAGCCGTGCGGATGACCCGTGGTGCGCGGCGCTCCGCCACTGATTTCGGGATCACCGACGCCGAGGTGGCCGAGGTTCTCGCGTCGCCGGCCCGGGTCTCACCCGAGCAGGACAACCCCGACCGCACGCGGTTCTCCGGCAGCGGGCTGACCGTCGTGACCGGCGCCGACGGCACGGTTCTGCACGTCTCCCGACGCCGCTCCTAGCCGGATCTCAGTCGAGCACGACCTCGATCTCGTCGCTCAGCCGGGCGCCGAGCTGCAGGTCGAGCTTGTCGCCGCTCCAGAAGCTGCCCGGGTCGTACGAGTCCGAGGCGCGGCTGGTCGGCAGCAGACCCATGGCCTGGTAGGTCAGGGCGACGACCTCGGCGCAGTACGCGGACTCCAGCGCGTTGTCGAGGCGCTGTTCCTCGGTGCGCTCGATCCCCAGCGCCTCGCGGCCCTTGGCGCTGACCGCCCGGACGCGCTGACGCGTGCGCCCGCGGGCCCACCGCCCGGCGAGGCCCGCGGTGGACGGGAACGGGGTGCCGTCCAGGCGGGCGATCGTGCGCAGGACCGCGTCCTCCATCGGGCGGGTCACGTCGGCGTCGAGCTGGCGCAGCCAGGCCCGCTGGCCGTAGCGGTTGCCCCAGACCCGGACGGCGTCCGCGAGCACGTGCAGCTGGACGCCGCGGACGTGCGCGCCGGCCCACATGTCGGGCAGCGAACGGCCCAGCTCGGCGTGCCACATCAGCGGCGGCATGTCGTCGAGCGTGACCGCCATGCCGACGTGGTTCACGGGCGCGTTCGTGAGCGTCTGGATCGCCCGGTCGGCGGCGGTGCGGCCGCGGAAGAGCCACAGATCGCCGGTGCGAGTGGCGTCGACCGCCTCGGTCAGGGTCATCCGGGTGCCGGGCATGCCGATAGCCTAGGCAGATGCGTCTGTGGAAGGTGATCGGCCTCGCGGGACTGGCCGGTGTCGCGGCGACGGGTGTCGCGGTGGCGCGGGCGGAACGTCGGCGGAGGGCGTACACGCCCGAGGAGATCAGAGCGCGGCTGCATCTCCGCATCGAGGAGGCGTCGGGCGCCGACGACGTCCCGGCGGGCCCTGGCGGCTCCGGGCCCGCTCCCGAACCGGCGTCGCGCGGGCGCGAGGCGTACCGCACGGTCACCGGTCGCCTCCGCGCGTTGCGCGACCGCGCCACGGAAGCGTCCGGCCCGCGCCCCGGCCAACTCGACGCGCTACGCGAACGGGTGGTACGCGGCGGCGGTCACGACGCCGGCCGCCGTCCGGGTCGGCACCGGGGTTCCCGGTAGCTCCCGTGGATCGTTCGCTCGAGACGGATTCTGTCGCCCCCGCTGGTGCCCCGGCTCCTCGTGCGGAGCCCGGTCCGGACGCCGGCGCCCGGCCCGACAGTGATCCGGCCGCCGGTGTGCCGGTTGGTCGCCAACCGGCCGCGCCCGGGGGTGGCTCGGCCACAGCCCTGGGCGGAGGCGAGTCCGGTGGGATGGCCCTGCGTGGCGTGGGCTCGGGGGCGCAGGCTCCGAGCCCCGTGGGCTCGGGGTCGCGGGCTTCGAGCCCCGTGGGCCCGGGGTCGCGGGCTTCGAGCCCCGTGGGCTCGGGGTCGCGGGCTTCGAGCCCCGTGGGCTCGGGGTCGCGGGCTTCGAGCACCGTGGGCTCGGGGGCGCGGGCTCCGGTCGGCGGCGGCCCGATGGTCGAGGGACCGGTCGGTGGCCGCTCGGCCGCTGCCGCGGGAGAGCCGAGCGGTCGACGCCCGGAAACGGCGTCGGCGCTCGGCGACCGCGCGGCCGCCGGAGCTTCGGGCGATGGCCGGCCGGACACGGCGCCGTCGGCCGGCGCGGGGGCGGGCGGTCGGGGGATCAAGTTGTGCCGGTACCCGGGGTGCGAGCGATCGGCGGCTCCCTCGTCGGGGCCGGGGCGGGCCCCGGAATACTGCGCGGATCCGGGGCACAACCGCGCCGCGGCGTTCGCGGAGCGGCGGCGGCGAGCGCTCGACCAGTCGGCGGCGGCGGCCGCGGAGGACGTGGCTGCGGTCGCCGATCGGCCGGTCACCTCCGCCGGTGAACGCATGGAGCGGGCAATCGAACGTTTCGCCGCCGCGGCCACGGAGCTGCGCTCGCTCGGCGACCGCGTGCTCGACGATCTGCGCGTCGGCCGCGACCCGGCCGCGGTGGTCACCGAGGTGAACGCGGTGCGCGCGGCGTCGGACGCCGCGGTGGCCGCCGCCGAGGCACGCACGCTGCAGGTGGAGCACGCCGCCAGCGAGATCCGCGCGGCCCGGCGCCGCGCCGACGCCGCGCTCGACACCGCGCTGAGCCGGGTCGACGAGCTGACCGGCGAACTCGCGTCCGTCCGCGACGAACGCGACCAGGCCACGAGCGAACGCGATGCCGCCGACGAACGGGCGGCCGCCGCGGAAACGTCCGAGAGCCGGCATCGGTCCCGGGCCGAGGCCGCCGAGCGCGAAACCGAGTCCCACCGCACCGCCGCCACCGACGCCGAGCGCCGCGCCGCCCTGGCCGAGGAGCGCACCGGCCATGCCGAGCAGGCGCTGACGCTGCTGCGCGACCAGGTCGACCGTCTCCGCTCCGACCTGGACAGCGCCCAGCACCGCGCCGACACCGCCACCACCGCCCACCGCGACGCCGAACGCCGCGCCGAACGAGCCGAAACCGACCTTCACCACTCCCGCGCCGAAGCCGAGCGCGCCGAAGCGGAAACCGCTCGCGCCCGCCTCGAAACGGAACACGCACGAGCCGACGCCACCCGCCTCGCAGCCGAACTCGACCGCACGAAGGGGGAACTCGGCGGCACGAAGGCGGAACTCGATCGCACTCGAGCGGACGCCGAGCGAACGACGGCGGAACTCGACCGCGCCCGAGCGGATACCGAACGAACGACGGCGGAACTCGATCGCATGCGGGCGGATACCGAACGAACGACCGCTGAGCTCGACCGCGCGACAGCGGAACTCGACCGCGCGCGAGCGGACACCGAACGGACGACGGCCGAGCTCAATCGTGCGAAGGCCGACACCGAGCACGCCACCGCGGACGCGGCCCGCGCCGAAGCGGAAGCGGAACGGCTCCGCGCCGCCGCGGCCGAGACGACGACCCGATCCCGCGCCGAATTGACCTCCGTCACCGCCGAACGCGACGCGCTCCGCGCCCAGCTGGCGGCCGCCGCCGAGCACGCCGAACAGCGCCTCACCGACCTCCGCGCGTCCTATGCCGAACGCCTGGCCGAGTACCGCGCCGACCGCGACGCCGCCCTCCGCGCCGCCCGCCCCGACTAGAGCCGCCCCGACTAGAGCCGCCCCCGAGGGCCACGGCGCACCCTGAGCCCGCACGACAGCCGACCCGCACGACAGCCGACCCCATCGGCGTTGCTCAACGGCAGCCGGCCCGGCCTTGGCCGCGGCTAATCGCGGCCCGAACCGCACCGCCGTGGCCGGAGATCACACCGCCGTGGCTCACACCGCACCGCCGTGGCTCACACCGCACCGCCGTGGCTCACACCGCACCGCCGTGGCTCACACCGCACCGCCGTGGCGGCCCAGACCCCCCGCCCTAACCGCACCGGCCATGGCCCAGGCTGCGGCCCTAACCCAGACCCGCAGCCCGAACCCGTCGCCCCACCCCGGGCCGCGGCCCGAGCACCCCGCTCGGGCTCGGGCTCGGGCTCGGGCTCGGGCTCGGGCTCCGGCTCCGGCTCCGGCTCCGGCTCCGGCTCCGGCTCCGGCTCCGGCTCCGGCTCCGCCGGCTCCGAAAGCCTACGAACCGTGGATCGCCTGCACCGCCTCCAAGGTGTCGGCCTCGGCTACCGGCTTGTCGGTGCGGTATCCCTTCACACGCGCGAACCGCAGAGTCACTCCCCCGGGATACCGCGTACTCGCCTGCACCCCGTCGAACGCGATCTCCACCACCAGCTCCGGCCGCACGTACACCGTGTACGCATCGCGGCTCACGGCGCGTTCCAGCAGGTACTCGGTCTGCCACTTCAGCATCGCGTCGGTCATGCCTTTGAAGGTCTTGCCGAGCATGACAAAACCGCCCGCCTCGCCCACCTGGCCCGACGCGTCGCGGGCGCCGAGGTGCAGGTTCGACAGCCAACCCCGGCGGCGCCCGTGGCCCCACTCGGCGGCGAGCACGACCAGATCGAGCGTGTGCCGCGGCTTCACCTTCCACCAGCCGCCCCCGCGCCGCCCGGCCGCATAGGGCCGGGCCAGCGACTTCACCACGACCCCCTCGTGCCCCCTGGCCAGCGTCGCCGCCACGAACGCGGCCGCCGCCTCGGACCCGGCACCACCCCCGGAACGACCGCCACCTGGCTCCAGGCCCGCCGGCCCGGCGCCGTCCGGCTCCCCGTCCGCAGGATCGGCGGGCGCCCGACCCTCGTCGGCACCGGACTCGGGAACCAGCACGCGGCGGACGACGCTCTCGGCCGGCGCCACCGCCGACAACGCGGCGAACCGGTCGCCCGCCGGGCGGTCGAGCAGGTCCTCGCCGTCGAGGTGCAGCGCGTCGAACAACACCGCCGCCAGCGGGATCTTCTCGCGCGCGGTGGCGACGTCGGCCCGGCTCCCGACCCGAGACGCCGTCACCTGGAACGGCTCCGGCCGCCCGTCGGGCCGCAACGCGATCGCCTCGCCGTCGAGCACCGCGGTGTGCACCGGCAACGCCAGCGCCGCCTCGACGACCTCGGGCACCCGCGCGGTGATGTCGTCGAGGCTGCGGGTGACGACCAGGACGTCGGAGCCCGACCGGTGCACCTGCACCCGCGCGCCGTCGAGCTTCTCCTCGACGGCCGCGGCGCCGGAGCGCGCGAGCGCCTCGGCGAGATCTTCGGCCGGCTGCGCGAGCATCGGCGCCAGCGGCCGCCCGACCTCCAGCCGGAAGGCCGCCAGCCCGGACGCGCCGTCGCGCAGCGCCGCCTCGGCCACCGCACGCAGGTCGCCGCGCAGCAGCAGGGCCCGGCGCAGCGCGGCCAGCGGCAGCCCGGTGGCCGCCGCGACCGCGTCGATCATCACGCCGGCCAGCGCGCCCTGCCGGACCTCACCGACCAGCAACGCACGCAGGAACGCCTGCTCCTCGGACGTGGCCCGGGCGAACAGCTCCGCCAGCGCCGACCGCCGCGCCGCCTGCGACCCGGGCCCGGCGAGCCCACCGATCTCGGCGAAGCGCGCGTCGACCTCGCGCACGGTGAGCGCCGGCTCGCCGGCCGCGGACGGCGGCAGATCACGCAGCGACGCCCAGCCGACGCCGATCTGGCGCTGCCGCAACTCACCGCACAGCCAGGCGACGCCCGGCACGACCTCGTCGCCCGAGAGCTGACGCAGCACCACCGCCAGCCGCTCGGCCTTGGCCTTGCGTGAACTGACCGCGGCGACGTCACGCCCGGCCGCGGCGACCTCCGCGAGAAGCATGGCTCATTAGAACCCCACCCACCGACAGAAAGCCGGAACGCCCGGCGACGCCCGCTAGTTCCGCCAGGATTCGCCGCAGATTTCGTTGGGTAGAGCAACTCCCAGTTCCCTGGGGAGGTGGACGATGGCGTCAACTGAGACGGAGCCGGAAGCGAGAACCTTCCGGAGTCTGGTGCCGGCACGAATGGACCGCCTACCGTGGTCGCGCTTCCACTGGCTGGTGGTGATCGCGCTCGGTGTGACCTGGATCCTCGACGGTCTCGAGATCCAGATCGCGTCCACGGTGGCCGACAAGCTCACCGAGGACGGCGCGCTGGGGCTGAGCGCCCAACAGGTGACGCTCTCCGCGTCGGTCTATCTGTTCGGTGAGGTCGTCGGCGCGCTCTGGTTCGGCCGGATGGCCGACCGGCTCGGGCGTCGCAAGCTGTTCCTGATCACGCTGACGCTCTACCTCGTCGCCAGCGGTCTGACCGGGTTCTCGTTCACGTTCTACGAGTTCCTGCTGTTCCGGTTCCTGGCCGGCATGGGCATCGGTGGTGAGTACGCCGCGATCCACTCCGCGATCGACGAGCTCATCCCGTCGCACTACCGCGGCCGGGTCGACCTCGCGATCAGCGGCACGTACTGGGGTGGCGCCGCGCTGGCGTCGGCCGCGCAGATCGTCTTCCTGAACCCCGACTTCTTCTCCGACAACATCGGCTGGCGGCTGGGCTTCTTCCTCGGCCCGCTGATCGGTCTGGCGATCTGGCCGCTGCGCCGGCACATCCCGGAGAGCCCGCGCTGGCAGATGACGCACGGCTACCAGAAAGAAGCCGAACGCACGGTCGACGAGATCGAAGCGCGCATCAAGGCCGAAGGCAAGCACCTCCCGGACGTCCCGGACAGCGAAGCCTCCGAGGTCAAGCCGCATCCGCCGGTCACCTATCGGCAGATCGCGCAGGTGATGATCAAGCAGTACCCGAGCCGCACGATCCTCGGGTTCACGCTGATGAC
This sequence comes from Cryptosporangium arvum DSM 44712, assembly GCF_000585375.1. NCBI lineage: Bacteria > Bacillati > Actinomycetota > Actinomycetes > Cryptosporangiales > Cryptosporangiaceae > Cryptosporangium > Cryptosporangium arvum. The sequence goes on from NZ_KK073874.1 coordinate 6,699,196, forward strand.
CACGCAATCCTTCCTGTACAACGCGATCTTCTTCACGTACGCGCTGGTGCTGGGCACGTTCTACGACGTCGATTCCGGCACGATCCCGTACTTCTTCTTCCCGTTCGCGATCGGCAACCTGATCGGCCCGCTGGTGCTGGGGCCGTTCTTCGACACGATCGGGCGGCGGAAGATGATCGGGGGGACGTACGTGTCGTCCGGCATCCTGCTGGCGTTCACCGGTTACCTGTTCTATGCCAACGTCCTGACCGCGGTGACGCAGACGATCCTGTGGTGCGTCATCTTCTTCATCGCGTCGGCGGCGGCCTCGGCGGGGTACCTGACGGTCAGTGAGATCTTCCCGCTGGAGCTGCGGAGCCAGGCGATCGCGTTCTTCTTCGCGATCTCCCAGTTCTTCGGCGGGGTGATCGCGCCGTGGCTGTTCGGCCAGCTGATCGGTGACGGCGAGAGCCGCGGGCCGTTGTTCGGCGGTTATCTGCTCGGCGCCGGGCTGATGATCGTCGGTGGTTTCGTGGCCTGGTTCCTGGGGGTGGACGCCGAGCGCAAGTCGCTCGAGTCGATCGCGAAGCCGCTGGGCATCGTCAAGACCCGGGTCGCCGAACCGAACTGATCGACCGCGTGAAGGGGCGGCTGCCGGGGAACGGTAGCCGCCCCTTTTCCGTCGAAATAATGACCCCGTACCGGGGGTAGCGACCCCGACCTGACGGGCAGAACGTGCATCAGCGAGGCAGGATGGTCACGAAAGGGCCACAGCGCGAGGGAGAACAGTGACGACCGGAGAGCCGGTACGCCAGCGGCCGGGGGCCTCGGTGAGCCGGTGGCCCAGCCCGATCTTCGTCGGATTGGTGCTGGCCACGGCGGTTTCCGGATGGGCGCTTTGGAACCGCAGCGGGCCGACCGGCCTGACCGCGTTCGTGTTCGTCGCCTGCGCCTGGGTCGTGTCGCTCTGCCTGCACGAGTTCGCGCACGCGATGGTGGCGTTCCGGAGCGGCGACCGCACGGTGGCCGAGCGCGGCTACCTCACGCTCGATCCGCTGAAGTACACCCACTTCGCCTACAGCATCCTGCTGCCGCTGTTGTTCGTGCTGCTCGGCGGCATCGGCCTGCCCGGTGGGGCGGTGTTCATCGACCGCCGTTACCTGCGTAGCCGGCTCGCCAACAGCCTCGTCTCGCTCGCCGGGCCGATGACGAACATCCTGCTCGCTGCCGTCCTGGCGGTCGTGTTCACGACGTTCGCGCCGAACGACATGCTGCACGTGGAGTTCTGGGGCGCGTTCGCGTTCCTGACCTTCCTGCAGGTGACCGCGGCGGTGCTGAACTCGCTCCCGGTGCCGGGGCTGGACGGGTTCGGCGTGATCCAGCCCTACCTGTCGAACAAGGTGCTGCGGAAGGTCGCGCCGGTCGCGCCCTACGCGGTGCTGCTGCTGTTCGTGCTGCTGTGGATCCCGCCGGTGAACCAGGCGTTCTTCAGCATCGTGGGGTGGTTCCTGGCGCTGCTGGGCATCCCCGAGGTGTACATCGCCCTCGGGCAGAGGCTCTTCCAATTCTGGATGGGGTGAAATCTCCATCCTGGGATCGAATTCTGGGTCTACTGAGAGAAAGATAGGGGAGGCACGATGACGGTCCGTTACGCGATTAGACTGCCCGCGTGACCGATCCCGGGGACCGGCAGCAGGACAGGCAAGAATCGGGAACCGTAGAGGAAGGTCGGGTTCCATGCGTGAGCGTCAGGGTCGGGCCGTAGGGGCGAGGAGCGCCGCCCGGTCCAAGCCGGAGAGTTTCGGCCGGCTGCGGGTCACCGTCGACGACCGCGAGCACTACGCCTTGGTCACCGTCGCCGGCGAGGTCGACGTCACCACCGGCTCGCAGCTGCGTGATCCGCTGCACGAGCTGGTCGAGCAGCGCAAGCACCGGCACGTCGTCGATCTGCGCGAAGTCACCTTTCTCGACTCGACCGGGCTCGGCATCCTGGTCAGTGACCACAAGAGACTGCGCGACCGCGACGGCTCCCTGCACGTCGTGGTCACCACGCCCGGCATCGTCGCCCGGGTCTTCCGCCTGACCGGCGTGGACCGCGTGGTCCCGCTCGTGACCACGATCGAGGACGCCGAGAAGGCCCTGGGCCTGAGCGCGGCCGGCGGCTGACAACCGGGCCCGCGACGGCTAGGTCCGCCTAGCCGTCGTAGGCCCGGGAGCTAGCCGGCCGCCTCGAGCGTCGGCTCGTTGGGCTCGTCGTCCGTGGTGCGCGGGGGTGCGTTCAGGTCGAACTCGGCCCAGACCGCCTTGCCGCCCGGCACCGCGCGGGCACCCCAGCGGGCCGCCACCCGGCGCACCAGGAACAGCCCGCGGCCGCTCTCGGCGTCGGCGTCGGCGATGCGTGGCCTTGGCATGGCCGGCTCGCGGTCGAACACCTCGATCACGATGCGGCTCGCCGAGCGGCGCAACCGCAGCTGTTCGGCCGCGCCGCCGTAGAGCAGCGCGTTCGCGACCAGCTCGGAGACCGCCAGCACGATGTCGTCACGCACCAGAGGCGTCAGCTGCCAGGTGCTGAGCACGCCGTAGCAGAACGCGCGCGCCCGGCGGGTGGGGTCCTCCCCCTCGCCGAGTTCCAGCTCGATCACCCGCACCGGCCCGACCGTCAGCCCGGTGGGCCACCCGGCGGCCAGCACGCTGCTGCCCGGAGCGGCGCCCACGACGACGTCGGCGACCGCGACCGGGTCGTGCACACCCGTGCCCAGCGCGCCGGCGACCGCGGGGGCCACCGCGTCGACGGCCGCGGACCGCCGGTGGGTGTCGAGCGAGAAGCCGCCGACGGCGTACTCCTCGTCGTCGGCGAGCGCACCCGGCAGCGCCACGACGACGCTCCCGCCCGGCGGGATCGCCACGGTCTGCTCGCCGTAGGACGCGTTCATGCTGACGAATCCGCCCAGCGGGCCACCCTCCGGCGCGGGCGGCGCCACCGCCGCCCCCTTCACCGAGCAGATCACCGGCCCCGGGTGCCCGGCCTGGGCGAAGCAGAACGCCCCGTCCACCGGGTCGAACACCCCGTAGAGCAGGCGGGCGCGGAACGGCTCCTCCCACTCGGCCACCAGGCCGTCGAGCTGCCCCAGCGCCTCGGCGGGCGCCAGATCGACCCGGGCCATCGCCCGGACCGCCATCCGCAACTGCCCGGCGAACCGCACGGCCGCGTCGACGCTCGGCGCGGTGCCGTCCGCGAGCACGCGCCCGGAGATCAGCACCGTGCGGCCCGCGGCCGCGGGCAGTGCCTCGCACCACGCGCTCGGATCGGCGACCCGGCGTTCGACCACCAGGTCACCGTCGGCCGGGGCGTCCAGGGAGGGCACGGGGCTGCCCGACAGCGTCGGCGAGACTGCGTCGACCGGCGTCATGATCGCGCTCCGTGCACGGCCAACTCGCCACTGGTCATGGTCAGGGTCTCCTCCTGTACCGAGCGTGTTCTCACGCCGACCTCCGGTTGCCACCCAGCCTAATGGCCCGCGCCGGCGAACCTGTCGGACGTCCCCCGCCCGGCCGACCGACCGAGCCGTCCGTTTGGAGGCCGCGTGCCCGCCGTGACCGCTGCGTCACGGAGGGAACGGCTCGGATTATCCTCGCCGAGACCGCCCGTGCAAGAGCCCTCCACGCGTTCGCACCCGTTCAACGACGCGGCAGCGCCGGGCGTTCACGGGTGAGCAGATCGAGAAACAGATCACCGTCGTCGGCCGCGCGCGCCAGCACGTCGCCGAACGTGAACACGAGCTCCTCCGGGCGTTCGCAGGCAGCCACCTCGTCCCACCGCAACGGGGTGGAGACGGTCGGCGCGGGCCGCGCCCGCAGGGAGTACGGCGCGACCGTGGTCTTCGCGGTGTTGTTCTGGCTCCAGTCGATGAACACCTTGCCGGGGCGCACGGCGCGGCGCATGACCGACGTCACCCGGGTGGGGTCCTCGTGTTCGAGCTGCTGGGCGACGGCCTTCGCGTAGTCCGACGTGCGCCCGGGCTCGGCCGGCTTGATCGCCGCGTAGACCTGCATGCCCTTGGAACCCGACGTTTTGGCCACCGCGGTCAGCCCGTCGTCGTCGAGCACCTCACGCAGGCGCAGCGCGACCGCACAGCACTCGACGACGGTGGCCGGCGCGCCCGGATCGAGGTCGAACACCAGCAGATCGGTGCCGCGGACGCCGCCGCGCGGGCCGACCTGCCACTGCGGGACGTGCAGCTCGAGCGAGGCGAGGTTGGCCAGCCAGACCAGCGTGGCCAGCGCGTCGCCGTCGTCCGGCGGCAGCACGACGTAGTCGATCTCGTCGCGGTTCTTCGTGCTGCCGGGGGCGGGCAACCGTTCGGTGCGGACCCAGTCGGCCGCCCCGTTCGGCACGTTCTTGGCGAAGAAGCCCTGGCCCGCGACACCCTCGGGGTACCGCTTGAGAGAAAGCGGACGACCTGCCAAATGAGGTATCAGAACGGGCGCGATCCGCGAGTAATAGTCGATCACCTCGCCTTTCGTGGTACCCGTCTCCGGGTAGAGAATCTTGGAGAGGTTCGACAAAGCGAGCTGACGTCCGGCCACGGCGACCGTGGTCGTTCCCGAAGCTTTCGCCACGCCGACACCTCCACGCTGGACTTCCCCCCGGCGGTAAACGCAGAGTGGATTCGAGCACATTTACCCACAGGGGGCACCAGCCATGCGTGCGATCTGGAAGGGCGTCGTCTCGTTCGGGCTCGTCACGATCCCGATCAAGCTGTTCTCCGCCACCGAGCAACACGACGTCCAGCTCCGGCAGGTCCACGCGGCCGACGGCGGCCGCATCCGTTACCGGCGGGTGTGCGAGGCCGAGGGCGTGGAGGTCCCCTACAGCGAGATCGCCAAGGGGTACGAGCTGCCCGACGGGCAGGTCGTCGTCCTCGACGACGCCGATTTCGAGAACCTGCCGATCGCCTCCGGGCGCAACATCGACGTGCAGAAGTTCGTCCCGACCGAGCAGGTCGACGGCCTGTACCTGTCCAAGGGCTACTTCCTGCAGGCCGACGGGCCGGGCGCGAAGCCGTACGTCCTGCTCCGCGAGGCGCTGGAGAAAGCGGGCACGGTCGCGCTGGTGAAGGTCGCGCTCCGGCAGCGCGAGGCGCTGGCGCTGCTGCGCCCCTACGGCGAGGTACTGCTGCTGCAGACGATGCTCTGGCCGGACGAGATCCGCGACCCGGCCGAGCTGGCTCCGGACTCCGACATCGCGGTCCGCCCGCAGGAGATGCAGATGGCGGAGTCCTACATCCAGACGCTCACCGGCGACCTCGACATGGACGAGTTCACCGACGACTACGCGGTGGCGCTCCGCGAGGTCGTGGACGCCAAGATCCAGGGCCACGAGGTGGAGCAGCCGGAGGCCCCGGCCGAGGGTGGCGGCGCCGTGCTGGACCTGATGGCCGCGCTGGAGGCCAGCGTGGCCGAGGCCAAGCGGGCGCGCGGCGAGACCGTGGAGGAGAGCCGCCCGGCGGCCAAGAAGGCGCCGGCGAAGAAGGCCGCACCCCGCAAGGCGGCGCCGAAGAAGGCCACCACGGCCAAGAAAGCCCCGGCGAAGACCGCGGCGAAGAAGACCGCGGCGAAGTCGACGGCCAAGAAAACCGCCACGAAGGGCACAAGCCAGCGCAAGACCGCTTGAGTCACTGCGGTTTACTCCCGAGTGCCTTCCGGCCTCTGCCGCAGCGATGCGGCGTCCGGGCTAGGGTTCAGGGCAGCGATGGAGGGAGTACGTAATGGTCGACCCCGCTGGTTCGGCGGTCCCGCAGCGAAACGGTGCCGCGACCGGTGCGCTCGGAGACGCGACGGACGCGGTTCTGTCGGTGGAACAGGTTCCACCGTCGGACGACGGGCGGCAGGTAGTACGGGTCGGCGGCGAGATCGACATGCTCACCGCACCCCGGCTCCGTGACGCCCTGACGCCGGTCGTGGCGATACCCGGTTCGGACGTGGTGCTGGATCTCGACGCGGTGACGTTCCTCGGCTCGAACGGCCTGGGCGTCCTCGTGGAGCTCTCCCAGCAGGCCGAGACGGTCGGGACGAAGTTCCGGCTGGTCTGCGCGAACCGTACGGTGAGCCGCCCGCTCACTCTCACCGGCCTGGACCAGGTGCTCGACTTCTACGAGTCGTACACCGATCTGCCGCCGGCCGGGAGCTGAGCTCGGTCCTCGGGCGTTTTGTCACCGATGCCACGGGCAAACCCTGTGGCATCGGTGTATTCGTCCCGAGGAGGTAGTGATGCCCGGCCGTCAGGAGTTGCCGTCCACGCTCAAACGCTCGCCGAAGAAGGCGCAGGAGACGTGGATCCAGACGCACGACTCGGCCGTCGAGCAGTACGGCGAGGGCGAACGGGCCCACCGCACCGCGTTCGGTTCGGTCAAGCACTCGTTCGAGAAGGTCGGCGACCACTGGGAGCCGAAGAAGCGCAAAGGCCCTTCCGACAAGCAGTCGGAGAAGACCGGCGCGGCCGCCCGGCGCGGCGGCAAGACCGAGGAGGGCGTCGACGCCAACGCGTCGAAGACCCATCTGCGTGAGGTCGCCCGCAGGCTCGAGATCCGCGGTCGCTCGACGATGACCAAGAGCGAACTCGTCGACGCGATCAAGAAGGCCAACCGCAGGAAGACGGCCGCCGCACGCTGAAAAGGCGGGGCTCCTCGAGAGGGGCCCCGCCTTCAGCGTTCGTTCATCGCCGGGCGCGGACCCGCCAGACGACCGTGACCAGCGTGAGCACGGTGAGCCCCGCGCCGACGCCGAGCAGCGCCGGCCGGCTGAGCACCTGGTCCCGGCCGTTGCGCAGCAGCGGTCCCACCGAGGCGAGCGTGCCCTGGGCCCGCTGCGTGAGCTTTTCGGTCTGACGAGCGACCACGGCCTTCGGGCGGACCCGGCCCACCAACTCGTCCACGTCCCGCCGCAGTTGCTCGCGGGCGAACGCGATGTCGCGTTCTAAATCTTCCGGTCGCGGACCCACCGCACATCCTCCTTCACCGCTTCGATCGCCTGCGTCGGGACGGGCTTGACCCGGCGCAGGCGCAACGCACCGAACAGGCCGGCGATCCCCGCGATCAGCGCCCAGACCCCGGCGACGATCAGCGCGGCCCAGTAACCGGCCATCACCTCGCGCAGCGCGTACACGGCGGCGAGGGAGAGCAGCGGCACGATCATCAGGCCGGCGGCCGCCGCGACGGCCAACCCGGCCACACCCGCGACGGCCTTCTTCGCTTCCTGGGCCACCTCGGCCTTCGCGAGCGCGATCTCGGCCTTGACCAGGCTCGAGACGCCCGCGGCGACGTCGTTGACCAGCTGCCCGATCGAGGGTTCCCGGGCCCGCTCCACCGCCGGCCGCGGGGTGGACCCACTGTTGCTCCTGGTACTGGTATCCGACGTCACCACTGCATCCTCCCCACCGCAGCCACCCGCCCGAACCGTGCCGGTCGAGGCGCGCACGCTGTACCCGCCAGCCAGCACCGTCAACCGGAACGTGCCAGGAACCACCCTCCCACGGATCGGGCGCAATGCTCACCGCGTACGGCCCGACGCCCCGGCGAACCCGCGAGGGCGGTAGGTTCGGGCCTGCGAGGCCTGGGTAAGGCCCGCGTGTGCGCCCCGGGTCCCCGCCCGGGGTTTTGGATGGAACAGCAAGGAGCGAGCTTGATGGCGGTGCCCGAACGGACCAGCTCGGAGCCCGTTGAGGCCCCACCCGTTTCCGACGATGCGGGCAGCGACATCGAACTGACCCTGCCCGCCGACCCGGTGCACGTCCCCGTCGCGCGCGCGCTCGCCGCCGACCTGGCGGTCCGCCTCGACTACGACCTCGACGAGGTGTCCGACCTGCGGATGGCGGTCGACGAGGCGTGCGCGGAGCTGGTGGCCAAGGCCGCAGCGCCCGGCCGGCTGCGGTGCGTCTTCCGGGCCGACGAGCACGCGCTGCGGGTGTCGGTCTCGGCCACCACCAAGGACGGCACGGTGCCGGGCCAGAACACGTTCGGCTGGCGGGTGCTGACCGCGCTCGTCGACGAGGTGAAGACGTGGACCACCGACGGGAACGTCGTCCACATCCAGCTGGTCAAACACCGGCTCGAGGCGCACGCGTGAACGAGCGTTCCCCCGGCACCACCGAGCGCTCGCGTGAGGTCCGGCCGGCCGAGTCGCCACGCGGTCACGCCGGCTCCGACCGTAGGGGGGAACCGGCGTGACCGCGCCGCAGAGCGAACAGCCGAGCGTCGAAGAACCGGCGGCGGTGAAACCGGACGAGGCCGAGGTCGACATCACCGAGGTGGCCGACAACGAGGTCGCCGACGCCCGATCGGAGTCCCGCCGGGAGGCGGCCGCGCTGTTCGCGGAGCGCGACACGCTGCCCGAGGGCTCGCCCCGCCGGCAGCAGATCCGCGACCAGCTCGTCACCATGCACCTGCCGCTGGTGCGGCACCTGGCCCGGCGGTTCAACAACCGGGGCGAGCCGCTGGAGGACCTGGTCCAGGTCGCGACCGTCGGCCTGATCAACTCGGTGGACCGGTTCGACGCCGAGCGCGGCGCCGACTTCCTCTCCTACGCGGTGCCCACCGTCGTCGGCGAGATCAAGCGGCACTTCCGCGACCACGGCTGGGCGGTGCGGGTGCCGCGTCGCCTCAAGGAGCTGCACCTGTCGCTGACCGCGGCCACGGCGGAGCTCTCCCAGCGCAACGGACGGGCGCCGAACGCCTCGGAACTGGCCGAGCACCTCAAGCTCTCCCGCGAGGAGGTGCTGGAGGGCCTGGAGGCCGCGAACGCCTACCGCAGCTCGTCGCTCGACGACCCGGTGCGCGGCGACGGCGAGATGCCGTCGCTGGCCGAGACGCTCGGCGACGAGGACGCGGCGCTCGAGCACGTCGAGTTCCGGGAGTCGCTGCAGCCGCTGCTGGCCCAGGTGCCGCCGCGCGAGCGGAAGATCCTGATCCTGCGCTTCTTCGGCAACATGACGCAGTCGCAGATCGCCGAGCGCATGGGCATCTCGCAGATGCACGTGTCGCGTCTGCTCTCCCAGACCCTCGTCAAGCTCCGCGAGAGGCTGCTCGTCGACGAGTAGGTGTGGCGCACGTCACCCGTTCGGGGCACAGTAGCTACCGGTAGGTAACTACTGTGCCCCGGAACGGAGACGTCCATGACGACTGCCCCCACCGAACGGGAATCCCGCCAGGTCGCCGAAGCCGCACGTCAGACCGAGTGGACGAAGCCGAGCTTCGCGAAGGAACTGTTCCTCGGCCGGTTTCCGCTCGACCTGATCCACCCCGAACCGAAACCGAGCGACGAGGCCCGGAAGGTCGGCGAGGAGTTCCTCGCCCGCCTGACGCCGTTCCTGGCCACGGTGGACGCGGCCGCGATCGAACGCGACGCACGCATCCCCGACGACGTCCTGACCGGGCTGATGGAGCTCGGCGCGTTCGGCATGAAGATCCCGGTCGAGTACGGCGGCCTCGGCCTCACCCAGGTCTACTACAACAAAGCGCTGATGCTGGCCGGCTCGGTGAACCCGGCGATCGGCGCGATGCTCTCGGCGCACCAGTCGATCGGCGTCCCGCAGCCGGTCGTGCAGTTCGGCACCGAGGAGCAGAAGCGGGAGTTCCTCCCCCGCTGCGCCACCCGCGCGATCAGCGCGTTCCTGCTCACCGAGCCCGACGTCGGCAGTGACCCGGCCCGGCTGGCGTGCGCCGCGGTTCCGGACGGGGACGACTACGTGCTCGACGGCGTCAAGCTGTGGACCACGAACGGCGTCGTCGCGGAACTGCTCGTCGTGATGGCGCGGGTACCCAAGAGCGAGGGGCACCGCGGCGGCATCACCGCGTTCGTCGTCGAGGCCGACTCCGCGGGCATCACGGTGGAGAACCGCAACGCGTTCCTCGGCCTGCGCGGCCTGGAGAACGGCGTCACCCGGTTCCACCAGGTGCGGGTGCCGGCGGCGAACCGGATCGGCCGCGAGGGCGAAGGGCTCAAGATCGCGCTGACGACGCTGAACACGGGCCGTCTCTCGCTGCCCGCGATCTGCGCCGGCACCGCGAAGTGGTCGCTGAAGATCGCCCGGGAGTGGAGCAACGCGCGTGAGCAGTGGGGCCGCCCGGTCGGCCGGCACGACGCGGTCGCCGGCAAGATCGCGTTCATCGCCGCGACCGCGTTCGCGCTGGAGGCCGTGCTGGATCTGACCAGCCAGCTCGCCGACGAGAAGCGCAACGACATCCGGATCGAGGCCGCCCTGGCCAAGCTGTACTCGTCGGAGATGGGCTGGTTGGTCTCCGACGAGCTGGTGCAGATCCGCGGCGGGCGCGCGTACGAGACCGCGGAGTCGCTCGCCGCCCGGGGCGAGCGGGCGGTACCGGTCGAGCAGGCGCTGCGTGACCAGCGGATCAACCGCATCTTCGAGGGCTCGACCGAGATCATGCACCTGCTGATCGCGCGCGAGGCGGTGGACGCCCACCTGTCGGTGGCCGGTGACATCATCGACCCGGACGCCTCGCTGGGCGACAAGGGCAAGGCGGCGGCGCAGGCGAGCAAGTTCTACGCGGGCTGGCTCCCCACGCTGGCCGTCGGCGCCGGCCAGCTCCCGACGTCCTACTCGGAGTTCGGGCCGCTCTCCCGGCACCTGCGCTTCATCGAGCGCGCCAGCCGCAAGCTGGCCCGGCAGACGTTCTACGGCATGTCGCGCTGGCAGGGGCGGCTCGAGCACCGGCAGCGGTTCCTGGCTCGCATCGTCGACATCGGAGCGGAGCTGTTCGCGATGAGCGCGGCCTGCGTGCGTGCGGCGTCGACGAAGGAAGCCGGACCGCCGCAGCGGGGAGCCACCGCGATGGAGCTGGCGGACGCGTTCTGCCGCCAGGCCACCGTGCGGGTCGACGCCCTGTTCGAGGCGCTCTGGACCAACAGCGACGACACCGACCGGATGCTGGCCGAGCGGGTGCTCGACGGCCGGTACCAGTGGCTGGAGGAGGGTGTCCTCGACCCGTCGGACGACGGGCCGTGGATCATGCCTGCTCCCCCGGGGCCCTCCGAGAAGGAGAACGTGCGGCGCGTGGTTCAGCCGCCGAGTTCGTAGCAGGCGACGGCCGCCGCGGTGGCCACGTTGAGGCTGTCGACGCCCCGGTGCATCGGAATGCGCACCCGGGCGTCGGCGGCCGTCAGCACCGTGCCGGACAGGCCGGGCCCCTCGGCGCCGAGCAGGAGCGCCGGCCGTTCCCGCTGCTGGGGGCTCAGCTCGCGCAGGCTGGTCGCGCCCGGATCGGGGGTGAGGGCAAGCAGCGTGAACCCGGCCTCGCGGATGCTCTCCAGCGCCGTCGGCCACGGGTCCAGGCGGGCGTAGGGCACCGCGAAGACCTCGCCCATGCTCACCCGGACGCTGCGCCGGTACAACGGGTCAGCGCACGAGGGGCTGAGCAGGATCGCGTCCATGCCGAGCCCGGCTGCGACGCGGAAGATCGCGCCGACGTTCGTGTGCGTGTTGACGTCCTCGAGCACCAGGACACGCCGGGCGGCCGCGAGCAACTCCGCCGACGCGCTCGGCGCCGGCCGGTGCACCGACCCGAGCACACCGCGGTGGACGTGGAAACCGGTGATCGCCTCCAGCACCGTCGGCGTCGCCGCGTAGAGCGGCGCCCCCGGCGCGATCGTGTCGACCTGGTCGACCCGTTTGGCGTCGACGAGGATCGAGCGCATGCGGTAGCCGGCCCGCACCGCGCGTTTCAGGACCAGCTCGCCCTCGGCGATGAACAGCCCGTGCGGCGGCTCGAACGCCTCGCGCAGCGCCACGTCGGTGAGCGCGCGGTAGTCCGCGATCCGCGGGTCGTCGGGGTCGGTGATCTCGATGTGTGTCATGCGGTGCTCTCGGGACGTGGACCGGTGCGGACGACGGCGATCAGGCGGTCACGGGCGGCGGGGTCGGCCGCGGTGCGCTCGCGGTCGGGCACCCGGCCGGCAGCGCCGTGACGTCGGCGCCGGCAGCGGCGGCCGGCAGCCGGTGGCGTCGGCGGCCGCGTTCGATGTCGAACGCGCGACCCCCTCCGGGACGAACGGGATGGCGATGCCGAACATTACCGGAGGTGCCGGTACGGCCGCCCGCTGCCCACAACGCCGAGCTCACCGGGGTCGACCAGCGGCTACCCTCGGCGCGGTGACGATAGCGCTCAGCGAGGCCAAGGACGCGTTCGAGACCGCGGCGGTGGACCTCGCCGCCTTCCTGGACGGGCGCACCGACGACGACCTGCTCGCGCCGAGCCGGTGCCGGGGCTGGGTCGTCGCGGACGTGATCGCGCACCTGCACCTCGGGCTGAGCGAGATGATGACCGGCTTCGCGTACCGGGTGGACGGTCCGCCGGACACCGACTTCCGCACCTACTGGTCGGGGTATCCGCAGCCCGACCCGGACGCCGCTGTCGCGCAGATCCGGTTCGCCCGGCTGCTCGCGTCGGCCTACGGCCGCCCCACCGGCCTGCTCGACCACGTCCGTCCGACGCTCGACGCGCTGCGCCGTTTCGTCGCGCAGGCCGACGACGGGTGCGTGCGGTTCCAGGGGCACGTGCTCCCGCTCGGCGACTTCGTGGCCACCTGGGTCGTCGAGATCGTCGTGCACCACCTCGACGTGCTGGTCGCGCTGCCGGGGCCACCGCCGGAGCTCACCCTCGCCGTGCGCACGCTCGACGGGCTCCGCGGGGACCTCGCCCGGCCGGCCGACTGGGACGATCTCACGTACGTATTGGCCGGTTCCGGACGGATTCCGGGGCCGAAGGGGTATCCCCTGCTGGGGTGACTAGGCTGCCGGGCATGTGGGAGTCGGCTCGGCGTCGGGTGCTGCGTCCCTGGCGAAGCCTGGGAGTCCTGACGCGCGACACCGTGCTCGCGGCCGGCCTGCTCGGCGTCGCGTACCTGCCGACGGCGAACGGCCTCGGCATGGACCTGGCGGAGTTCTCGGCCCACCGGCCGGCCGACGTGTTCGCGACCGTGCTGATCGTCGCCATGTGCGTGCCGCTGGTCCTCCGGCGCACCGCGCCGATCGCCTGCGCCCTGCCGGTGTTCCTCGCCACCGGGATCCACCAGAGCCTCACGTACCCGCGCAACGCGGCGAGCGTCGCCGTCCTGGTCGCGCTCTACAGCCTGGGCGCCTACCAGCTGCGCCACCGGCGGGTGCTGGCGGTCGTGCTGACCGCGGCGTACGTGGTGTTCGTGCTGGTGCTCATGCGGGGCGGGTCGGACGAGCCGGCGTTCTCGTTCGTGACGTTCTACGGCGTGCTCCTGGTGGCGTTCGTCGCCGGTGACTGGATGCGCAGGCAGCGGAACACCGCCGAGGCGCTGCGGACGGCGAGCGTCGCCACGGCGCTCGCCGCCGAGCGCGCGGTGATCGCCCGGGAGCTGCACGACGTCGTCACCCACCACGTCACCGCGATGGTGGTGCAGGCCGACGCGGCGGCCTTCCTGATCGAAGCCAAACCGCAGAAGGCGGCCGAGAGTCTGTCCACGGTGAGCGGCACCGGCCGGCAGGCACTGACCGAGCTGAGAGCCCTGTTGCAGGTGATCGACCCGGCCGAGGACGCCACCCGCGAACCGGCCGCCGGAAAACTGGAGGACCTGATCGAACGCACCCGCGCGATGGGCCAGCCGATCGAGTTCGTCACCGACGGCGGCGAGGTGACCCTGGCGCTGCACCGGGTGGTGCAGGAGGCGCTGACCAACGCCGTGAAGTACGCCAACGGGTGCCCGACCTCGGTCCGCGTCGAGCGCTCGTCGTCGGCCGTCACGGTCGAGGTGACGACCACCGGCACGGCCACGATGGCCGGCGGCGCGAGCTCGAGCGGGCGTGGTCTGACCGGCCTGCGTGAACGGGTCGCGGCGTTCGGCGGCACGTTCGACGCCGGTCCCACCGCCGACGGTTTCCGGGTACTGGCGTCGATCCCGGCGGCGGCGGAGGTGGCGGCATGACTCGCGTATTGGTCTGTGACGACCAGGCGCTGATCCGCACCGGCTACGTCACGATCTTCGACGCCCAGGACGACTTCGAGGTCGTCGGCGAGGTGGGCGACGGCGCGGCGGCGGTGACGGCCGCGCGCGACCTGCGCCCCGACGTCGTCGTCATGGACATCCGGATGCCGGTGCTCGACGGCATCGAGGCCACCCGGCAGCTGGCCGGGCCCGACGTCGCCGATCCGATCCGGGTGCTCGTCGTGACGACGTTCAACCTCGACGAGTACGTCTACGAGGCGCTGCGGGCCGGGGCGAGCGGGTTCCTGCTCAAGGACTCCCCGCCGGCCGAGCTGGTCGGGGCGGTACGCACGATCGCGGCCGGGGAGGCGCTGGTGGCGCCGTCGGTCACCCGCCGGCTGATCGGCCACTTCGGAGAGCGCCTGCGCCCGGTGGACGCCGGCCCGGCGCGGCCCGACGTGCTCGCGCCGCGGGAGGCCGAGGTCCTGACGCTCATCGCGCAGGGCATGTCGAACGCCGAGATCGCGGCGGCGCTGGTGCTCAGCCACGAGACCGTGAAGACGTACGTGTCGCGCATCCTCACCAAGCTCGACCTGCGCGACCGGGTGCAGGCCGTGGTGTACGCGTACCGGAACGGGATCGTCAGCGCCTGAGTTCCCAATAACTGTTTGACACCCGCGGCCGTCGCGGCCCATAGTTTCCAACATGTCTTTGGAACCGGATCGAGTCACCGTGCTCCGGGTAGCCGCGCACCCCCTGCGGCTGCAGATCCTGTCGTTGCTCACCGGCGCGGCCATGACCGCGACCGAGGTGGCCGACGAACTCGGGATCACCCACGCCAACGCCAGCTACCACCTGCGCAAGTTGCTGGTGCTGCCGTCCGTCGTCGTCGACCACGAGGGCGGCCCCGGCCGGGGCGGCCGCAAGCGCTACCGGTACGACGTCTCCCGTGAGCGTCCGGCCGGCGCCGCGAGCGGTCCCCGCTCCCCCGACGAGGTCGACGCCCAGCGCGGCGCCTACCTCGTGCTCGCCGAGGAGCTGAGCCGGCGGGCCGGCCTGCTGGCCCCCGACGGGCCCGGCGCCCAGACCGACGCCGAGGTCTGGGTGGCGCCGGAGGACTGGGAGCGGGTCGTGACCGCCGTGCGCGAGGCGTCCTACGCCCTGCACGAGGCGGCGAAACCGCCGCGCTCCCCCGGCACGGTGCGGGTCAACGCGACGGTCGCGCTGTTCCGGATGGTGCAGCCGTGAACCCGTTGCGTCACGCGTCGTACCGGCGGCTGCTGACCGGGCGCACGATCACCACCGCGGGCAACGCGGTCGCCCCGATCGCGCTGGCGTTCGCGGTGCTCGACCTCACCGGGTCGGTCTCGATGCTCGGGCTGATCGTCGGGGCCCGGTCGTTGGCGAACGTCGCGTTCCTGCTGCTGGGGGGCGTGCTCGCCGACCGGCTCCCCCGCCCGCTGGTGCTGGTGGGCTCGAACCTGCTGAGCGGTCTCACCCAAGCCGTGGTGGCGGTCCTGGTGCTGATGGACGTCGCCCACGTGCCCGTGCTCGTCGTACTGTCCGCGCTCAACGGGGCGCTCGCGGCGCTCAGCCTGCCGGCCACCGCCGCGCTGACCCCGCAGACCGTGCCGGGCGACGTGCTCCAGCAGGCCAACGCGGTGATGCGGATCGGGGCGAACAGCGCGCTGATCGTCGGGTCGGCGGCCGGCGGTGCGCTCGTGGCGTTCGTCGGGCCCGGCTGGGGGCTGGCCGTCGACGCCGCCTCGTTCGTCCTGGCCGGCCTGGTCTTCGTCGGCCTGCGGGTGCCGCGGGTGGCGTCGGAGCCGAGCGGGAACGTCGTCGCGGACCTGCGCGAGGGCTGGGGCGAGTTCACCGCACGCACCTGGCTCTGGGTGGTCGTCGTCGCGTTCACCGTGATCAACGCCACGATCGGCGCGATGCAGGTGCTCGGCCCCGCGGTCGCCGACGACACGATCGGGCGCGGCGGCTGGGGCATGGTGCTCGCGGCGCAGACGGCGGGCTTCGTGGTCGGGGGCGTGGTCGCGCTCCGCACGCGGTTCCGGCGCCCGCTGCTGGCCGCGATGCTGTTCATGTCCCTCGAGTCGTTCTTCCTCGTGGGGCTGGGCGTCGCGCCCTACCTGCCGCTCCTGCTCGGGCTGGGGTTCCTCACCGGCATCGGCGTCGAGCAGTTCAGCGTCGCCTGGGAGACCGCGATGCAGCAGCACGTCCCGGCCGACAAGCTGGCCCGGGTGTACTCGTACGACATGCTCGGGTCGTTCCTCGCGATCCCGGTCGGCGAGGTCGTGGCCGGGCCGATCGCCGGGGGCGCCGGGGTGAGCGCGACGCTGCTCGGCGCCGCCGCGCTGAGCTTCACCGCCGCGGTGACCGCGGCGTTCGTGCCCAGCGTGCGGCGCCTTCGCCGAATGGAGACGACCGCGCCGGTGGAGGCGCGGTCGTCCTCGTGACCGGTGCGGCGGTTACGGGCGCTCGAGCCCGAGCGCGCCGCTCGTGCCGCCGGGCGTGCTGCTCGTGGCGTCGGCGACGGCTTGGGCCGCTGCCCGGGCCGCGGCCTCGGCTTCGGCCTCGGCCGCCGCGGTCTGCTCGGGCGTCGCCGCGGTCGACCGGGCCGGGGGCGCGGGCGGTGCCGGAGGCGCCGGCGGCTTCGGGACGATCCCGTTCTCCGACGCGGCCGCGCCCGGGTTGAACGCGCGGCCGAAGCCGTCGAGGGCCTTGCCGAGCTCGGCCGGCACGATCCACACCTTGTTCGCGCTGCCCTGCGCGATCTGCGGCAGCATCTGCAGGTACTGGTACGACAGCAGCTTCTCGTCGGGGTTGCCGGCGTGGATCGCGGCGAACACCGTCTCGATCGCGCGGGCCTGGCCCTCGGCGGTCAGCACCCGCGCCTCCCGGTCACCCTGCGCCCGGAGGATCGCCGACTGCTTCTCGCCCTCCGCGGTGAGGATCTGCGACTGCTTGACGCCCTCTGCGGTCAGGATCGCGGCCCGCCGGTCACGCTCGGCGCGCATCTGCTTTTCCATCGAGTCCTGAATCGAGTGCGGCGGGTCGATCGCCTTCAGCTCGACCCGGTTGACCCGGATGCCCCACTTGCCGGTGGCCTCGTCGAGCACGCCGCGCAGCTGACCGTTGATCTGGTCGCGGCTGGTCAGCGTCTCCTCGAGGTTCAGACCACCGATGACGTTGCGCAGCGTGGTGACCGTGAGCTGCTCGATGGCCTGGATGAAGTTGGCGATCTCGTAGGTCGCCGCCCGCGGGTCGGTGACCTGGAAGTAGATGACCGTGTCGATGCTCACGACGAGGTTGTCCTCGGTGATCACCGGCTGCGGCGGGAACGAGACGACCTGCTCGCGGAGGTCGATCAGCGGCCGGACCTTGTCGATGAACGGCACGACGACGGTGAGGCCGGGCGTCAGCGTCCGGCTGTAGCGACCCAGTCGTTCGACGACGGCCGCGCGCGCCTGCGGAATGATCCGCACCGCGCGGACCAGCACGAACAGGACAACCAGGATGATTATGGCGAAGACTATGAGCAGCGCGGCGCTGTCCATCAGGGCACCCTCCAGACGAGCGCGGTCGCGCCCTTCACTTCCACTACCTGGACCGTCTGGCCAGGTTCGATCACCTGCGTGCTGTCGTAGGCGCGAGCGGTCCACTGCTCGCCGCCGATCTTGACCAGCCCGTGGTGCTCGTCGACGGCTTCCAGCACCAGTGCGTTGGCGCCTTTGACCGCTTCGATGCCGTGTTTCACCGGATCCTGGGCGACGTCGAGTTTTCGTTTGGCCAGCGGACGGACGACAACCAGCGACGCCACCGAGACCAGCGCGAACACCAGCGCCTGCACGAGCAGCGGGCTACCGACACCCGCCGCGGCCGCAGCCGCCAGCGCACCACTGGCGAACATGACCAACACGAGGTCGAGAGAGAACATCTCGGCAACGAGCAGCCCGACACCGACGATCAACCAGATCACCCAAGCGCTCACCCTTTGAGCATCCCACGCTTGTGCACAGTGGCAACTTCACGCTTTGATGACGAAAAAGACGGTCAGATCACGCGTCGCCGTAAACGTCGGCCGTGACGTGGTCGATGAGACGCTCGACCGCGCCGAGGAGCTCCGTCTCGAGATCGGCGTAGCTGTGCACGCTGCGCTGGATCCGGCGCCACATCTCCTGGGGGTCCTCGACGCCCAGAGCGTCGCACACGCCCTGCTTCCAGTCCTGGCCCTTCGGGACCGTCGGCCACGCCCGGATGCCCACCGCGGCCGGCTTCACCGCCTGCCAGATGTCGACGTAGGGGTGGCCGGTGATCAGCACGTGCGGCGAGCCGACCTCGGCGACGATGCGGCTCTCCTTGCTGCCCGGCACCAGGTGGTCGACGAGCACGCCGAGCTTGCGGTGCGCACCCGGGGAGAACGCGCGGATCAGCCCGGGCAGATCGTCGATGCCGTGCAGAGGCTCGACGACGACGCCCTCGATCCGGAGGTCCTCACCCCAGACGCGTTCGACGAGCGCCGCGTCGTGCACACCCTCGACGTAGATGCGGCTGGCCTTCGCGACGCGGGCCTTGGCTCCGGTCACCGCGATCGAGCCGGACGCGGTCCGCTGCGGGGTGACCGGGGCGCTCGACGCCGGGCGGGTCAGCGTGACCGGCTCGCCGTCGATGAGGAACGCCGCCGGGCCGAGCGGGAACATCCGCCGGTTGCCGTACCGGTCCTCGAGGGTGACCGCATCCTTGGCGCAGGAGATCACGGCACCGCAGAAGCCGGAGTTGGCCTCCTCGACGACGAGGTCGGCCTCGGCCTCGACGGTCGGGACCGTGCGGCGTTTGCGCCAGTTCCCCGCGAGCACGTCTCGGTAGTCCTTGCTGCGCACGGGCCGCACCGTAGCGAACCCCGGCGCGCTACGCCCGCAGGCGCGCCGGGAGCCGCCGAGGTCCGGTGTGGACACGAAAGATCCCCCGGGCGGCTGGGTGCCGCCGGGGGATCGGAGTGGGGGTTGGGGGTTGTGGGGATGGGGGAATCGGCCCCGCAGGGGGTCGAGGGGGCGCCGTGTCCTAGGGCCGGTCAGGCCGGCCGGAGGACACGGCTCAACCGAAGATGCTGTAACCGCCGGGGCCGACGAGGAGGCCGACGACGATGAGGACGATGCCCCAGAGGAGGTCGCCCCGGACGATCCGGAAGATGCCGTAGATCACGAGGATCGCCGCGATGATGGTGAGCAGGATGCCGATCATGCGGGATTGGTTACCGGTGCAACGGAACTCTAAACCGGGCCCACATCACGCTTACCGAACGCCGTCCCGGGGCATGGTTCGAAGTCCGCCGGATAGGCTCTTCGGGTGCTCCCCCGCAGCTCCGACCAGCAGGCCCCCGCCCCTCCGGGCCGGCGCAGCGCCACGCTCGCCGCCTGGGCCCGTGCGTGGCGCGCCGGCCTGGTCTCGTTCGACGAGGTCCTCGACGAGACGACGGGTGACGAGGAACACCTCGTCCGCCATCCGGACGGCAGCGAAGAAACACTTTCGTCCGCATTGGTGGGTTTTTCGACAGTGCCCCCGGACGAGATCCGCGTGGTGCTCCCGGCCGCCGGTGACCCGCGCGGTCTGCCCGGCCCCGGTCCGTTCACCTCCGCCGCGCTGCTCGCCGGCGAAGGCGTCGTCCTGGGAACGTCCGGCCTCGTCCCGGAGGCCGAGCTCCACCCGCACCTCGACCCGGCCGACCGGTGGGCGGGCACGTGCTGGCTGGCCCATCCGCTGCCGGCGACGCCGGTACCGGCCGAGTCGATCACGCTGGCCGAGGCCGACCACGACCTGTCGATGGCGCTGACCGAGGCCATCGGCGCGCTCCGCGACCTCGACGTCGCACGGCTGCCCCCCGGCCTGGCGAAGGGGCTCGCCTCCCTGCGCGGCTCCGAGGGTGCGGGCCCGGAGCTCCCGGTGGGCTACAGCGCCCGGGCCCGGCGCCTCTCCGCCCGCGCGACGACGATCGCCGGAGTACTCACGCTCGCGTCCACCGACACGTCCGGCGCGGCCGTGAACGCGTTCGAGGCCGCCGCCCGCGACGCCGCGTTCCGCCCGCTGGCCACCGCCGCGCGCCGTGCTCGCGCCGCGGCGATCAACTCCCCCTTGGAGCGCTAGCCCGCTGTTCTCCGGGCCCACCACGAGTGTTCGGGCCTACCCGGGCCGCCCTCGGCCCGACGAGCCGTCGTCGGGCCGAGAACCCGCAGCCTCAGCGCGCGGCGGTCGGGCGGCGCACCGGGGCCGGGCAGCAGCTCGTGCCGCACGACGGCCCGGACGCGTCCCACGGGGCCAAGCGGCGCCCCGACGACGACGCGAACAGCCGCTCGGTCACCAGTTCACGCACCATCGCGACAAAGCGCGGGTCGGTGCCGGGCGTCGCGGCCCTGGCGAACCCGAGTCCCAGCTCCGACGCCGTCTCGGCCGCCTCGTTGTCGAGGTCCCAGATCACCTCGAGGTGGTCGCTGACGAACCCGATCGGGCTCACGACCACGTCGGTCACCCCCTGCGCGGCCAGCGTGCGCAGGTGGTCGTTCACGTCCGGCTCGAGCCACGGCACCTGCGGCGGCCCGCTCCGCGACTGCCACACGAGATCCCACGGCAGGTCGGGCGCGGCCGCGGCCGACACCAGCCCGGCCACCGTCCGCAGCTGGGCGGAGTACAGCCCGCCGTCCGGCCCGGCCGCCGCGTCCATCGAGGTCGGGATGCTGTGCGCGGTGAACACCAGCCGGGTGTCACCCCGGGAGGACAGCGAGGTCAACGCGGCCTTCACGGCGTCCACGTGGGGCTCGACGAACCCCGGGTGGTCGTAGAAGTGACGCAGCTTCTCCACCGCCGGGGCGCCGTCGCCGACCTCGGCCCGCGCGGTCACGATGTCGTCGCGGTACTGCCGGCACGACGAGTACGACGAGTACGCCGACGTCGCGAACGCCAGCGCGCGCTGGACGCCGTCCGCGCGCATCTGGCGCAGCGTGTCGGCGAGCATCGGGTGCCAGTTGCGGTTGCCCCAGTACAACGGCAGATCGATGCCGTGGGCCGCGAACTCCTTGCCGAGCGCGGCGAGCAGCTCGCGGTTCTGTTCGTTGATCGGCGAGACACCACCGAAGTGCTGGTAGTGCTCGGCGACCTCGGCCAGCCGAGCGGCCGGGACACCCCGGCCGCGGACGACGTTCTCGAGGAACGGCATCACGTCGTCCGGCCCTTCCGGGCCGCCGAAGGAGAGCAACAGCACAGCGTCGTACGCACCGGTCACGCGTCGATCCTCCCACCACGTGGGAGGATCGGCGCGCCGAGCACTCCGGAGCGTGACCGCCGTCTCAGAGCGCGCCGAAGCCCACCGCGTGGAACCCGCCGTCCACGTGCACGATCTCGCCGGTGGTCGCCGGGAACCAGTCCGACATCAGCGCCACGCACGCGCGGGCGGCGGCCTGCTGGTCGTTGAGGTCCCAGCCCAGCGGAGCCCGCGGACCCCACGCCTCTTCCAGTTGGTTGAAGCCGGGGATGCTCTTCGCCGCGATCGTCCGCAGTGGGCCGGCCGCGACCAGGTTCGCCCGGATCTTGCGCGACCCGAGGTCACGCGCGAGGTACCGGTTGGCCGACTCCAGGCCGGCCTTCGCCACGCCCATCCAGTTGTAGGCCGGCCACGCCTGGGTGGCGTCGAACGTCAGCCCGACGAGCGAGCCGCCGGTCTCCGGGATCAACGGGAGCGCCGCCTCGATCAGCGACTTGTACGAGTACGTCGACGCGTGGATCGCGGTCGCGACGTCCTCCCAGGGCGCGTCCATGAACGGCGCGCCGAGGCAGGAGGCCGGCGCGAAACCGATCGAGTGCAGCACCCCGTCCAGGCCGTCGACGTGCTCGCGCAACCGGTCCGGCAACGTCGCGAGATCGTCCGCCGACGTCACGTCCAGCGGGATGACCGGGGCGGGCGAGGGCAGCCGCTTCGCGATCCGCTCCACCAACGACAGGCGCCCGTAGCCGGTCAACACGACGGTCGCGCCCTGCTCCTGCGCGAGGCGGGCCACCGAGAACGCGATCGAGGCATCGGTGATCACACCGGTGACGAGGATGCGCTTACCTTCCAACAAGCCGGACACCCGGCCCCCTTTCGAGAGTTAGTGGCCCATACCTAGGCCGCCGTCGACCGGGATCACCGCGCCGGACACGTACGCGGCCGCGTCCGAGGCCAGCCAGGTGACCGCGCCGGCGACCTCGGCCGGCTGGGCGTAGCGCGCCAGCGGGACCTGGGCCAGGATTTCCTTCTGCCGCGCCTCGGGCAGCTCCGCGGTCATGTCGGTCTCCACGAAACCGGGCGCGACGACGTTCGCGGTGATGTTGCGCGACCCCAGCTCGCGCGCGATCGAGCGGGCCATCCCCACCAGGCCGGACTTGGACGCCGCGTAGTTCACCTGGCCCGCCGAACCGGTCAGGCCGACCACCGACGAGATGAAGATGATCCGCCCGAACCGCTTGCGCAGCATCTTCGACGACGCGCGCTTCGCGACCCGGTACGCCCCGGTCAGGTTCGTGTCGACCACCCGCGTGAACTGGTCCTCGGACATGCGCAGCAGCAGCGTGTCGTCGGTGATGCCGGCGTTCGCCACCAGCACCTCGACCGGGCCGTGCGCCTCTTCGACGGCCGCGAACGCGGCCTCGACCTGCTCACCGTCGGTGATGTCACAGTGGACGCCGAACAGCCCCTCCGGCGCGCCGGATCCCCGGTGCGTGATGGCCACCTTGTCGCCCTGTGCCGCGAACGCCTGGGCGATCGCCAACCCGATCCCCCGGTTACCACCCGTGACGAGAACGCTGCGAGACACCGAACCTCCAGTAGCTTCTTCAACCGCGCCCGAGGCTACCGGTGACCGACTCAGCCCCGCAGGTCAGGGCAGCCGCGAAGTCCACAGCAGGCTCATCGCCGCGCCCGCGAACCCGAAGATCAGCGCCGCTCCGACGAACCACTGCGTGATCTCCCGCGGCGTCGTCCGGTAACCGATCGAGCTGCCCAGGTCCCGGTAGACGTCCTTGAGCTGCTGCGCGGTCACCGCGGAGTAGAAGCGGCCGTCGGTCTGCTGGGCGATGGCCTGCAGCGCGTCCCGGTCCACCGGCACCGGCGTCCGGGTGCCGTTCAGGTCGACGATGCCCTCCTGGGTACCGAACGCGATCGTCGAGACCGGCACCTTCGCGGTCGACGCGGCCTTCGCGGCCTCCTCGTTCGGCCGGCCGTACGTGGTGTAACCGTCGGAGAGCAGGACGATCCGCGCCGGCGGCGCACCGCTGGCCCCGTCCGCGGGCACCGACTGGACGGCCTGCAGCGAGGCGTAGATCGCCTCGCCGATCGCGGTCGACTCCTGCAGCTCCAGCCCGTCGATCGCGGACTTGATCTGCGAGTGGTCCTTCGTCGGCGACACCACGACCGTGGCGCTCTTCGCGAACGAGACGAGCGACAGGTTGTAGCTCTCCGGCAGCTCCTCGACGAACTGCTTCGCCGCCGCCTTGGCCGCCGTGATCCGGTCCGGGTCGACGTCGGTGGCCTGCATCGAGAGCGAGACGTCGAGCGCGAGCACGATCGTCGCGCGCTCCAGCGGCTGCTTGACGTCGGTCGACGGCTTGGCCATCCCGAGCGCCAGCACCAGCAGGCACAGCAGGAACGCGGTCGCACCCAGGTGACGCCGCCAGCCGGGTGCCTTCGGCGCCACCGACTTGAGCAGCGCGACGTTCGTGAACCGGACCGCGTACGTCCGCCGGTGCAGCTGCACCCAGACGTAGGCGGCGGCCAGCAGCGCCACCGCCACGAGCAGGAGCAGCCACCACGGGTTGAGGAAACGGATCATCGGGTGGTCCCCCTGCTTCGCCCGCGCCGTTGCGCGGCCACGAACCGGACGATGTCGAGCAGCCAGTCGGAGTCGGTGGCCAGCCGGAGGTGCGCCGCACCGGCCCGGCGCAGCGCACCCGCGATCGCGCCCCGCTGCGTCGCGGCCGCGTCCGCGTAGGCCTTCCGCACCTTCGCGTCGGTCGAGACCTCGTGCACGGCGCCGCTCTCCGGGTCGACGACGGTCAGCACGCCGACCGCGGGCAACGAGAGTTCACGCGGGTCGACGATCTCGATCGCGAGCACGTCGTGCCGGACGGCCAGCTTCTTCATCGGCCGCTCCCACGCCGGTTCGCCGGGCGAGTCGGACTGCACGATGTCGTCGGTGAGGAAGTCCGAGATCACGACGGCCTGCCCGCGCCGGCGCGGGGGCCGGTTGAGCGCGTCGATCGCGTCGGCCAGATAGTTCGCGTGGTCGGCGGTGCCGCCGGCCGGTGCGCGGGGCGTCAGCGCGACCCGGCGCAGCATGCCGTGCGCGTTCATCCGGCCGGGCCGGGCTGCCAGCCGCTTGAGCGACTCACCGTTCGTCACCACCGCACCCACCCGGTTGCCGCCCCGGACGGTGAGGTGCCCGATCGCCGCGGCCGCCGCGATCGCGAGGTCACGTTTCTCGCACCGCGCGGTGCCGAAGTCCAGGCTGGCCGAGAGGTCGACGCAGAGCCAGGTCTCGAGCTCGCGGTCGGAGATCGTCTGCCGGACGTGCGGCACGGTGGTGCGTGCGGTCACCGGCCAGTCCATCCGGCGGACGTCGTCACCGGCGCGGTATTCGCGGCTCTCCCCCGCCTCGCTGCCGGGCCCGGGCAGCAGCCCGAGGTAGTCGCCGAGCAGCAGCCCGTCGAGCTTGCGCGTGATCGTCAGCTGCAGACGCTTGAGCACCGCCTCGGCCGCCGCGGTCTCCGCGACGAGATCCGCCGCGGGTGCCTGCGCCTGCGGCGCGGCCGCGCGCCGGGCCAGCCGAATCACGCCGGCCGCTCCCCGGCGTTGCCGGACGCCGTGGGCCACGAGGCCGGCTGCTGCGCGGCGAACGACGCCACCGGCACGGCCGGCGACCCGGGCGCCGACGACATCGGCCGCGGGTCGGCCTGCTGGCGCGGCGAGACCGTCGGCAGCGGCACGGTCTCCAGCACCCGCTGGACGATGTGCTCCGGCGGAACCCCGTCGGCGATCGCGTCGTAGGAGAGCACCAGGCGGTGACGCAGGATGTCGGGCGCCAGGTCCACGACGTCCTGCGGGAGCGCGTAGTCGCGCCCGCGCATCAACGCGAGCGCCCGGGTGGCGGCCACCAGCCCGAGCGACGCCCGCGGCGAGGCACCGTAGGAAATCCACTGCGCGACGTCGGGCAGCCCGTGCTCGGCCGGCGTACGGGTGGCGAGCACCAGGCGCACCGCGTAGTCGACTAGCGCGTTGTGCACGAACACGTTGTCGGCCGTGGTCTGCAGCCGGATCAGCTCCTCGGGGCTGAGCACCGTCTCCGCGGCCGGCGGGTTGACCCCCATCCGGTAGACGATCTCGCGCTCCTCCATGTCGGTGGGGTATCCCACCACGACCTTCATGAGGAACCGGTCACGCTGGGCCTCGGGCAGCGGGTAGACACCCTCCTGCTCGATCGGGTTCTGCGTGGCCAGCGTCAGGAACGGGTTGGGCAGCTTGTAGGTCTGCCCGCCGATCGAGACCTGCCGCTCGGCCATCACCTCGAGCAACGCGGACTGCGCCTTGGCCGGCGCCCGGTTGATCTCGTCGGCCAGCAGGAAGTTCGCGAACACCGGGCCGAGCTCGACGTCGAACGCCTCGCTGCTCGGCTTGTAGATGCGGGTGCCGAGGATGTCGGCCGGCACCAGGTCGGGCGTGAACTGGATGCGGGCGAACGTGCCGCCCACCACCCGGGCCAGCGTCTCGACCGCGAGCGTCTTCGCCACGCCGGGTACGCCCTCCAGCAGGCAGTGCCCGCGGGCGAGCAGACAGACCAGCATCCGCTCGACCATTCGGTCCTGACCGACGATGACCCGCTTGACCTCGAACAGGGTCCGCTCGAGCTGGGTCGCGTCTTCCGCCGGTGTGTGCTGCTCGGACACCGATCGCCTCCGCCAGGTTCTCGTCCGCCGGGTTTGTCGGCTCCTACTCTGCCAGGCGAAAGCGACTGGTCGCCGTTCGCGGCACCGACTGACCAATCGTGAACAGAATTCGGATCTGGACAGCGCCTGCACGGCGCGGTGTAAGATTCAGGCGACGTCAGGCGGCTTCCCCCGTGGTCGCCTGGCGTCGCTTTGTGTCTGGGGGAAATTTCGTGGACGACGTGGTGTGCAGCGCCAAGGGGTGTCGGCAACCGGCGCAGCATCTGATCGTCTGGCGCAACCCCAAACTCCACACCGCGGACCGCCGCAAGACCTGGGTCGCCTGCGACGAACACCGCGAACACCTGTCGAACTTCCTCGACCTGCGCGGTTTCCTCCTCGGCGTCGAGCCGCTGGCGCGCTGACGGCCGTATTCGGCGTTCACCACTAGGCTGAACCCATGGCGGCCCCCGTATCGACGAACCCGGCGCTCTGGCCGGAAGACGCTCCCTGGCAGCCGGTCAGCCCCCGCCTGGCCTGGGTCCGGCGCGCCGGGCTGCTGACCCTGCTGGTGCCGATCGTCGCCGCCGTCGCCTCGACCGCGATCTGGACCGACGTCACCTGGCTCCCGTGGACGATCGCCGTCCTCGGCCTCGGCGCGATCGGCTGGGGTCTGGCCGCGGTCAGCCGCAGCGTGCGGTCCTGGGGGTACGCCGAGCGCGACGACGACCTGCTGGTGCGCCACGGCATCCTCGTCCGCCGGCTGTCGGTGGTGCCGTACGGGCGGATGCAGTACGTCGACGTGAAAGCCGGGCCGCTCGAACGGGCGCTGAGCATCGCCACCGTCCAGCTGCACACGGCGGCCGCCGCCTCCGACGCGGCGATCCCCGGTCTGCCCACCGAGGAGGCCGCCCGCCTCCGCGACCGCCTGGCCGCCCTCGGCGAGGCCCGGGCCGCGGGCCTGTGACCGGCCCCTCCCCGACCGGCCCGGGTAGCGTGCCTTCTCCGGCGGGGCCGGGGCCGGCGCTCGCTCCCGAGGCGGTCGACGGTGAGTTCCGGCGGTTGCACCCGCTGAGCCCGTTGATCCGGGGCGCGCGGGGCATCGGTGTGGTCGGCGCGCTCGTCTCGTACCAGGCGTGGGGTTCCGCGGGCTGGCGCGCGGTCGCGATCGCGGCGGCCGTGATCGTGCTCGGCTGGTTCGTCGTCGCCTGGATCGCCTGGCGCTTCACCGGCTTCCGGGTCGCGTCGCGCGAACTGCACGTCCGCGACGGCATCCTCTCCCGCCGCCAGCGCACGATCCCGCTGGAGCGCGTCCAGGCCGTCGACGTGGTCCGGCCCGCGCTGGCCCGCCCGTTCGGGCTGGCCGAGGTACGGATGGAGGTCGTCGGCGGCGGCAAGGACGCCGAAGCGCCGCTCGCCTACCTCACGATCGGCGAGGCCGAACGGCTCCGGGTCCACCTGCTCCGGCTCGCCGCCGACGCGGGCGCACCCGCCCGCGCGGTCGCGTCCCCCGAGGGCGACGCCGAGCAACCGGCCGACGCCCCGGCGGTGACCACCGCGGTCGGCGGACTGTTCAAGGTGAACCACAAGCTGCTGATCCTCTCGCAGCTGCTCACGTTCAACACGCTCTCGGCCCCGCTCCTGCTGGTCTTCCCGATCCTGGAGTTCACCAGCGAGGACCCGTCGACCGCGACCGTCTTCACGTTCGTTTCCGGCATCGTCGGCCTGATCCAGGTGCCGGTGCGGCGGCTGCTCGGCGAGTGGGGGTTCACCGTCGGCCGCGACGCCGACGGGCTGCGCGTCCACCGGGGCATGCTCGACGTGCGGAACCAGACCGTGCCGATCTCGCGGATCCAGGCGGTGCGGATCCGGCGGCCGCTGCTGTGGCGGCCGTTCGGCTGGGTGCGGATCGAGATCGACGTCGCCGGGTACGGCGAGGGCGGGCAGCAGGAGAGCGGACGCAGCGCGCTCGTGCCGGTCGCGTCGGCCGAGGAGGCGTTCGCGGTGCTGCACGCCGTGCTCCCGGCGGTGCCGGCGGCCGGGCCGGACGCGCTCGGGCTCACGCCGGCGCCGCCGCGGGCCCGCAAGCGCGCACCGTTCCAGCACCGCCGCCTCGCGTACGCGATCACCGACGTCGCGCTGGTGACGCGGTCCGGGTGGCTGACCGCGCGGCACGACGTCGCGCTGTTCGCCCGCGCGCAGAGCGTCCGGATCTCACAGGGGCCATGGCAGCGGTCGCTGGATCTGGCTTCGGTGCACCTCGACCCGGCCGGCGGTCACACCACGCCGACGGTGCTCCACCAGGCCACCGCGGACGCCGGGTACGTCGCGACCCGGCTGGTGGACCTGGCCAGGGCCCACCGCACCCCCGCCCCGGTGACGGCAACCCCGGCCGAGCCCCCGTCCCCGGCCACCGCCGTGGCGAGCCCCACCCCCGCGGAGCCCGCCACGAACCCGGAGCCCACGGAACAGTCCGCGCCTCCCGAGCCCACGGAACAGCCCGCGCCCGCGGAGTCGGCCGGACCCGATCGGAACGGCGCAGCCGGGGAACCTGCCGCACCCACGATCCCCGAGGGGTCCGCCGAGCCCGCTGCGGCCGATCGGGATTCGGCCGCGGAGCCTCCGACCGCGTCGCGCTGAGCCGGAGCTCGATCAGGGTCGTCGCCGGGCCGGTCGCGCCCGTGCGACGCCGGCCACCCCCGGACGGGTGCGAGGCGCGTCAGTCCGTAGTGGAGCGTTTGACCGGGTCGGCGGTCTCCGCCCGCGGAGCGGCAGTCTCCTCGTGGGGGATCGCCGGGGCGGCGCCCACCTCGGCCGCCGCGGCGTCCGCGGACACCGCGTCGCTCGCGGCCGGAGCAGCCGGAGCCGCCGCCCGGAGCAGGGACTCGGCCGCCTCCCCGACCCGGCGCCCGCTGCGCCGGGCCCACCACCGCTCGCCGAGCCACACCACCAGGTACACGATCCCGACGTACGCGTACCCGACGATCGCGTCGATGATGTAGTGCTCACCGGTGTACACGAGCGTCAACGACATCAGCACCGGGTACGCCAGCAGCAGCGGGATCCAGCGCTTCTTCACGCGGGTCAGGAAGAACGCCACCGCGCACATCGCGAACGCCGAGTGCAGCGACGGCATCGCCGCGACCGGGTTCGACATCGACTGCCCGACCGCCAGCAGCTTCGAGCCGCCGTGCAGGCCGATGGCCTCCCAGCCCCGCCCGGACATCCGGACGACCTCCTGGGCGATGTACCCGTGCTCGTGCGCCCACCACGGCGGCGCGGCCGGATAGACGAAGTACGTGATTAGCCCGGCGGCGGTGAGCGTGAACCAGCGACGCATGAACGCGGCCCACCGCGGCCGGCTGCGGAACCACAGCACGGCCGCGATCGTCAGGCACACCACGAAGTGCGAGAAGTACGTGAACGACGCCAGGACGTCCCACCAGTGGATCTGGTCGGCGTCGTAGAGGTGCTCCTGCGCCCAGAGCGTCGGCAGGGTGCCGCCGAACAGCCACTCGTCGGCGTGGATCATCTCGGTGACGTGCGGCGCCGTGCCGTTGTCGGCCAGGCCGCGGCTGAAGTCGTACGCGACGAGCAGCAGGACGATCGGGATCCAGTCCCGCGCGAACCCGAGGTGGTAGCGCCACGGCTGCTCGGGCCGGAACGCGATCGTGCCCATCCAGAGCCAGATCGCGGCGAGCATCGGGTCGGTGGGCAACCCGACGAAGTACCAGTACACCGCGAACGCGACGACGAACACGGGCACCGACACCCGGCGGCTGGAGAACAACTCCCGCAGACGACTCCTCGTCTCGGGTTTCGGCTCCGGCGGCTGGGTGGCGGTGTCCTCCAAGATCACCCGGACGAGGGTACAGCCGCCCGGCACCTCACCGGACGGCCGGAGTTCACCCCGCGGACGCCGCCCGGGACGATCCGCCCCCGACCAGACGCGGGAGCAGCGTGCCGAGCGGCTCGGACAGCTTCGCGTCCGCGACCTCGTCGTACGGGGTCGGTTCCGCGTTCAGGATCACGATCTTCGCGCCCTGTTTCTTGGCGACGTCGATCAACCCGGCGACCGGCTGCACCGACAGCGAGGTACCGATCGCGAGGAAGAGATCACAGTCCGCGGCCGCGGCCCGGGCTTTCGCGAACACCTCGGGTACCAGCGGCTGACCGAACGAGATCGTGCCCGCCTTGAGAATGCCGCCGCAGCGCAGGCAGGCCGGGTCCTCGTCGCCGCCGGCCACGCGCTCGAGCGTGTCGGACATCGCGAACCGGGAGCCGCAGGAGAGGCATTCCACCTCGTAGAGCGACCCGTGCACCTCGATCACCAGGTCTTCGCTGGTGCCGGCGAGCTGGTGCAGCCCGTCGATGTTCTGAGTGATCACCGCGCGTAGCCGACCGCCGGCCTCCAGATCGACGAGCGCGTAGTGCGCCGCGTTCGGTCTGGCCGTCCAGGCGGCGTGCGCCCGGCGGATCTGCCAGGCCTCCCGCCGGATATCGGGATCGGACACATAGTCCCGCAACGTAAACAGGCGCTGAGCGCCCGGATTGCGGGTCCACAAACCGTTTGGTCCACGAAAGTCTGGAATGCCGCTATCGGTACTGATTCCCGCACCTGTCAGTGCGGTCACCCGATTTGCGTCCGCGATCCAGCCCGCGACCGCCTGCCCGTCCCTCATGCGCACAAACGCTATGCGTACACGACGCCGAGGGCCAGCCGTACGTGCGTGTCCGGTGGACGTCAGTCACCGAAATTTCTGTGCGGAGACTACTCCGGACGCCGCGCGGGACCGAGCACCCGCCTCCCGCGGGTCGCCGGCCGGCCCACCGAATAGGCTTCGCGGCATGTACCTGCCGCTGGGGCTGACCGGTCGTGCCGCACTCACGGTGACCGACGCCGACACCGCGGCGGCCGTCGGGTCCGGTGACGTCCCGGTGCTCGCGACGCCCCGGCTGCTCGCGCTGGCCGAGGCCGCCACCGTCGACGCTCTCCGGGAGGCCCTGCCGGCGGAGACGACGTCGGTCGGCGTCCGGGTGGAGCTCTCCCACCGGCTGCCGACGCCGATCGGCGCGACGGCGACCGCGACCGCGACGCTGGAGACGGTCGACGGCCGGGCACTGCGGTTCGCCGTGGTGGTCCACGACGACGTCGAGGCCGGGTACCCCGACGACCAGGGCGACGCTCCGGACGGGCGGGTCGTCGCCGAGGTCGCGGTGGAGCGCGCGGCGGTCGACCGCGCCCGGTTCCTGGCCCGGCTCCCGGTGGCCGGGCGCTCCGACGATCAGGATCCGGCCGGCCGCGGCGCGGTCCCGGCCACGGACGAGGGAGTGCGATGACCGACTGGGTCGAGGTGGCCGACCGGGTGCTGGTGTGGCGCCAGCCCGTGCTGGACGTCAACGCGGTGCTCGTGGTCGGCGGCGCGGGCGCGCTCGTCGTCGACACGCTCTCGACGCACGCGCAGGCGCGGGAGCTGGCCGACGCCGTCCGCCGCGTCACCCCGCTGCCCTGGCGGGTCGTCAACACCCACCACCACTTCGACCACTGCTACGGCAACGCGGTGCTGGCCCCGGACGCCGGCACCGAGATCTGGGCCCACACCGAGTGCGTCGCCCGGTACGAGCGCTGGATCGCCGCCGACGGGGGCGCGGCCCGGGTGGCCGAGGTGGCCGCCGAGTACGCGTCGATCCCGGACGTGGGCGGGGTCACGCTGCGCGGCCCGAACCGTCAGGTCTCCGGCGAAGCCACGCTCGACCTCGGCGACCGTGCCGTGGGCCTGCGCCACCTCGGCCGCGCCCACACCGACAACGACCTGGTGATCGTGGTGCCCGACGCCGACGTGGTGGTGGCCGGCGACATCGTGGAGAACGGCGCGCCGCCCTCGTTCGACGACTCGTGGCCGCTGGAGTGGGCCGGTACGGTCGCCGCGCTCGTGGAGCTGGCGCCCGGCACGGTGGTTCCCGGCCACGGCGTCGCGATGAGCCTGGCCGAGGTCCGGGCCCAGCACGCCGACCTGACCGCGCTCGAGTGGGCCTGCCGGGATGGTTGGCGCGACCACGCGCCCGCCGCCGAGGTGGCCGCGAAGGCGCCCTTCGGGTCCGAGCTGGCCGTCCAGCGTGCCTACGACTTCCTGAACGGCCAGCTGCAGTGAGTTAGCGCTGGCGCACGGCCCGCTTGGTCAGCAGGGCGGACTCGGCGGGCGCCGGGCGGGGGTCGATGCGTCCCTCGACGAAGATCGAGTGCCAGACGCAGAACACCAGCACGGTCCACACCTTGCGCGAGTTGTCGGCCTCCCCCGCCCGGTGCGCCTGCAGCAGCTGGTCGACGTACTGCAGGTCGAGCAGGTCGTCGGCCTTGGAGTCGGCCAGGATGCCGCGGGCCCAGTCGTACATGACGCCCTTGAGCCACACCCGCGTCGGCACCGGGAAGCCCAGCTTCGGCCGGTTGACGATCTGCGGCGGCACGACCTGCTCGAGCGCCTGCCGCAGCGCGAACTTCCGGATGCCCTTGCTGGTGACCTTCAGCTCCTGCGGGATCTTCCGCGCGACGTCGAACACGCCGATGTCCAGGAACGGCACGCGGCCCTCGAGCGAGTGGGCCATCGTCATCCGGTCGGCCTTGACCAGGATGTCGCCGCGCAGCCAGGTGAACAGGTCGATGTACTGCATCTGGGTGACCTCGTCGAGGTACGCCGCGTCCCGGTAGTGCTGCTCGGTGACGTCGGTGTACTGGAACGCCGGGTCGTAGTGGCGCATGAGCTTCTGCTTCTCGGCCTCGGTGAACATCCGCGCGTTGCCGTAGTAGCGCTCGGCCAGCGGCGTCGTGCCGCGCTCCAGGAAGCTCTTGCCCTTCACGCCCTCGGGGATCACCTTGCTGACCGCGCGCAGGCCCTTCTGCAGCGGATCGGGCAGCGACGTGATCGGCTTGAGCGAGAGCGGTTCGCGGTAGATGCCGTAACCGCCGAAGAACTCGTCCGCGCCCTCGCCGGAGAGCACGACCGTCACGTGCTCGGAGGCTTTCTTGGCGACGAAGTACAGCGGCACCAGCGCCGGGTCGGCGACCGGGTCGTCGAGGTGCCAGACGATCCGCGGCAGCGAGTCCATCATGTCGTTCGCGGTGATCAGCGCGGGGATGTTGCGCACGCCGAGCCACTTGGCCGACTGCTCGGCGACCGTGATCTCGGAGTACCCGTCGACCTCGTAGCCGGCCGTGAACGTCAGGATGTCGGGCTTGTGCTCGCGGGCCAGCGCGACGATCGCGGTCGAGTCGATGCCGCTGGACAGGAACGACCCGACCGGCACCTCACTCTGCAGGTGCAGGCCGACCGATTCGCGCAGCACGTCCCGGATCTCGGCGTAGAGCCGCTCGGGGCTGTCGGTCGGCGTCGGCCGGAAGTCGGGCTTGAAGTAGCGGTTGCGGGTGACCGGCTGCCCGGGCTTCCAGGTCAGCGACTCGCCGCACTCCAGCCGCTGGATGTCCTTGTGCAGGGTGCCGGGCTCCGGCACGTACTGCAGCGTCAGGTAGTAGGAGAGCCCGGCCGGGTCGAGACCGCTGTCGCCCGACGCCGCGGCGTGCGAGAACGGCAGCAGCGCCTTCTTCTCACTGGACACGTAGATGCCGGTCTCGGCCGTGATGTAGTGCAGCGGCTTGATACCGAACTGGTCGCGGGCGGCGAACGCGGTGCGCTCGAACCGGTCCCAGATGATGAACGCGAACATGCCGCGCAACTTGCCGACGAACTCCGGGCCCCAGTAGTGGTACGCGGCGACGATCGCCTCGGTGTCGCCCTCGGTGGCGAAGCTCGCGCCGACCTCGGACAGCTGCTTGCGCAGGTCGAGGTAGTTGTAGATCTCGCCGTTGAACGTGATGACGTACCGGCCGTCCGCGTATTCGAGCGGCTGGTGGGAGTTCTCGACGTCGATGATCGAGAGGCGCTTGAAGCCGAGGACGACGTCGTCGCCGGAGACCACGACGCCGGTCTCGTCGGGCCCGCGGTGGTGGATGCTCTCCAGCGCACTGGCGAGGCCGTTGCGGCGATGGGAGGCGTCGCCACAGGCGCTGACGTAGGTGAGCAGTCCGCACATGGCGGCTATTTTTCCACTGTCCGCCCACTCCGTCCGCGCGCGGGCACGGGCTACTCGATCGCCGCAGGTGCACGGTACTTTCGAGGGCATGACCGAGAATCAACTCGAGGGCGAGCTGGCCGAGACCGACCCGGCGGTCACCACCGCGAGCCACGATCTCCCGGTCCCCGAGCGGCTGGCGGAGTTCATGCGCACCGGGTGGGCCGATCCGGTCGCCGGTCCGCGCGAACCCGACGCCGCCGCCGCGTTCACCGCCGCGCGCCGCGCCCGGCTGGCCGAGCGCTTCCCGGGCGAGACGCTCGTCGTACCGAGCGGCACCGCGAAGGTCCGCAGCAACGACTCCTCCTACGAGTTCCGCCCCGGCTCCGACCTGGCCTGGCTCACCACCTGCTACGAGCAGGACGCGGTCCTGGTCGCCGGCCCGGGCGGCGCGACGCTCTACGTCCGGGTCCGGGCGTCGCGGGAGTCCGACGAGTTCTTCCGCAGCCGCGGCGGTGAGCTCTGGGTCGGGGGGCGCCGGACGGCCGGCGAGTGGTCGGCCGCGCTCGGCGTGGAGACCGTGTCGCTCGACGGGCTCGACAAAGCGTTGCGCGAGCTCGATCCCGCCACCACCCGGGTGGTGCGCGGCTACGACGCTCAGGTCGACGCCGCCGTGGCCGCCACCGACGACGGGCTGCGTGACGGGCAGCTGGTCGCCGCGCTCAACGAGCTGCGGCTGGTGAAGGACGAGTGGGAGATCACCCAGCTCCGGGACGCCGTCGACGCGACCGTCCGCGGCTTCGCCGACGTCGTGCGCGCGCTGCCGGCCGACCGCGAGTCCTCCGAGCGCCTGGTCGACGGCGTGTTCGGGTTGCGTGCCCGGCACGACGGCAACACGATCGGGTACGGCACGATCGCCGCCGCCGGCGCGCACGCCTGCACGCTGCACTGGTGGCGCAACGACGGCGTCTGCCGCCCCGGTGAGCTGCTGCTGCTCGACGCCGGTGTCGAGAACCGGCACCTCTACACCGCCGACGTCACCCGCACCCTGCCGGTGAGCGGGCGGTTCTCGCCGGTCCAGCGCCGGGTCTACGACACCGTGCTGGCCGCGCAGGAGGCCGGGATCGCGGTGATCCGTCCGGGTGTGTCCTGGCGGGAGATCCACCGGGCGTGCATGCGGGTGATCGCGGGCGCGCTCGCCGACTGGGGGCTGCTGCCGGTACCGGCGGCCGAGTCGCTCGACGACGAGGTGGGGCTGCACCGCCGCTGGACGCTGCACAGCTCCGGGCACATGCTCGGGCTCGACGTCCACGACTGCGCGAAGGCGCGGGCCGAGACCTATCTGGATGGTGTGCTGGCCGAGGGCAACGTCCTCACCGTGGAACCGGGCCTCTACTTCCAGCCCGACGACCTGACCGTGCCGGCGGAGTACCGCGGCATCGGCGTCCGCATCGAGGACGACGTGCTGGTGACCGCGGACGGCGCGGAAGTGCTCTCGGCGGGGCTGCCCCGGGCGGCCGACGACGTCGAGGCGTGGATGGCGTCCGAGCGGGCCGCCGGGGTCCGTCTGCCCGGTTGACCGACGGGTTCCAGGTTAAGGATGGCGTAGGAACCCGCACAGGATGGGGTCTGCGAGCCCCGGACGTGGTCAGATGGAGAACGTGCGTGCCACGTCCTGGGCCCTTCCGGTCCTCTCCGTAGTCTCCCTGCTCGTGATCGGCGGTTCGGTCGCCTACGCGGAGGCGACAAATGCCAAACCGCACGTCACCGAGGCGGCGGCCGACGCCGAGGACGCCTCGGAGGCCGATCCCGCGGCGGGTGACCCGGCTGCGGCCGCGTCGTTTCAGCTCTGCGCGACCGGCAAGTACGCCACCTACGTCGTGCTGCCCGACGACGGCAACAAGAAGAGCGCGACCGCGCAGCCCGGCAAGTGCGTGACGCAGGCCCTCGCGGACGAGGAGGAGCACAGCGTCAAGATCTACGGCCTCGAGGGCACGACGCCGTTCGAGGTCGGCGAGGACGAGATCGGCGCGGACGGCAAGGTCACCGCGATCGGCACGATCGAATCGCCCGATTACACGGTGGAATAAACGTTCATTGGTGTATGAAACGGGCACGCTGATGGTGTGCGTACCTGTGCTCTGCTGACCGTGCTGGTGCTCGCGGCGTGCTCGTCGACCCCGCGGGAGGCTCCGGAGCCGTCGTCGGCCGCTCAGCAGCAGATCTCGGCGTCCGCGTCGGCCTCCCCGACCGGAACCCGGTACGGGAGTCGGTTCACGCTCTGCGCCCGGGGCTCGTACGCGAGCTACGCGGTGTTCCGCGACAGGTCCCGCTCCCAGACGGTGACGCCCGGAAAGTGCACGACGAAGGCTTTCGCCCTGGAGGACGGCCCGCACCGCGCCTATCTCTACGGCATCGACGCAGGCCTGGACCGCGCGTTCCTGATCGGCACCGACTGGTTCGGCAGCGACTACGACGCCAACCTCCAGACCACCGGCACCCCCGCCGACCCCGACTGGTCCGAGTTCTGACCCCTCGACGGGGTGGCGGCGGCCGCTGCGCCGAACGAGCGGGCGTCCGGCCCGAGCGGGAGATCCGCCGACGACCCGGGCCCCGCCGACCCGTCGGCACGGTGCGGCACGCGACCTTCCGGGCGGATCTCCCGTGGCCCGTCGAGGCGATCGGGAGCGCCCGGGCGCCGTGACCGGGCGCGAGGCGCGCTCGGTCGCCACGACGGTGGAGCGGGACGACTCGGCCCGGGCCGGCACGCGTCGGACGCGGACGGGCCGGGCTCCCGCCCGGTCGGCGTAATCATCGCGGTGAACCGACAGAAGCCAGGTCGAGTGGGTAAGCCGAATACAAGACGTCGGCCGCATCGGGTACTATGCAAGACGGACGTACGGTTTTAATGCCAGAGGCCAGCCGCCTGCAGCGGAGCGTGACCGGTAGGCGAGACTGGCGACGAGAACCGACGAAGGAGTGCGACGTGTCAGAGGGCTCCCCCCCGCGCATCGACAGTTTCGGGTCGGCCGGCTCGCTCACGGTCGGCGACGAGAATTATGAGATCTTCCGGCTCAGCGCCGTCGAAGGTCTCCAGGACAAGATCGCGAAGCTTCCGTACTCGCTGAAGGTCCTGCTCGAGAACCTGCTGCGGACCGAGGACGGCGCGAACGTCACCGCCGATCACATCCGCGCGCTGGCGAACTGGGATCCGCAGGCCGAGCCGGACACCGAGATCCAGTTCACGCCCGCCCGGGTCGTGATGCAGGACTTCACCGGCGTTCCGTGCGTGGTGGACCTCGCCACGATGCGCGAGGCCGTCGCGGAGCTCGGCGGCGACCCGGCGAAGATCAACCCGCTGGCGCCGGCCGAGCTGGTCATCGACCACTCGGTGATCGCCGACGTGTTCGGCGCGCCGGACGCGTTCGCGCGCAACGTCGATCTGGAGTACCAGCGCAACCTCGAGCGCTACCAGTTCCTGCGCTGGGGCCAGGGCGCGTTCAACGAGTTCAAGGTCGTGCCGCCGGGCACCGGCATCGTGCACCAGGTGAACATCGAGCACCTGGCGCGCGTGGTCATGGTCCGCGGCGAGGCGAAGACCGCCTACCCCGACACCTGCGTCGGCACCGACTCGCACACCACGATGGTCAACGGGCTGGGCGTCCTGGGCTGGGGCGTCGGTGGCATCGAGGCCGAGGCCGCGATGCTCGGCCAGCCGGTGAGCATGCTGATCCCGCGGGTCGTCGGCTTCAAGCTGAACGGCGAGCTGCCCGAGGGCACCACCGCCACCGACCTGGTGCTGACGATCACCGAGATCCTGCGCAAGCACGGTGTGGTCGGCAAGTTCGTCGAGTTCTACGGCGAGGGTGTCACCGCGGTGCCGCTGGCCAACCGGGCCACGATCGGCAACATGAGCCCCGAGTTCGGCTCCACCGCCGCGATCTTCCCCATCGACGCCGAGACCGTGAACTACCTGCGGCTGACCGGGCGTCCGGAGCAGCAGCTGAAGCTGGTCGAGGCCTACGCCCGCGAGCAGGGCATGTGGCACGACCCGTCGGTCGAGCCGGTGTTCTCCGAGTACCTCGAGCTGGACCTGGCGACGGTCGTCCCGTCGATCGCCGGCCCGAAGCGCCCGCAGGACCGGATCGTGCTGGCCGAGGCGAAGTCCCAGTGGCGCGGCGACATCCGCACCTACGTCGACGACGTCGCGCAGTACGGCCCGGCCGACGAGGCCTCCGAGGAGTCTTTCCCGGCGTCGGACTCGCCGGCGAACGGGCGCAACACCGAGGCCGACAAGCCGCACCACGGCGCACCGGGGTCGGAGCGCCCCTCGAAGAAGACCTCGGTCACGATGGCCGACGGCACCACGTTCGAACTCGACCACGGCGCGGTGACGATCGCCGCGATCACGTCGTGCACGAACACCTCGAACCCGTCGGTGATGATCGGCGCGGCGCTGCTGGCCAAGAAGGCCGTCGAGCGCGGCCTGACCCGCAAGCCGTGGGTGAAGACGACGCTGGCCCCGGGTTCGAAGGTCGTCAGCGACTACTACGACCGCGCCGGGCTCACGCCGTACCTCGACAAGATCGGGTTCAACCTGGTCGGTTACGGGTGCACGACGTGCATCGGCAACTCGGGCCCGCTGCAGGACGAGATCTCCGCGGCGATCAACGAGGCCGACCTCGCGGTGTCCGCGGTGCTCTCCGGCAACCGTAACTTCGAAGGCCGGATCAACCCCGACATCAAGATGAACTACCTGGCGTCGCCGCCGCTGGTCGTGGCGTACGCGCTGGCCGGTTCGATGGACATCGACATCACCACCGAGCCGCTGGGAACGGGGTCGGACGGCAAGCCGGTGTACCTGAGCGACATCTGGCCCTCGCCGCAGGAGGTCGAGGAGGTCATCGCCTCCGCGATCCACAGCGAGATGTTCTCGCGTGACTACGCCGACGTGTTCGCGGGTGACGAGCGCTGGCAGAACCTGCCGACGCCGACCGGCAACACGTTCGAGTGGGACACCGAGTCGACGTACGTCCGCAAGCCCCCGTACTTCGAGGGCATGCCGGAGAAGCCGACGCCGGTGACCGACATCGACGGCGCCCGGGTGCTGCTGAAGCTCGGCGACTCGGTGACGACCGACCACATCTCCCCCGCCGGGGCGATCAAGGCGGATTCGCCGGCCGGTAAGTACCTCACCGAGCACGGCGTCGAGCGGCGCGACTTCAACTCGTACGGATCGCGGCGCGGTAACCACGAGGTGATGATCCGCGGCACGTTCGCGAACATCCGGCTGCGCAACCAGATCGCTCCCGGCACCGAGGGTGGTTTCACCCGGGACTTCTCCGCCGACGGCTCGGTGACGACCGTGTACGACGCCGCGCAGAACTACGCGTCGGCCGGTACGCCGCTGGTCGTGCTGGCGGGCAAGGAGTACGGCTCGGGGTCCTCGCGTGACTGGGCGGCCAAGGGCACGGCGCTGCTCGGCGTGCGTACCGTCATCGCCGAGTCGTACGAGCGCATCCACCGCTCGAACCTGATCGGCATGGGTGTGCTGCCGCTGCAGTTCCCGGCCGGGGAGTCGGCCGAGTCGCTCGGGCTGACCGGCGAGGAGACGTTCTCGGTCGCCGGCGTGACGGCCCTGAACGACGGCTCGACGCCGCGCACGGTGAAGGTCACCACCGACACCGGCGTGGAGTTCGACGCGGTCGTGCGGATCGACACGCCCGGCGAGGCCGACTACTACCGGCACGGCGGCATCATGCAGTACGTGCTCCGCAGCCTGCTCGGCTGATCGTCTTTACTGGAGGGGCCCCGCCGTCGGCGGGGTCCCTCGCTTTGTAAACCAGACGTACGGATTGCA
Source organism: Cryptosporangium arvum DSM 44712 (assembly GCF_000585375.1). Taxonomy (NCBI): domain Bacteria; kingdom Bacillati; phylum Actinomycetota; class Actinomycetes; order Cryptosporangiales; family Cryptosporangiaceae; genus Cryptosporangium; species Cryptosporangium arvum. The sequence continues at coordinate 6,739,019 of NZ_KK073874.1, forward strand.
AGAATTCGAGTCGGCTGTCACGATCGGTTCATGCCCAAGGTCAGCCAGCTGCACCTCGACGCCCGACGGCAGGAGATCCTCGCCGGCGCCAGGGCCTGCTTCGCCCGCCACGGGTACGAGGGCGCGACCGTGCGGCGCCTGGAGGAGGAGACCGGTCTCTCCCGGGGCGCGATCTTCCACCACTTCCGCGACAAGGAATCGCTGTTCCTCGCGGTCGCCGAGGACGACGCCGCCGAGATGGCCGCGGTCGTCGCCGAGCAGGGTCTCGTGCAGGTGATGCGCAACCTGCTCGACGACGAGTTCAGCCCCGAGCAGGCGGGGTGGCTCGGCACGCAGCTCGAGGTCTCCCGGCGCCTGCGCACCGACAAGGACTTCGCGGCGCGCTGGGCGGCCCGGTCCGAGGCGATCTCCCAGGCCACCCACGACCGCCTGGTACGCCAGCGCGAGGCCGGCGTCCTGCGCGAGGACGTGGACCTGCAGACGCTCCAGCGGTTCCTGGAGCTCGCCCTCGACGGCCTGGTGCTCCACCTGGCCATGGGCCGTCCCGCCGGCGAGCTGGGCACGGTCCTGGACCTCGTGGAAGAGGCCGTCCGGCGCCGTTAGCGGCGCGCCTGGATCACCGGTCCCCCGACGTCCAGGCCGTCCTTGACGACGAAGCCCGCGTCGGTGAGCTCTTCGCGGAGCTCGTCGGGCGTCACCGGCCAGGTGTAGAACTCGGTCTCGGCCTCGGAGACGACCTCACCCTCGGCGTCGAGCACCGTGTACCGGTACTCCCACCACTGCCGCTGGCCGGCGGGCTCTCCGCGCACCGACCCGACGACCGTGTGCGTCCCCACGGTGGCCCGGCCGAGCTCACGCGGCTGCTGCACGACCGGCTCGGTCAGCCGCGGCTCGTCGAGCAGGAACAACCCACCGGGGACGAGCGCGTCACGCACCCGCTCCCAGATGTCGGGCCGGTACGGCGGCGGGAACGCCGGGCTGGTGTCGAGGCAGACGGCCAGGTCGGCGAACTCCGCGACCGTGAAGCGCTCGGCGTTCTCCGGCAGCACGGTGGTGCGTGCGCGCAGGGCCGGATCCGCCGCCAGCCGGGCGTAGAGCGCCGTGCGCATCCCCACCGACGGCTCCACCGCCACGATCGGTACCTCGGGCACCTCGGCGGCCAGCGCGGCCAACGCCGACCCGGTGCCGGCGCCCAGGTCGAGGACACCGTGGGTGACCTCGCTCCCGACCGCCGCGAGCAACGCCGACGCCCTGGCGGCCGACCGCTCCGCGTGCAGCAGGTCGTAGTACTGCGCCGCAGCCGCGTACCCGTCCACCCCGGCCCCCACCCTTCAGCTTCGACCCATCTGTGCGGACCCTAAGCGCAGCGTGCGGCCCGGCGGCAGGCCCGATCCCAAATCTTGAGGCAGTCATAGGGCTGCCCGCCCGATTCGTCCGGTTGTCGTGACGCTCGGTGAGCACACGGGAGTGCGACGGGTGCGTGACCGCCGTTCGGTTCAGCCCGCACCCGTCCGGCGCCGACGAGGTCACCGTGACGATCTCGACGACTCGCCGCCGTGTCCGTGCCCTCGGAGCCGCGCTCGCCCTGTCCGTGGCCACCGGCCTGGGCGTCGCCCCGGTCGCCGCGGCCGCCGCGACGCCGGCCGCGAAGACCCCGGCCGCGCCGGCGAGCCTGCCGACCGGCATCGAGGCCCTGGCGCCGTACGTGGCGCAGTCGTCCTGCGAGTGGGTCGACAAGCCCGGCTCGATCGCGCTCGGCACGCTGCTCAAGACCACGTACCCCGACACGTCGTACGGCGTCACGCGCGGCTGCACCGGGACGATGAACAGCGAGCACTACGACGGTCGCGCCGTCGACTGGATGAACTCGATCCGCAAGCCGACCCAGGCCGCGCAGGCCACCGCGGTGCTCGACTGGCTGTTCGCCACCGACGCCGCCGGCAACAAGTTCGCGAACGCCCGCCGGCTCGGCGTCATGTACGTCATCTGGGACGGGAAGATCTGGGGCAGCTACAACCAGGTCTGGAAGCCGTACTCGACCTGCGCGTCGCACCCCGAGGCCGGGTGGGACACCACGTGCCACCGCGACCACGTGCACTTCAGCCTCTCCTGGGCCGGCGCGATGAAGCGGACCTCGTACTGGACCGGGTCGGTCGCGGCGAACGACTACGGGCCGTGCCGGACGTCGGACCTCAACTACGCGGCGCCCTACCGTGGAGTCAACCCGACCCGGTGCGCCTCGTACGCGAAGCTGACCGCTCCCGCGGGGTCGGGCGCCGCCTACGCCGGCCTGGTCAAGTTCTCCGGCGCGCAGTTGCAGGCCGGTGCGAGCGGCAACGCGGTGAAGGCACTGCAGACCGGGCTGGGGCTCAGCGCCGACGGGTCGTTCGGAGCGAGCACGACCGAGGCCGTGACGCAGTTCAAGTCGACGCACGGGCTGCCGGCCAACGGTGTGGTCGACGCGGCGACCTGGCGCGTGCTGCTGGCCGCGCTCAAGCCCGGCGCCCCGGCCGCCAAGCCCACCACGCCGGTGGCCCCGGCGACGCCCGCGGCAAGCCCTCCGAAGCCCGCCGCGAGCCCCGCGAAGCCCGTCTCGAGCCCCGCGAAGCCCGTCTCGAGCCCCGCGAAGCCCGCCGCGAAGCCTGCCGCGGGCCCGGCGAAGCCCGCCAACGCGCTCGCCCAGTACCGGAACACGACGCTGAAGGTCGGCTCGAGGGGTGCGGCCGTGACCGCGCTGCAGCGGCGGCTGAAGCTGCCCACCGTGACCGGCACGTTCGCCACCAAGACCCAGAACGCGGTGAAGATCTTCCAGCGGACGCACCGCCTGCCGGTGACCGGCGTCGTCAACCGGGCCACCTGGATCGCCCTCGGCGCGTAGTACGTCACTCAGGGTAGCGAAAGTCGATCCGTCCGGACGTATCAGGCCTCCGAACAGCTAGCGGCACGGCACCGGAATGACGAGGAGTAGCGCACCTTAACGGTAAGCTGACGAGGATATGTCAGCATTCGGATCCGAGCGGGTGACGGTTTTGGGCGCTTTGTTAAGCCTGTGAGTCCGATTAGCACGGTTCATCACGCTTCTAGGCTTGATCCCATGGACCGCACTGAACTACTCACCGTCACTCATGGCCCCGTCTTCGTGGACAGCTCCGGGCGCCGTGCCCGCCGGTTACGGATCCTCGCGGTGGTGCTCTGCCTGGCCTTCGTCGCCGCGTTCGGCGTGCTGGCCGGCGGGCTGTTCGGCTCGTCGGTCGACCTCTCGACCGCGATGCCGACGCCCACCGCGTCGGTGACCGCGAGCGCGACCGCGAGGTAGCCCGGGCCCGGGTGTGGCGGCCGTGACCCGCCCGCCGACCGAAGGACTGCGATGCCCCGGTCCGACCGCCTCGACCCCGCCGAGCCGTCCGGCCCGTCCGGCCCGGACGGCCCGGACTCAGCCGGCGCAGCCGCCACACCCGGCGCAGCCGGCGCAGCCGGCGCACCGAACGTGTCAGGCGCCGGGGAACCGCGGCCGCCCGCGGCGTGGCGGTTCCGGCGCGGGCGCAGGAACCGGAACCCCAGCCCGCACGAGGAGAAGCGCGGCGAGCGCAAAGCGCGCGGACGCGTGCCGCTCGTCGTCATCCTTCTGGTCTTTCTCTGCGCGATCCTGTTCCTGAACGCGGTCGCCACCGCCTCGGTCGGCGCGTCCAGCACCGTCCACGAGGCCGGCAGCTCCACCGACGTGCCGGATCAGATCACCGACGGCGGTCCGGTGATCGACACGACGCTCGGCCGGACGACCTCCTCCTTCCGCATGAAGGAGAAGACGATCGCGCTGACGTTCGACGACGGCCCGGACCCGACCTGGACCCCGCAGATCCTCGACGTGCTGAAGAAGCACGACGTCGACGCCACGTTCTTCATGGTGGGCGCCCGCATAACCGAGGACCCGTCGATGGTCGAGCGGGTGCACCGCGAGGGCAACGAGATCGGGATCCACACGTTCACCCACCGGGACATGTCGACGATCGGCGCCTGGGAGCGGCGCCTGCAGTACTCGGCGACCCAGATGGCCGTGGTCGGCGCGACCGGCGACACCACCTCGCTGCTGCGCTTCCCGTACTCCTCCACCGCCGACGCGATCGACAACACCTACTGGCCGATCATCAAGGAAGCCGGTGGCCTGGGGTACGTGACGGTCGTCGCGGACGTGGACGGCGAGGACTGGGCCCGCCCGGGGGTGCGGAAGATCGTCGAGAACGCCACCCCCGAGGGCACCAAGGGCGCGGCCGTCCTCATGCACGACGCCGGCGGCAACCGGGCCGAGACCGTCGCCGCGCTCGACATCTACATCCCGACGATGAAGAAGCTCGGGTACTCGTTCACGACGCTCTCCCGAGGCATCGACTTCGGCGACGCCGAGGTCACCGCCGACGTGCACCGGACCGCGGACGGCAGCGAGGTGCTGCGCGGCCGCGCGGTGCTCTACGGCATCTGGCTGGCCCACCAGTTCGTGCTCTGGTGCACGGTGCTGATCCTGATCGTCGGCGTGCTGACGATCGGCCGGCTGGCGCTGATGCTGCTGCTGACCGTCCGGCACCTGGTCAAGCGCCGCAAGGGCTACCCGACGCCGGTGACGCTGCCGGTGACGGTCGTGGTGCCGGCCTACAACGAGAGCGCCGGGATCGAGGCGGCCGTGCGATCGCTCGTCGCGAGCGACTACGTCGGCCGCGACGCGGACGGGAACGAGGTGCCGGTCAAGGTCGTCGTCGTCGACGACGGCTCCACCGACCGCACGGCCGACCTGGTCGAGGCCCTCCGGTTCCCGAACGTGAAGGTCATCCGGGTGGCGAACGGCGGCAAGGCGCGCGCGCTGAACATCGGCGCCGCCGAGACCGACTACCCGATCGTCGTGATGGTCGACGGCGACACCCTGTTCGAGCCGGGTTCGATCAGCGCGCTCGCCCGGCCGTTCGCCGACCCGGCGGTGGGCGCGGTGGCCGGGAACGTGAAGGTCGGCAACCGGCGCAGCCTGCTCGGCCGCTGGCAGCACATCGAGTACGTCACCGGGTTCGCGGTGGACCGCCGGGCCTACGAGATCATGCGCTGCATGCCGACGGTGCCCGGCGCGATCGGCGCGTTCCGGCGCGAGGCGCTGGCGCAGGTCGGTGGCGTCAGCGACGACACGCTCGCCGAGGACACCGACCTGACGATGGCGCTGAGCCGGGCCGGATGGCACGTCGTCTACCAGGACCAGGCACGCGCCTGGACCGAGACCCCGGCCACGATCGGGCAGCTGGCCACCCAGCGCTACCGGTGGACCTACGGGACGATGCAGGCGATGTGGAAGCACCGCCGCGCGTTCCTCGACCGCGGGCCGTCCGGCCGCTTCGGACGGATCGGGCTGCCGTTCCTGGCGCTGTTCGGCGTGGTGCTGCCCCTGCTGGCGCCGCTCATCGACATCTTCCTGGTCTACGGCCTGCTCTACTACGACGCGGCGCTGACCGTCCTCGGGTGGCTGGGCATGCTGGCCGTGCAGCTGGTCATCGCGGTGGTGGCGTTCCGGCTCGACAAGGAACCGCTGCGGCCACTGTGGGCGTTCCCGCTGCAGCAGATCGTCTACCGGCAGCTGATGTACGTCGTGCTGATCCAGTCCGTGGCGACGGCGCTCACCGGCGCCCGGCTGCGCTGGCAGAAGCTACGTCGCACTGGGAACGTGAGCACCGCCGGCTGAGTACAGCGTCGCGTAGAGGCCGCCGGCGGCGAGCAGCGACTCGTGCGTGCCGCGTTCGACGATCCGGCCGTCGTCGACGACGAGGATCAGGTCGGCGCCGCGCACGGTGGACAGGCGGTGGGCGATGACCAGCGCGGTGCGATCGGCCAGCGCCTCGTCGAGCGCCTGCTGCACGGCCCGCTCGGAGTCGGTGTCGAGGTGGGCGGTCGCCTCGTCCAGAATGACGACGCCGGGCGCCTTGAGCAGCAGCCGGGCGATCGCGAGCCGCTGCTTCTCCCCGCCCGACAGCCGGTGGCCACGCTCTCCGACGACCGTGTCGAGCCCGTCCGGGAGCGAACGCACGAGCGGCTCGATACGGGCCCGGCGCAGCGCATCCCAGAGCTGGTCCTCGGCCGCGCCGGGCCGGGCGAACAGCAGGTTGGCCCGGATCGTGTCGTGGAAGAGGTGCGCCTCCTGCGTGACGACGCCGACCGCGTTGCGCAACGACGCCGTCGTCGCGTCACGCACGTCGACCCCGCCGACCAGCACCGCGCCGGAATCCACGTCGTACAGGCGCGGTACCAGCGACGAGATCGTGGTCTTCCCGGCCCCGGACGGGCCGACCAGCGCGACCAGCTGCCCCGGCCGGGCCTCGAAGTCGATGTCGTGCAGCACCGGGGTGCGCGGGGCCGTGTCCAGCACGGCGACGTCCTCGAGCGAGGCGAGCGACACCTCGTCGGCGGCCGGGTAACTGAACGACACCCCGCGGAACTCGACGCTGCGCGCGCCGTCCGGAATCGTCGCCGAACCCGGGGTGAGGGCCGGTTCGAGGTCCAGCACCTCGAAGACCCGGTCGAAGCTCACCAGCGCGCTCGCGACGTCGAGCTGGACGTTCGACAGCGCCGTCAGCGGGCCGTAGAGGCGGGTGAGCAGCAGCGCCAGGCTGACCACGGTGCCGGCCGACAGGCCTCCGGCCAGCGCCAGCCAGCCGCCCGCCCCGTAGACCAGCGCCGTGGCCAGCGCGGCGACGAGCGTCAGCGCCGCGAAGAACGCCCGGGAGTAGACCGCGGAGAGCACGCCGACGTCACGCACGCGGGCGGCGCGACGCCCGAACGCCTCCTCCTCGTCCTCGGGGCGGCCGAACAGCTTGACCAGCATCGCGCCGGCGACGTTGAACCGCTCGGTCATCGTCGTGTTCATCGACGCGTTGAGCTCGGCCGCCTCCCGGGTGATCCCGGCCAGCCGCCGCCCGACCCGCCGTGCGGGCAGGACGAACACCGGCAGGAGCACGAGCGCGGCCAGCGTGATCGGCCACGACAGCGTCAGCATGACCGCGAGCGTCAGCACCAGCGCGATGACGTTCGACACCACGCCCGACAGCGTCGAGGTGAACGCTCGCTGCGCCCCGATCACGTCGTTGTTCAACCGGCTGACCAGCGCGCCGGTCTGCGTCCGGCTGAAGAACGCGACCGGCATGCGCTGCACGTGGGCGAAGACCCGGGTCCGCAGCGAGAGGATGATGCCCTCGCCGATCCGGGACGAGAACCAGCGCCCGACCATCGAGAGCACGGTGTCGACCACGGCCAGCCCGGCGATCACCAGCGCCACCGTGACGACGGCGCTGCGGGGCCCGCCGCGGTTGATCGCGTCCACGACGCGGCCGGCCAGCACCGGCGTCACGACCGCGATCACGCTCGAGACCACGGTCGCGGTCAGGAACACCGCGATGTCGCGCCGGTAGGGCTGCGCGAACGCCAGGATGCGCTTCCAGGTGCCCGGTGGGAGCTTGCGCTGATCGCCACGGTCGCGACGCAGCGACCGCATCATCTCCATCGCGGCCATCGGTTGGGTCATGGCTGCTGCAACGCTGTAATCAGCGGGCTGATTCCGCCGCGCTGGCAGGATGGGGGCGTGCGCCTGGCGACCTGGAACGTGAACTCCGTGACCGCGCGGCTCCCCCGGCTGCTCGAGTGGCTCGCGGAGACCGAGCCGGACGTGTTGTGCCTGCAGGAGATCAAGACCACGACCGAAGCGTTCCCGGCCGAGGCGGTCGCCGAACTCGGCTACGAGACCGCGGCCCACGGCGACGGACGGTGGAACGGGGTGGCGCTGCTGTCCCGCGTCGGGCTGGCCGACGTCACCCGGGAGCTGATCGACCAGCCCGGGTTCCCCGGCCCCGAGCCCAGGGCGATCGGCGCGACCTGCGGCGGCGTCCGGGTCTGGTCGATCTACGTGCCGAACGGCCGCGAACCGGAGAACCCGCACTACCAGTACAAGCTGGCCTGGCTCGAGGCGCTGCAGCGCACCGTGAAGTCCGAGCTCGGCGCGGGCCCGTTCGTCGTCACCGGCGACTTCAACGTCGCGCCGACCGACGACGACGTCTGGGATCCCGCCGTCTTCGTCGGCGCGACGCACGTCACCCCGCCGGAGCGGGCCGCGCTGGCCGCGCTGCGCGAGGCGGGCCTGGTCGACGTCTTCCCGCGGCCGTTGAAGTACGACCACCCGTTCACCTACTGGGACTACCGCGCCGGGGCCTTCCCCAACAACAAGGGCATGCGGATCGACCTCTTCTACGCCGACGCCACGCTGGCGGGCGCGGTGACCGACGCGTACGTGGACCGCAACGCGCGCAAGGGCAAAGGCCCCTCGGACCACGCGCCGGTCGTCGTGGACGTCTCTTTGCCGCCGCGAGGTTAGGGCTCCCCGCCGACGCGGGGTGCAGGGCTCCCCGCCGCCGCGCGGTTGAGGGCTCAGCCGGGGTCGAGGCCGCGGGCCCGGCGCGCGAACGAGCCGCGTTCGGCGGCGGCGCCCGGGGCCGCGAACAGGGCCTTGGTCTCGGCGAGGACGGCGCGGTCGGTCGCGAGGAGACCGGCGACCAGGTCGTCGGTCGCGGCCCGGAGATCCGAGCCCGGGACCACCCGGGTCGCCAGACCGAGCCGCTCCGCCTCGGCGGCGGTCACCGGGCGGCCGGTCAGCGCGAGTTCGGCGGCCCGGCCGGACCCGATGAGCGCGACGAGCCGATCGGTCACCCCGAGTAGCGGCGGGCCACCGAGCGTCACCGACACGTCGTGCGCGAACACCCGGAGGTCGCAGCTGAGCGCGAGGTCGACGGCGGGCCCGGAGAGCGGGCCCCGGGCGGCGGCCACCGAGACCGTGTCGGCCCGGCGCAACCACGCCACCGCGTCCTGGTAGCCGGCGAGTACGGCGTCGCACTCCGCTTCGGACAGATCGACCAACCCGCTCCGCACACTCTCCGTAGTGGATCGAGCGCCTGTCGTGATCGACCCGTCGAGCACCAGGACGACCACCCGAACGGCCCCGGTGAGCTCGCGCCCGGTGGCCGCGAGCACGTCCAGGACCTGGACCGCCTGTTCGTCCCAGCGCGAGACGTTGCCGACGACAACGGTCCTGACCCCCGGCCGGTCGACGTCCACCCAGCTCACCCCACCTGATCGCCGCTGTCCGGGTCGAGACTACGCACCGTCGGGGCTGAGCGAACGTCGCTGGTTGACCGGCCGAACGGACCGAACTGTCACCACCAGATCGTGAGCCGCACACCGAACGCTTTACCCTGAAAGCCATGGCTCCCGGCTATCGGTATGACGACGCCCGCTCCAGCGGTGGGACGTACGACCTTCCCCGCGGTGCGGACGCTGACGCGACGGCCTACCGTCAGGCGCGTTCGTCCGAGGGTGACGCGTACCGTCCGCGCGGCCGTTCCAGCTCCGAGCCGACCCGGCAAGCTCCGCCCCGTCCACCGGCCCCACCCGCACCACCGACCCCGCCGGCACCGCCGCAGGCCCGTCCGTCGCGGGAGCGGTACTCCGACGACGAGTTCTCCGACCGCCGTCACGAGACCGGCCGTCGCGGGGACGACCGGTACGACGAGCGGAGCGGCCGCGGTGCCCGCGACTCGCGGGACGGGTACGACGACCGGAGCTCCCGGGACGACCGGGGGGCGGACGACCGCGGCGGATACGACCAGCGCGGCGGATACGACGACCGGGGCTCTCGCGACGACCGGGGCTCTCGCGACGACCGGGGCTCTCGCGACGACCGGGGTTCCTACGACGACGGTGGCCGGGACGGGTACGACGACCGGGGCCGGTACGACGACCGCGGGTACGAGGGTCGCGGCCGTGGTGGCCGGGACGACCGCGGGTACGACGACCGGGCCCGCTACGACGACCGCGGCTCCCGGGACGACCGGGGTCCCCGCGACGACCGTGGTCCCCGCGACGACCGGGGCGGGTACGACGACCGAAGCCCCCGGGACGACCGCGGCGGGTACGACGACCGCGGCCGGGGACGCCGGGACGACTACGGCGACCGGGGACGCGGTCGCGGCGACGACCGTGGTTACGACGAGCGCGGTTACGACGAGCGCGGTTACGACGAGCGCGGCCGTCGCGGCGGTTACGACGACGACGCGGAGCAGGCCACTCGACGCGTCCGCCCGGACGAACTCGGTCTCCCGTCGCTCGGCCCGGGCGCGGGCCCGGAAACCCGCCCGATCCCGGCCGCCCGCCCGCCCGCGGACGGCCCGCCGCCGCGCCGCGATCTCCCGGCGCCCCCGCCGGACATCGACTCCGAGTCGACGATGATCCTGCCGAAGGCCGGCGACCGCTCCCCCCTCGACCGCGCGTTACGCGACGAGGACGACCAGGCCACGCAGATGTTCGTCCCGCGGCCGTCGTCCGGCGCCGCCGGTGGTCCCCCGCCGCCCGGCCTCGGCGCCACCCGGGTCGGCGGCCCGCCCGCCAACGACGCCGCCACCCAGATGATCCGGCGCCCGGAAGAGATGCCGCTGATCGAAGGCCTGCCGGCCGGTAGCGACGACCAGGCCACGCAGATGTTCTCCCGGCCCGACGACCTGCGGCCGGTGTTCGTGGACGGCAGCGGCAAGCGGCAGAAGCGCATCAAGTTGCTCTTCCGCCTGGTCGGTGTCATCGCGCTGCTGTTCCTGATCGGCATCGTCATCAGCCTCATGGCCGGCCCGGACGTCATGAAGAGCACGATCGGCGAGAAGGACGAGAAGACGCCCTCACCGTCGGCGTCGGCGTCGGTGGCGCCCCCGAAGAAGCAGCCGTCCGCGTCGGCCAGCGCCGGGGGCCCGGCCGCCGAGCCCACCCGCCGGAGCGGCCAGGACACCGACCCGGTCGCTCCGACGAAAGCGGCTCCCCCGCCCGCGGCGGAGGAGGAAGAGCCCACCGAGCCCAGCGAGCCCGCGCCGACCCGCACGCGCACCCGCAGCGCGTCGCCCGACGCGAGCCCGAGCGCGGGCGACCCGAGCGACCCGGACACCGGCGGCAACGGAAACGGGAACGGGAATGGGAATGGCAATGGGAACGGCAACGGGCGAGGCTGACGGCCGTTGGGGGCACGACGAATGCCCCCAACGAAAGTAATCGATAAGTAGGACATATCCGGTTACGTGGAGCCGTGGGGCCTCGCCCCAGCGCATAGCCTGGGACCATGCCTCTCGTCCCGACCGACGACACCGCAGGCGTCGCTCCGGCGTTCTGGACCCCTTCGATCGCGAAGTCCCCCGGCGACAGCGACGAAGTGCGGGACACCAGCGCCGGCTCCCGTCCGGAGCCACCGGCCGCCGACACCCGACCGGCCACGGCCCCTTCGCCGACACTCTCGCCGGCCCTCTCCCCGGCCACGGCCCCTTCACCGGCCCCCTCGCCGGCCACCGACACCTGGGCCGACACCTGGGCCGACACCTGGGCCGACGCTCGGGCCGACGCCCGGGCCGACGCCCAGACCGACGCTCGGGCCAACGCCCAGGCCGACGCCCGCGCCCGCGCCCGCGCCGAACCCGAGGTGAACCCGACCGCGGACACCCAGGCGCTGCGCAGCATCGGCGACGACGCCTTACCCGTCTTCCTCGACACGACCGGTCGTCGCCGTCGCCGCGTCCGCGCGTTGCTCTGGCTGGTCAGCCTGGCCGGTCTCACCTACGCCGCGGTGCTCGTGCTGAGCCTCCTCTCCGGCCACGACTCGCAGTCGCTCGGCGCCCCCGAATACCGGCCGGGCAACCGTTCCCCGGCCGCCACCGGAGCCCCGGTCGCCAGCACCAAGGCCGTGATCCCCCGCACCACCGCCGCCGCCGACGCCGACGCCGCCGCCGCCAAGCGCCCGGTCGCACCCGGCACCGGACCGGACACCCGCCGGGCCGGGACACCGCGCGCGGACGCGCCTCGTTCCCGGGCCGCCTCCCCCAGCGCCCCCGCCGCAGCCGCTCCGGCCACGTCGTCACCCCCGTCGGCCCCGGCCGCCACCTCCGCGCCCGCGAACCCGGCGAACCCGGCCCAACCGTCCACACCGGCCACGTCCCCGTCGGCCGGCGATCAGGGCGGAATCGTCGACCGTCTGCTCGACACACTGTTCCCCTGAGCCCGGTAAATCACCTATCGCAAGTGGTCAGACACTCTCAGTAACCATGTGTCACACACCCGACACAAATCAACTGTGAGTTACCAGATAGCCAATCTCGTTATCCCATCTCGGCTTTGTCCGGACTTAGTGCGGATTGGCGGCGAAATCTGTCCGGATACCACCCTGATTGCCCCTTACTAAGCGTGAGCCCAGCCCACTCCAAACAGTCATTACTCTCGAATTCGTGAACCCTGTCGCCCCCTCCGACGTCACGCAGCGTCTCGAACCGGTCGGTGATGAACTCACCTCCAACGCACCGGTCTTTCTCGACACCACCGGCCGACGCCGGCGCCGTGTCCGCTTCGTCGGCGTCGTCGTTTCCAGCGCCTGTCTCCTCTACATCGGACTCCTGGCGTTCAGCCTCTTCACCGGGAGCTCGGTCGGCCTGAACACGCTCTTCCCCGACGGGCAGCGCGCGGTCGGCGCCGATGCCTCGGCCGAGCCGTCCCCGTCGGCCTCCGCGTCGCGGTCGACGTCGGGCAACCTGACTCGCCGCACCTCGCCGTCGGAGGAGAGCAGCAGCCAGCCGGTGACCGCCGGTAGCGCCGCGCCGCGCGCGGCCGCAGCCCCGAAGCCGACCCCGACGAAGGCCGCGGCACCGAGTGCCGCACCGACGACGGCCGCCCCCACCACGGCACCGACGACCGCACCGACGACCGCCGCGCCCACCACGGCACCGACGACCGCTCCCATGCCGTCCACGGCGCCCTCGGGCGGCAGCAACGACGCTCCGGGCGTCGGAGCCGGCACCACCCCGTAAGCAACCGGGCGACGGCTCACGCGAAAGGGCTCCTACCCCGCGGGGTAGGAGCCCTTCGTCGTCGGCCGGCTCAGGCCAGCGACACCAGTTCCATCAGGTCGTCGGACCAGTTGTCCTCCACCCCGTCGGGCAGCAGGATCACCTTCTCCGGCTTGAGCGCCTCGACCGCGCCGGGGTCGTGCGTCACCAGCACGACCGCGCCGGTGTAGGTCGTGAGCGCGTCCAGCACCTGGACGCGGCTGGCCGGGTCGAGGTTGTTCGTCGGCTCGTCGAGCAGCAGCACGTTCGCCGCCGAGCTCACCAGGCCGGCCAGCGCCAGCCGGGTCTTCTCCCCGCCGGAGAGCACCCCGGCCGGCTTGTCGACGTCGTCGCCGGAGAACAGGAACGCACCCAGCAGCCGCCGGATCTCGCCGTCGGAGCTGTCCGGCGACGCGGAACGCATGTTCTCCAGCACGGTGCGCTCGGTGTCGAGCGTCTCGTGCTCCTGGGCGTAGTAGCCGAGCCGGAGCCCGTGGCCGGGCTCGACCGCGCCGGTGTCGGGTTGCTCCATGCCGGAGAGCAGCCGCAGCAGCGTGGTCTTCCCGGCGCCGTTCAGCCCGAGCACGACGACGCGCGTGCCCCGGTCGACCGCCAGGTCGACGTCGGTGAAGATCTCGAGCGAGCCGTAGCTCTTGGAGAGCCCGGACGCGGTGAGCGGTGTGCGCCCACAGGGCGCCGGCGTCGGGAAGCGCACCTTCGCGACCTTGTCCGACACACGTTCGTCGGCCAGCCCGGCCAGCAGCTTCTCGGCCCGCTTGGCCATGTTCTGCGCCGCGGTGGCCTTGGTGGCCTTCGCGCGCATCTTGTCGGCCTGCGTCATCAGCGCGCCGGCCTTCTTCTCGGCGTTGGCACGCTCACGCTTGCGGCGCCGCTCGTCGGCCTCCCGCTGCGCGTGGTAGGCCTTCCAGCCGAGGTTGTACTGGTCCACCTCGGCGCGGTTGGCGTCCAGGTACCAGACCTTGTTGACGACGGCCTCGAGCAGATCGCCGTCGTGGGAGATGACGATCAGGCCGCTCTTGTGGCCCTTGAGGTAGTCGCGCAGCCACGTGATCGAGTCGGCGTCGAGGTGGTTGGTCGGTTCGTCGAGCAGCAGCGTCTCGGCGTCGGAAAAGAGAATCCGAGCCAGTTCGACGCGGCGGCGCTGACCGCCGGAGAGCGTGCGCAGCGGCTGACCGAGCACCCGGTCGGGCAGGCCGAGGTTCGCGCAGATGCGCGCGGCCTCGCTCTCGGCGGCGTACCCGCCGAGCGCCGCGAACTGGTCCTCCAGGCGGCCGTACCGGCGGACCAGCTTGTCGCGGTCCTTGTCGGTGGCCGCCTCGGCCATCCCGACCTGCACCTTGTCCATGTCGTGCAGCAGCACGTCGAGCCCGCGGGCGGAGAGCACCCGGTCGCGGGCGGTGACGTCGAGGTCGCCGGTGCGTGGGTCCTGCGGGAGGTAGCCGACCTCGCCGCGCCGGCTGACCTCGCCCGCGTACGGCAGGCCCTCGCCCGCCAGCACCTTGAGCGTGGTCGTCTTGCCGGCGCCGTTCCGGCCGACCAGGCCGATCCGATCACCGGGCTGCACGCGCAGCGTGGTGTCGGAGAGCAGGATGCGCGCACCCGCGCGCAGCTCGAGGCCGGTAACGGTGATCACGGTGAAGATTCCTCGCAGACGGACGGGCCGGACGGACACAAGGCGAGGGTCGGTCTACGAGCGCACAGAGCCAGTCTACCCGGCCGCCCCGAGCGAGTTCCGAGGCCGCGGCCGGAGTAGGTTGGCACGGCCTCCGGCGGGGTACCGGATCGGCGGCGGACAGGCTGGCTTCGGTAGGACGGTGCGAACGATGGACTTCGACGACGACGCCAACCTTGACCTCTCCAAGGTCGAAGACGGACGGGGAGGCGGAGGTGGCTTCGGTGGCCCGATGGTCGTCGGCGGGGGCGCGCTCGGGCTGATCGTCACCGTGGTGCTGGCGCTGCTCGGCTACAACACGCTCGGAAGCGACTCGTCGAGCCCGGCGCCCAGCGGCTCGGCGAACCTCGCGCAGGAGTGCGCGGCGACGAACGAGAAGCGGTTCGATCTCGTCCAGTGCCGGCAGGTCGCGGTCTTCGACGACCTGCGCGACTACTGGGGCACCGACGGCGCACCGGCCCTGAACGCGAAGTACAGCGACCCCACGCTGCGGTTCTTCACCCAGGGTGTGAACACCGCGTGCGGTCAGGCCACGTCGGCCGTCGGGCCGTTCTACTGCCCCGGTGACCAGCGCATCTACATCGATCTGGGGTTCTACGACGAGCTCGCGAAGCGGTTCGGGGCACCCGGCGAGTTCGCCCAGGCCTACGTGCTGGCGCACGAGTTCGGGCACCACGTGCAGTACCTGACCGGGTTCGAGGGCGAGGTCCGGAAGCTGCAGCAGCAGAACCCCGGCAAGGCCAACCAGTACTCGATCGCGCTGGAGTTGCAGGCCGACTGTTACGCCGGGGTGTGGACGGCGAACGCGACCGGCGGAGCCCAGAGCCTCGTCGAGGGCGTCTCCCAGGAGGACATCAAGTCCGCTCTCGGGGCCGCCGGTGCGGTCGGTGACGACCGGATCCAGGAGCAGTCCGGGGGCCAGGTCAACCCGGAGACGTGGACGCACGGTTCGGCCGCCCAGCGCGAGCAGTGGTTCGACGTCGGCCGCAACAGCGGTGACCCGCAGTCCTGCACCACGCTCAAGCGGGCATGACAAACCTCATGGGTCGGCCGTGAGCCGCACCCGAAAGGTCGTGTAACCGCGCACGGGCCCGGAGCCGGGATCGCCACCAGGCTTGAGTCATGGCCAACAACGCGCTGTCGAACTACCTCGCCGACTCGATGTCGCTCACCTCGGCTCCCACCGTGCGCCGGGAGCTGGCGGTCACGATCACCACGCTGGCCCTCCTCGGGGGAGCGTGGCTGATCGTCGACAACCAGCGGTTCCTCACGATCTTCAGCTTCGCGATGGGCGCCTACATCGTGACCCGCCTGGTCCTGGCGGCCCGCACGCAGGCCTCGGCCACCCGGAACCCGCGATGAACGCGGTCGACGTCCGCGACCTCACCCGGACCTACAAGTCCGGCGCCGAGGCCGTCCGGGGCATCAGCTTCCAGGTGGCGCCCGGCCAGGTGTTCGGCCTGCTCGGCACGAACGGCGCCGGCAAGACCTCCACGATGGACGTCGTCGCCGGCCTCGCCGCGCCGACGTCCGGAACCGTGCGGGTGCTGGGCCACGACCCGATCCGGGAGCGCCGGGCCGTCCGGCACCGCACCGGGGTCGTGCTGCAGTCCGGCGGCTTACCGGGCGAGCTGACCGTTGGCGAGGCCGTGCGCATGTGGGCCGGAACGATGCGCGCGCCCCGGCCGGCCGACGAGGCGATCGAGGCCGTCGACCTGGCCGACCGGATGGGCGTGCCGATCAAGAGCCTCTCCGGCGGCGAGCGCCGCCGGCTGGACCTCGCGGTCGCGCTGCTCGGCCGCCCCGACCTGCTGATGCTGGACGAGCCGACGACCGGCCTGGACGCCGAGAGCCGCCGCCGGATCTGGACGCTGATCCGCGCGCTCGTCGACGCCGGCACGGCAGTGCTGCTCACCACCCACCATCTGGAGGAGGCCGAGGAGCTCTCGGACGCACTCGCGATCCTGCACCGCGGCCGGATCGTCGCCGAGGGCACGCTCGACGAGGTCGTCGCCACCTACCGGGCCGAGATCCGCTGGGGCGACACCGTAGGCCGACCCCCGGCCGGAGTCCTCGACGCCGGTGAGGCCGTGGAGGTCGAGGGCAGGCACGTCGTGGTGCGTACCGGCAGCCTGCAGCGCACGCTCAGCCGCGTGCTGCGCTGGGCCGACGACACCGGGATCGCGCTGCCCGAACTGCGCGCCACCCCGGCGTCGCTGGAGACCGCGTTCCTCGCCTTGGCCCGCAGCACCGACGACCCCGCCCCCCGTGAGCTCGAGGAGATCGCCCGATGACTGCCGTACTGCACCGGACCTACTCGCTCGGACGCGCCGAGGTGCTGCTGCTGCGCCGCAACAAGACGCTGCTGTTCACCGCGGTGCTGGTGCCGCTGGGGCTGGTCGCCGCGCTCGCGTCCGCGCAGGACGGCCGGACCGACGACAACGCCGCGGCCGGCATGGTCAGCCTGTTCACCGGCATGGTGCTGCTGTTCGTCGTCTACTACACGGTGCTGAGCGCGTCGGTGGCGCGGCGGGAGGAAGGTGTCCTGCAGCGCCTGCGCACCGGTGAGGCCGGCGACGCGGAGATCCTGAGCGCGCTCGCGCTGCCCGGCACCGTGGTCGCGATCGCCCAGGTGGTGCTGTTCGGGGTGGTCGGGGCGCTGGCACTCGGCCTGCCCGCGCCGGGCAACCCGCTCGTCGTGCTGGTCGCGCTGCTGCTCGGCGCGGTGATGCTGTCGGTCGTCGCACTGCTCACCGCGGTGATCTCGAAGACCGTCGAGTCGGTGCAGATCACCAGCCTGCCGGTGCTCGCGATCTGCCTGTTCGGCGGCGGCCTGGCCGTGCCGATCGACTCGATGCCGGAGAACCTGGCGCGGGTCGCGCAGTTCACCCCGCTGGCCCCGGTGCTCGAACTGGCGCGCACCGGGTGGCTCGGCACCGCCGAACTGGCCGGCACCGCGGGGCAGATCGGGATCCTGCTGGGCTGGATCGTCCTGGGATCCCTGCTGGTCCGGACGTCGTTCCGCTGGTCGCCCCGGGCATGATCGGACGCATGAACCCATGGCGGTGGTGGCAGAGCACCGACGACCTCGGCCGGGTGACGCTCTACACCCGGTCCTCGATCCTCCCGCTGTTGGTCGTCGGCCCGCTGGTCATCGCGTCGGTGCCGGCCGTGCAGCGGGGCGAGATCAGCGAGCCGGTGGTGATCACGCTCGTCGCCACCGTGGTCGGGATGTCGCTGCTGGCCGCGTTCCTCGTCGATCGGCAGGTGATCGGCCGGGCGCTGGGCCGGCCGCACCTGACGCTGCTGGCTGGAGCCGCGCTGGTCGCCACCGTGATCGTGAGCCTGCTCCCGATCGGGAACATTCGCGGGCCCGCGCTGCTGACGGTCGCGGCGTTCACGATGGCTCCGATCGGCGCCTTCGGCTCGCGGTTCTACGTACCGATCGGCCTGGCGTTCGCCGGCGCGATCGCGCTGCAGTCGAACGTGCGGGACCAACCGGAACAGCTCGTCCCACTGACCGTGCAGATGGTTCTGCTCCTGTACGTGGTCGCGGGCACGGCGCAGCTGTCGGTCTGGCTGGTCAACGTGGTGCGTCGGCTGGCGGACGCGGATCGGACCCGGGCCGAGCTCGCGGTGGCCGAGGAGCGGCTGCGGTTCGCGCGTGACCTGCACGACATCGTCGGGCGCGACCTGTCGGCGATCGCGGTCACCAGCGACCTGGTCGCCGAGCTCGCCCGGCGCGGTCGTCCGGAGGCGGCCGAGCGGGCCGAGGAGGTGCGCACGATCGCGCAGGAGTCGCTGCGTCAGGTGCGCGAGGCCGTCCGCGGGTACCGGACGATCGACCTGCGGACCGAGCTGGAAGGCTCGGCGGCGCTGCTGCGCTCGGCCGGGGTGAAGAGCCGGATGAGCGCCGACGTCGGCACGCTGCCGGACGACGTCCGGACCGCGACGGCCTGGGTCGTGCGCGAAGGCGTGACGAACGTGGTGCGGCACTCGAACGCCACGCTGTGCCGGATCGAGGTACGGGAAGAAGGGGGCACGGTGCACGTGCGGCTGGAGAACGACGGCGTGAGCGGGCCGCTCGGGCAGGGGTCCGGGCTGGTCGGGTTGGCCGAGCGGCTCCGCCCGCTCGGGGGTGAGCTCACGTCCGAGCAACGCGACGGGTCGTTCGTGCTGCGCGCCGAGATACCGGCGGCGGGTGCCCCGGCGGCGGTCTCGGGGGCCGACGGTGGGCGGGAGGTGCGCGCGTGATCCGGGTGTTGCTGGCCGACGACGAGAACCTCGTGCGCAGCGCCATCGCCGGCCTGCTCGACCTGCAGGACGACCTGCTGATCGTGGCCCAGGCGGCGTCCGGAACCGAGGCGGTCGCGATGGCGAGCAAGGAGCTGCCCGACGTCGCGGTGCTCGACCTGCAGATGCCGGGCGCCGACGGGCTCGCCGCGGCCACGCAGATCCACGCCGCCGTGCCCGGCTGCGCGACGATGGTGCTGACCAGCCACGGCCGGCCCGGCTACCTCAAGCGGGCGCTGGAGATCGGCGTGCGGGGGTTCCTGCCGAAGACCTCGTCCGGGTCGGTGCTGGCCGCCGCGATCCGCACCGTGGCCGGCGGCGGCCGGTACGTCGACCCCGAACTCGCCGCGGACGCGATCGCCGCCGGCGAGAGCCCGCTCACCCCCCGCGAGGCCGACGTTCTGGAGCTCGCCGCCGACGGCGCGACGGTCGAGGAGATCGCGGTGCGCATCTCGCTCTCGCCGGGCACCGTGCGCAACCACCTGTCGTCGGCGACCGGCAAACTCGGCGCAGCCAACCGCCACGAGGCCGTCGCCGCCGCCCGCCGCTCCGGCTGGATCTGACCGCTTGACAACGGAGACCACCTTATCGAATATCGATGTTATCGACTTTCGATAAGGGAGACGGCCATGCGACGACGAGGGCACCTCGGGGAGTTCGAGATCCTGCTGATCGTGGCGCTCGCGGCCTGCGGCGTGGGACTGATCGCGGGAGCCTGGCAGCTCGTCGCCCGCGTGCCGATCACGGTCGCGGTCCAGGGCACGCCGACGCTGTCCGGCCTGGCGCCGGGGGTCCGCCCCGAGCAGGCCGGTCCGGTGGCGGTGATCGTGGACGACCCGACCGGGTCGCAGGTCGCGTGGGAAGCGCTACGCACCGCGCCCTGGTTCGCGCTCATCGTGTTCACGCTGGTGATGCTCCTGCTGGTGGTGCGTTCCGCGCGCCGGGGCGAGCCGTTCTCGGACGCGAACATCCAGCGGCTCGCGCTGACCGGCTGGGTGCTGCTGGTGGGGAGCGCGCTGGCGTTCGTGCTCGAACTGATCGCCGTGACCGAGCTGTCGGAGAGCGTGTCCGTGTCCGGGGCGCTCAGCGGAGGCGCGACCTACTCGTTCGTCTGGGCGTTCTCGAGCCTCGGGTTCCTGGCCGTGGCCGAGGTGCTGAAGCGGGGACGGGCGATCCAGGCCGACCTCGCCGGGGTGGTGTGATGCCGCCGGACGAGCAGCACCGCGTCGACGTGCACATCGACCGGTTGCTCGCCGAGCGGGGCATGACGCTCACGGAGCTGGCGGGCAAGGTCGGCATCACGCTGGCGAACCTGTCGATCCTGAAGAACGGGCGGGCGCGAGCGATCCGGTTCAGCACGCTGACCGCGCTCTGCGAGGTGCTCGACTGCCAGCCCGGCGACCTCTTCACCGTCCCGGCGACGCCACCCTGAGTGGACTACGGCGCCACCCGGATGCGGGCCGCGCGGAACGCCTCCGGGGTGGCTTCGAGGATCGTGCGGCGGGGGTCGGGGACGGTGAGGAAGCGCTCGACCGCCAGCTGACGCAGCGGCGCCAGCGTGCGGTTCTCGAGCGTGGTGTCGACCGCGGCCCGGTCGCCGCCGAGCACGACCGCGTCGAGCGTGCCCGCTTCGGGGAGGAGCACGCGCTCGGCGACGGCCGCCGCCGCCTCGGTGAGCTGGCGCGCCTGCCCCTCGCGACGCCGGGCGAACCGCTGCTGCGACCAGCCGCCGGCCTTGTTGCGGCCGTGCACCGGCCGGGTGTCGACCTTCGACACGACCAACCGCGTGCCCTCGAAGATCCCGGCCGCGTAGCCACCGAGCCGCACCAGCAGCACCCCGACCCGCCGGTCGGTCGCGGTGTGCGTCACCAGCGCCTCGAGCGGGTCGCGCACGCCGATCACCAACGGTGGGAACGGGGCGTGGCACTCGGCGATCGCGCCGTCGGCCCCGTGCACGGTGACGACGTCCGCCGCGACGTCGGTGCGGCCCTCGCCGTGGCGTTCGGTGAAGCCGGCCAGCCAGCGCTCCAGGCGCTCGGGCGGGACCTCGACCCAGCGTCCGCCGCCGGCGGCCGGCTTTCCTCCCATGTCAGGTCACCCTACGGTTGCCGAGGAAGGCCAGCACGGCCAGGACACGGCGGTGGTGCTCACCGGTGTCGGCGACCCCGAGCTTGCCGACGATGATCTACGGGCTGGGCCTCGGCCCGGTGGCGCTCGGGGCCCGGCTGCGGGCACGCCGTGAGGGCCGCCGGACCGCGCCGGTCGGGTTGGCCGGGTAATTCGCTTGCCGTCCGGTGTCTCCTGGCGCTGTGGCGGCTTACCGGGTGTACCTCGGGATCTCGTTCGCGCTCGCGGCGACCACCGGGCTCGTGTACACGACGATCGTCGTCTACCGGGTGGAGGCCGCCGGGCTGGACCCGTTGCAGCTCGTGCTGGTCGGGACGGCGCTCGAGGCCGCGTACTTCACGTTCCAGCTGCCCACCGGCGTGCTCGCCGACCTCGGCAGCAGCCGGACGTGTGTGGTGCTGGGGGTCGCTGTCCTGGGCGTCGGGCTGGTGGTGGAGGGCTCGCTACCGACCTTCGCCGGCGTCCTGGCCGCGCAGGTGGTCGGCGCGCTGGGGTACGCGCTGGTGAGCGGAGCGTTGGAAGCCTGGATCGCCGGGGAGGTCGGCACCGGCGACCTCACCCGGGTGTACCTGCGTGGGTCCCAGGCCGGGCTGGTCGGCACGCTGCTGGGCACCGCGGTGAGCGGCGTGGTGGCCGCGCGGCGCCTCGATCTGCCGCTGCTGGCCGGCGGTGGCCTGCTGCTCGCGACCGCGGCGTCGCTCGTCGTCGTCATGCCCGCACGGACGCGCGCCCGCGTCCCGGCCGAGGGTGATCTCTCGGCGCTGGGGACGGTGCGGGCGGCCTGGGCGCTGATCGTGCGGCGGCCGGCGTTCCTGCTGGTGTTCGGCGTGGTCGCGCTCGTCGGGGGGTGGAGCGAGGCGATCGACCGGCTCTGGGGCGCGCATCTCCTGGAGAACTTCCGGCTCCCCGGCCCCGACGCCACCCTCTGGTTCAGCGTCCTGGGTGTGGCCGCGACCCTGCTCGGGCTCGCCGTCACCCAGTCGCTCGCCACCCGGACCGGCGACACCATGCGGACGCTGCTCGTCGTCGTCGCCGCGCTGCTCGTCACCACGATCGTGTTCGGACTGGCCACGAACGTCTGGGTGGCGATAGGCGCCGCGCTGGCGCTCTCGGCCGCGCGCACCGCGTTCGCCCCGGTGCTGAGCGCCTGGCTGGTCGAACGCACCGATCCCGGCGTCCGCGCGACCGTGCTCTCGGCCCGGGACATGTTCGACGCCACGGGTCAGGTCGCCGGTGGCCCCGCTCTCGGCGCCCTCGGCACCTGGTGGTCCCTGCGCGCCGCCCTCGTCGTCGGCTCCACCGCGCTGGCCCCCGCCGCGGCCCTCCTGGTCGTGGCCCGGCGCCGCCTCCGGACCGCGGCCGCCGGGAACACGAACTCCCCGCCACCCGGAGGGTGACGGGGAGCTCGCGAGGCGATCGTCAGACGTTGAAGCCCAGAGCGCGGAGCTGCTCGCGGCCGTCGTCGGTGATCTTGTCCGGGCCCCACGGGGGCATCCAGACCCAGTTGACCCGGAAGTCCTCAACCAGGCCACCGCTGACCAGCGCGGCCCGGGTCTGGTCCTCGATCACGTCGGTGAGCGGACACGCCGCGGACGTGAGCGTCATGTCGATCGTGGCGATGTTCGTGTCGTCGACGTGGATGCCGTAGACGAGCCCGAGGTCGACCACGTTGATCCCGAGCTCCGGGTCGACCACGTCACGCATGGCCTCTTCGACGTCGTCGATCTTGGCGATGTCCAGGGCGGCACCGCCGCCGGCTACCGGCTCAGTCATGCCTCAGCCCCTTCTTTTGAGACGGCCTGCGCCGTCGCGTCCTTGAACGCCATCCACGCGAGCAGAGCGCACTTCACCCGCGCCGGGTACTTGGCGACGCCGGCGAACGCGATCGCGTCCTCCAGCACTTCCTCGTCGGGCTCGATCTGCCCGCGCGACTGGAGCAGCTCGACGAACGTGTCGACGGTGCTGAACGCGCCCTCGACCGACTTCCCCACGATCAACTCGTGCAGCACCGACGCCGACGCCTGGCTGATCGAGCACCCGGCGCCGTCGTACGAGACGTCGGCCACCGAGTCACCGGACAGGTGGACCCGCAGCGTCACCTCGTCACCACAGGTCGGGTTGACGTGATGCACCTGCGCCTCGAACGGGTCACGCAGACCGCGCCCGTGCGGGTGCTTGTAGTGGTCCAGGATGATCTCCTGGTACATCGCGTCCCCGAACAAGCCACTCATACGAAAAACTCCATCACCCGAAGAACCGGACTACCTGGTGCAACCCATCGACGAGCGCGTCAATTTCCGCTTCGGTCGTGTACAGGTAGAACGAGGCGCGCGTGGTGGCCGGAACCCCGAACCGGACGCAGGTCGGGCGGGCGCAGTGGTGCCCCACCCGGACCGCGATACCCAGCTCGTCCAGGTACTGGCCGATGTCGTGCGGGTGGATCTCCCCGAGCGAGAACGAGATCGTGCCGCCCCGGGCCTCGGTGGTGTCGGGCCCGACGATCGTCAGGCCCGGAACCGACTTCAGGCGCGGCAGCGCGTACTCCACCAGCCGGTGCTCGTGCGCCTGGATGTTCTCCAGGCCCAGCTCGGTCAGGTACCGCACGGCGGCACCGAGCCCGACGGCCTCGGCGATCATCGGCGTACCGGCCTCGAACCGGTGCGGGATCCCGGCGAACGTCGAGCCCTCCATCGAGACGGTCTCGATCATCTCGCCGCCACCGAGGAACGGCGGCATCGAGTTGAGCAGATCCGCCCGGCCCCAGAGCACGCCGATGCCGGTCGGCCCGACCATCTTGTGCCCGGTGAACGCGATGAAGTCGACGCCGAGGTCGGCCACGTTCACCGGCATGTGCGGCACCGACTGCGACGCGTCGAGCATCACCAGCGCGCCCACCTGGCGGGCCCGCGCCACGATCGGCTCGACCGGGTTCTGGGTGCCGAGGATGTTCGACTGGTGGACGTAGGAGACGAACCGCGTCCGCTCGTTGATCAGCGTGTCGAGTTCGGACAGGTCCAGCCGGCCGTCGTCGGTGATCCCGAACCACCGCAGCGTCGCGCCGGTGCGCTCGCAGAGCAGCTGCCACGGCACGATGTTGGAGTGGTGCTCCATCTCCGAGATCACGATCTCGTCGCCCGGGCCCACCAGCGGGAACGCCGTGCCGGCGGGACGACCGGCGGTGTTGCCGAGCGAGTACGCGACGAGGTTGAGCGCCTCGGACGAGTTCTTCGTGAAGATGACCTCGTTGCGGCTCGGCGCGTGGATCAGGCCGGCCACCGCGTCCCGGGCCGCCTCGTAGGCCAGCGTCGCCTCCGAGCCGAGCGTGTGCACGGCCCGGGCGACGTTGGCGTTGTGGCGGGCGAGGTGCTCGCTCATCGCGTCGATGACGGCCTGGGGCTTCTGCGAAGTGTTCGCGGAGTCCAGGTAGATCACCGGGACGCCTTCGCCGCCGCCCTCGGTGTGCAGGCGACGCGAGAGGATCGGGAAGTCCTTCCGGATCAGCTCGACGTCATAACTCATGAGACAGCCCCCGCGGCGGTGATGAACCGCTCGTAGCCCGAGGCCTCCAGCTCGTCGGCGAGCTCCGGGCCGCCCTCCTGGACGATGCGGCCGCCGACGAACACGTGCACGAAGTCGGGCTGGATGTAGCGCAGGATCCGCGTGTAGTGGGTGATCAGCAGCGTGCCGATGTCGCCGTTCGCCCGCGCCCGGTTGACGCCCTCGGAGACCGACTTGAGCGCGTCGATGTCGAGGCCGGAGTCGGTCTCGTCGAGGATCGCGATCTTCGGCTTGAGCAGCTCGAGCTGGAGGATCTCGTGCCGCTTCTTCTCACCGCCGGAGAAGCCCTCGTTGACGTTGCGCTCGGCGAACGACTGGTCGACGCCGAGCGTCTCCATCGCGGTCTTGACTTCCTTGACCCAGAGGCGGAGCTTCGGCGCCTCGCCGCGGACCGCGGTGGCCGCGGTGCGCAGGAAGTTCGACACCGAGACACCGGGCACCTCGACCGGGTACTGCATCGCGAGGAACAGGCCGGCGCGGGCCCGCTCGTCGACGCTCATCGCGAGGACGTCCTCGCCGTCGAGCAGCACGGTGCCGCTGGTGACCGTGTACTTGGGGTGGCCGGCGATCGAGTAGGCCAGCGTGGACTTGCCGGAGCCGTTCGGCCCCATGATCGCGTGCGTCTCCCCCGACTTCACGGTGAGGTCGACCCCGCGCAGGATCGGCTTCGCATCGTCGCCGGTCAGGACGCTGACGTGCAGGTCGCGGATCTCGAGCGTGCTCACTGGGGGGACTCCTGGTTCGTGTTCAGAGATACGAGAACGTCGTCGCCGTCGACCCGGACCGGGTAGACGGGCACCGGTTTGGTCGCCGGCAGGCCGGTGGGTTTGCCCGACCGCAGATCGAAGCGGGATCCGTGCAGCCAGCACTCGATCGCGCAGTCCTCCACGTCGCCTTCGGAGAGCGGAACGATCGCGTGCGAGCACTCGTCGCGGATCGCGAAGAATTCGCCGTTCGACCGCACGACCGCGACCGGCTCACCGTCGACCTCGACGGCGAGGACTCCTTCCTCCTCGACGTCGTTCACGGCGCAGACCCGGGTGTACGTCATTACGCGCCCGCCTTGGCCAGCCGCGCGTCGATCGTGGAGGTGATGGCCTCGACCAGCTCCGGGTTGCCGATCTTCTGGGTGATCTCGGCGAAGAAGCCACGGACCACCAGGCGCCGGGCCTCGTCGGCCGGGATGCCCCGGGACTGCAGGTAGAACAGCTGCTCGTCGTCGAAGCGGCCGGTGGCGCTGGCGTGCCCGGCGCCGACGATCTCGCCGGTCTCGATCTCCAGGTTGGGCACCGAGTCGGCGCGGGCGCCGTCGGTGAGCACCAGGTTGCGGTTGATCTCGTACGTGTCGGTGCCGCTGGCTTCGTCCTGGATCAGCACGTCGCCGACCCAGACCGTGTGGGCGTCCGCGCCCTGCAGCGCGCCGCGGTAGACGACGTTCGAGCGGCAGTCGGGCACCGAGTGGTCGACGAACAGCCGGTGCTCGAGGTGCTGACCGGCGTCGGCGAAGTAGATGCCGTACGCGTCGATCTCGCCGCCGCGGCCGGTGAACTCCACCGACGTGTACTGGCGGACCAGGTCGCCGCCGAGCGTCACCGCGATGTGGGTGATCCGCGCGTCGCGGCCGAGCTTCACCCGCTGGTGCTGCAGCTGGACCGAGTCGGCCGACCAGTCGGTGCGGGTCACGAACGTGAGGCTCGCGTTGTCACCGACGAGGATCTCGACGTTGTCGGCCAGCGCGACGTTACCGGCCTGGTCGAGCAGGATCTTGGCCTCGGCGTTGGGCTTGATGTCGAGGACGAGGTGGCCGTGGCTGGCGCCGTTGGCGTCCCGGCCGGTGCGGTCGATGACCACGTACTCGCGGACGACGTCGGTCACCGTGACGACGGTGGCGGCCTTCACCTTGCCGTACGCGTCCGCGGAGGGACGGTCGAACGGTGTCAGCGCGCTCCCGACCCGCGGGTCGTCCGTTCCCACGTGCTCGACGCGGACGCCCTCCGCGGTGCCGACGCGCTCGTCGAGCGCGTCGGCGGCCGGCTCGGCGCTGCTGTCGTGCAGGCCGCGGAGCCGGTCGAGCGGCGTGAACCGCCACTCTTCCTCCCGGCCGGTGAGCCGGGGGAAGTCGGCCACGTCGTAGGAGCGCAGCGCCTCGGCCTTGCTGGCCGGCGGCTTGCCGTCGGCCGGGCCACCGTGGCTGTGCGCTCCGGCGAGCACAGGAGCATCGCTAGACACTTGCTTTTACCTCTTATCGCTGTTCGAACGGGGACTAACCGACTGCGCCTTCCATCTGCAGTTCGATCAGGCGGTTGAGCTCGAGCGCGTACTCCATCGGGAGCTCGCGGGCGATCGGCTCGACGAAGCCGCGGACGATCATCGCCATCGCCTCGTCCTCGGTCAGCCCTCGGCTCATCAGGTAGAACAGCTGGTCGTCGCTGATCTTGGAGACCGTGGCCTCGTGCCCCATCGCGACGTCGTCCTCGCGGACGTCGACGTAGGGGTAGGTGTCGGAGCGGGAGACCGTGTCGACGAGCAGCGCGTCGCACTTCACCGTCGACTTCGAGCCGACCGCACCGTCGAGCACCTGCACCAGGCCGCGGTACGAGGTGCGGCCGCCGCCGCGGGCCACCGACTTGCTGACGATCGTCGACGACGTGTTCGGCGCGGCGTGCACCATCTTGGCGCCGGCGTCCTGGTGCTGGCCCTCGCCCGCGAACGCGATCGAGAGGACCTCGCCCTTGGCGTGCTCGCCGGTCATGAAGACGGCCGGGTACTTCATCGTCACCTTGGAGCCGATGTTGCCGTCGATCCACTCCATGGTGGCGCCCTCGTGGCAGACGGCGCGCTTGGTGACCAGGTTGTACACGTTGTTCGACCAGTTCTGGATCGTCGTGTACCGGCACCGGGCGTTCTTCTTCACGATGATCTCGACGACCGCGGAGTGCAGCGAGTCCGACGAGTAGATCGGCGCCGTGCAGCCCTCGACGTAGTGCACGTACGCGCCCTCGTCGACGATGATCAGCGTCCGCTCGAACTGGCCCATGTTCTCGGTGTTGATCCGGAAGTAGGCCTGCAGCGGGATCTCGACGTGCACGCCCTTCGGCACGTAGATGAACGAGCCGCCGGACCAGGTGGCGGTGTTCAGCGCGGCGAACTTGTTGTCGCCGACCGGGATCACCGAACCGAAGTACTCCTTGAAGATGTCCTCGTGCTCGCGCAGCGCGGTGTCGGTGTCCATGAACACCACGCCCTGCTCCTCGAGGTCCTCACGGATCTTGTGGTAGACGACCTCGGACTCGTACTGGGCCGCGACACCGGAGACCAGCCGCTGCTTCTCCGCCTCCGGGATGCCCAGCTTGTCGTAGGTGTTCTTGATGTCCTCGGGAAGCTCTTCCCAGCTCGCCGCCTGCTTCTCGGTCGAGCGGACGAAGTACTTGATGTTGTCGAAGTCGATGCCGCCGAGGTCGGCGCCCCAGTCGGGCATCGGCTTCTTGCCGAACAGCGTCAACCCGCGCAGGCGGCGGCGGAGCATCCACTCGGGTTCGCTCTTCTTCGCCGAGATGTCCCGGACGACGGCTTCGTTGATTCCGCGCTGCGCGGCGGCGCCGGCGACGTCGGAGTCGGACCAGCCGAACGCATAGTTGCCCAGCGCCGCGATCTGCTCGTCCTGCGTGAGGGGCACGGTCGCGACGGGCGCGCCGGCCTCCGAGCGGTTCTCGGGCGTGATGGCGGTCATGAGGACGTCCTCCCGGGACGGGTGTGGGTCAGGTGGTTCAAACTGCTTTGCGCACCGGTATGTGCGTCGTACAGACGCCGTCTCCGTGCGCGATCGTCGCGAGCCGTTGGACGTGGCTGCCGAGCAACCGGGAAATGACCGCGGTCTCGGCTTCGCAGAGTTCCGGGAACTCGGCCGCGACCTGGGCCACCGGGCAGTGGTGCTGACACAGCTGGCCACCCCCGGCCAGCGCCGACGCGCTGGCAGCGTAGCCCTCCGCGGAGAGCGCCCCGGCCAGGGCCTCGGCCCGGGCGAGCGGATCGTCCCCGGCGTCGGCCATCGCCGTCCGGCAGCGCTCCTCGAGTACCCGGACGCGTTCGGCGGCGAACGTCGCCACCGCGTCCTGCCCGTGGAGGCGGGCCAGGAACCGGAGCACCTCGGCGGCCAGGTCGTCGTACGTGTGCGGGAACGTCTGCCGGCCGGCGTCGGTGAGCACGAACTCCTTGGCCGGGCGCCCGCGGCCGCGCGGACCGCGGCCGGGCTTCTCCCGGCTCTCGACCGCCCCTTCGGCCAGCAGGGCGTCGAGGTGGCGGCGGACCGCGGCCGCGGTGAGGCCGAGCCGTTCGCTCAGATGCGTCGCGGTGGCGCCGCCGTCTTCCAACAGCATGCGGGTGATCCGGTCGCGGGTTTTCACGTCGGAGCCCAGCCGGACGTCGGCACCCTGGGTGGGTGCCGCCGTGGCGGGCGTCTCGACGTTTTTCACAACATCATTGTTGCGGATATCTGACCGACCGGCCAGCTGAGGTCACGAGGGCATCGCAGTGAACAGGATCACGCAGGGTAGCCTTACCTGATCGCGAGACCTCCGTTATTGCCGTGATCTGGGGGGATTCCCGCGTGGCGCTCGCGTGCACCGTTCGCTCCCACGGCACGATGGCCCCCGTGATCGTCCCGTCGAATTTCGCAACATCGCCGGCCGTGGACCGCGAGGCCGAGGTCGTGGCCCGCACGCCGGCCCCGCGGACGCGCCGGACGCTCGCCGACGACCTGCGCGCGCTCGGGGTGGAACCGGGCGACGTCCTGCTGGTGCACACCGCGCTGTCGGCGCTCGGCTGGGTGGCCGGGCGCGAGCAGGCGGTCATCCTGGCCCTGCAGGACGCGGTCGGGCCGACCGGCACGCTGGTCGTGCCGACGCAGACCGGCAGCAACTCCGACCCCGCCGAGTGGCACGCGCCGGCCGTCCCGGCGCCGTGGTGGGACGCGATCCGCGACGGGTTGCCGGCGTTCGACCCGGCCCGCACCCCGTCCGACGGCATGGGCTGGCTGCCCGAGACGTTGCGTTCCTGGCCCGGGGCGATCCGCAGCGGGCACCCGCAGACGTCGTTCGCCGCGCTCGGTCCGGCGGCGTCGGCCCTGCTGCGCCGCCACGACCTGGACTGCCGGTTCGGGGACCGCTCGCCGCTCTCGGCGCTGGCCGCGGCCGGGGCCAGGGTGCTGCTGCTCGGCGCCGGCTACGACACCTGCACGGCGTTCCACCTGGGCGAGGCCCGCTCGGCCGGGGCGCCCCGGGAGCGCCTGTCGTGCGCGGCGCTGGACTCCGACGGCGAACGCCGCTGGGTGCGCTACGTGGACGTGGTGGCCGACGAACGCGACTTCGGTGCCCTGGGCGAGGCGTTCGAGGCCACCGGCGCGGTCGCCTCCGGCCCGGTGGGCAGCGCCCGGGCTCACCTCTTCGACCTGGAGACCGCCGCCCGCTTCGCGTCGACGTGGATCCCGGCCAACCGGGCGGGGTGGAGCGGCTAGGCCGTTTTTCCAGGCCGTCGTGGGCGTGGAAACCGGGGCTAGTCGAAGACGACCGTGCGGTCGCCGTTGAGGAGCACCCGGTGCTCCGCGTGCCACCGCACCGCCCGGGAGAGCGCCAGGCACTCCACGTCCCGGCCCACCGCGACCATCTCGTCGGGGCTGTCGGTGTGGTCGACCCGGGCGACCTCCTGCTCGATGATCGGGCCTTCGTCGAGCGCACCGGTGACGTAGTGGGCGGTCGCGCCGATCAGCTTGACGCCGCGCGCGTGCGCCTGGTGGTACGGGCGGGCACCCTTGAAGCTCGGCAGGAACGAGTGGTGGATGTTTATCGCCCGCCCGGCCAGGTGCCGGCACAGGTCGTCGGAGAGCACCTGCATGTAGCGGGCGAGCACGACCAGGTCGATCCGCTGCTCCTCGACCAGCGCACGCAGCTTCTCCTCCTGCTCCGGCTTCGTGTCGGGCGTCACCGGCAGGTGGTGGAACGGCACGTTGTGCCAGCGGGCGAGCGCGGCGAAGTCGGGGTGGTTGGACACGATCGCCGGCACGTCGATCTTCAGCGCCCCGGTCTCGCGGCGGAACAGCAGGTCGTTGAGGCAGTGCCCCTGCTTGCTGACGAGGATCAGCACCCGCGGGCGCACGGCCAGGTCGTGCACCGCCCACTCCATGCCGAACTCGGCCGCGGTCGCGGCGAACTCCTCGCGCAACGCCGCGACGCCCGAGCCGGCCGGCCCGCTGATGTGCACCCGCATGAAGAAGCGGCCGGTGAACGGGTCGCCGAACTGCTGGCTCTCCTGGATGTTGCACCCGGCGCCGGCCAGGCGGCCGGCGACCGCGTGGACGATGCCGGGACGATCAGCGCAGGAAAGCGTCAGGACGTACTGGGGGGACGATTCGGGCACGAGGTGCAGGCTACTCGGCGAGGCCGCCGATGCCGTTCTCGGGGAGAACGTCTACAGCCCATAGAATGCCCGCCATGAGCACCGCGACCGCGCGATCCTCGGCAGCCCAGCCCCCGACCCCGTCGGCCCCGCCCCGGGAGCCGGGGCGGCTCGACCGGCTGCGCGACGCACCGAAGCTCGTGCGGTGGCTCGCGTTCGGCACGATCGTCGGCAACGTCGTCGTCGTGCTCACCGGGGTCGCGGTGCGGCTGTCCGGGTCGGGCCTCGGGTGCCCCACCTGGCCCAAGTGCACCGACGACAGCTACACGAACACACCCGAGTACGGCATCCACGGGTACATCGAGTTCGGCAACCGGCTGCTGACGTTCGTCCTCGCGGCGATCGTCGGCGCGGCGATCATCCTGGTCTGGCTCCAGCGGCGGCGCCGCCGGTCGCTGGTCTGGCTGTCGCTGGCCCAGTTCGGCGGCATCGTCGCGCAGGCGGTGGTCGGCGGGGTCACGGTGCTCACCGGACTCAACCCGTGGACGGTGTCCGCGCACTTCCTCGTCTCGATGGTCCTGATCTACGCCGGCTACGTGTTCTGGCACCGCACCGGCGAGGGCGACGGGCCGCGCGAGTGGCGCGTCGGGGTGCCGCTGCGGTGGCTGGCCCGGGCGATCACGATCGCGGCCGGGCTCACGATCGTGGTCGGCACCGTGGTCACCGGCAGCGGCCCGCACTCCGGCGACGGTGACGCCCCGCGCACCGGGTTCGACCCGGCCCTGGTCAGCCAGCTCCACGCCGACGCGGTGTTCCTGCTGATCGGGTTGACGATCGGCGGGGTGTTCGCGTTCCGCGCGGTACCGGTGGCACGCAACGCCGTGCTCGCGCTGCTCGTCGTCGAGCTGGCGCAGGGGCTGGTCGGGTACGTGCAGTACTTCACCCACCTGCCGGTGCTGCTGGTCGCGCTGCACGTGCTCGGCGCGGCCGTGCTGTGGGTGTACGCGGTGCGGGTGCTGTTCACGGTGCGGGAGCGTCCTACTCTCGCGTAGTGGAGTTAAGACCCGAACAGGGTGGCCGGGGGCGCGGCGTCGCGGCGGTCATCGAAGGTTTCTTCGGCGCGATGTGGTTCGGCTGGGCCACCAGCGACGCGCCGGGCTGGCTGCTGCCGGTGCTGATCGCCGGTTCGGTCGCGGGCCTGGCCGTGGTGGTGCTGGGCGTCGTGCTCGCGAAACGCAGCCCCGCCGGCTCGTCGCCGATGGCCGACCCCGCGGTACGCAAGCGCTACAACATCATCGTCGCGATCGAGTTCGGGCTGATCTTCGCCGGCGCCGCGGTACTCGGGCAGGTCGCCGAGGACTACATCGCGGCCTGGATCGCGCTGATCGTCGGGCTGCACTTCGTGCCGCTCGGCCGCGTCTTCGCCCAGCGGCTGCTCGAGGTCGCGGGCTGGGTGATCACCGCCGCCGCGATCGTGGCCGGGGTGGTCGCGCTGACCACGGACGCCGACACCAGCACGGTCGCCGGCGTGGGAGCGGGCACCACGCTCGTGGTCACCGGCGTGCTGACCGTCCTGGGCGTCCGCGTGTTCGCCGACCGTCAGCCGGTCACGGGAAGCTGACGCCGGTGGCGCGCTCGGAGATGTCCCAGAGCCGCCGGGCGAGCGTCTCGTCGTACCCGGTCGCGGTGTAACGCACCCGCACCGGGTGGCCGCGGTACTCCCCCGGCCCGGACGGCCCGTAGTACTCGCCACCCCCGACGGCCGGGTCGGTCGCCGCACGCAGCGTCGACAGCGCCCCGACCCGGTCGGACTGCCCGAGCACCTTCGTCGCCGCGCTCGACACCCGGGTCCAGAGCGTCGCTCCGTCCGCGCCCGGCCCCGTGGTGACCAGGTTGGTGTCGGTGTACCCGGGGTGCGCGCCGACGCTCAGCGACGCCGCGCCGGCCGCACGCAGCCGCCGGTCGAGCTCGAGCGTGAACCACGCGTTCGCGAGCTTGGAGAAGCTGTACGCGCCGGTCGCGGAGTACGACTGCTCGCTCTGCGGGTCGTCGAGCTGCGCGGCCCGGCCGAACCGGTGCATCACGCTGCTCACCGTCACCACCCGGGCGCCCTCGCGGTCACGCAGTCGTGGCAGCAGCAGGCCGGTCAGCGCGAAGTGACCGAGGTGGTTGGTGCCGAACTGCAGTTCGAAGCCCTGCGCGGTGGTGTGCCGGCTCGGGACGTGCATGATCCCGGCGTTGTTGACGAGCAGGTCGACGTCGTCCGGCGTGGCCGCGGCGAACGCGCGGACCGAGTCGAGGTCGGCCAGGTCGAGCGCGCGCACCTCGGCCGACGCGTCCGGCACCGCCGCGCGCAGGCGCGCGAGCGCCTCGGCACCGCGGCCGGCGTTCCGGACGGCGAGCACCACCGACGCCCCGGCGCGGGCCAGCCCCTCCGCGGTGCGGTAGCCCAGCCCGCTGTTCGCGCCGGTGACGATCGCCACCCGACCGGTCTGGTCGGGCACGTCGGCTGCGGTCCAGCGGGCCATGGCCGGCCTCCTCAGCGCGAGCCGCCGCCACGCGGTGTCCGGTGGCCACCCATGTAGTCCCACTCGTACGAGCCGGTCTTGATGCCGGTAACCAGGTCGCGCTCCCACTCGTCCCGGACCGTGACCCCGGCCTCGGCGCACGCCGCGCGCGCGGCGTCGACGCCCCCGGCGACGACCTGGTCGCCCCACCGTCCGTCATCCCCGACGAGAACGATGCGTGCGCCCTTCTGCCCGAGGTACTCCACCACCGCGGTGGCCCCGCCGTGTGCGCCCGCGAAACTCTTCAGGCGCTTGACGATCGGCCCGATCTTGGGTTGGGGGGTGGTGGTCTCTTCCACGGTCTCCGCCATGGACGCATGTTACCGACCGGTACAGCGAAAAGGCACGTTACGACAGCAGAGCATCGACGGCGACGGCGACGAACAACACGGTGAGGTACGTGATCGAGAGGTGGAACAGCCGCATCGGCTTGACCTTGAGTTCACGCCGCACCTGCGAGTGGAGCCGGTGGGCCTCGAGCAGGAACACCCCGCCGACGACGAGCGCGGTGCCGCCGTAGATCCAGCCGGTGGCCAGCGGCCAGAGCAGCAGCGAGCACACCACCATCGCCCACGAGTACGCGAGGATCTGTCCGGTCACGACCTTGGGCGCGGCCACCACCGGGAGCATCGGCACGCCGGCCTTCGCGTAGTCGTCGCGGAACTTCATCGCCAGCGGCCAGTAGTGCGGCGGCGTCCAGAAGAAGATGACGCCGAACAGCACCAGCGGCGCCCAGTCCAGCGAGTTCGTGACCGCGGCCCAGCCGATCAGCACCGGCATGCAGCCGGCCGCCCCGCCCCAGACGATGTTCTGGCTGGTACGCCGCTTGAGTACGGCGGTGTAGACGAGGACGTAGAACAGGATCGCGGCGAGCGCGAGCCCGGCCGCGAGCGCGTTGGTCTGCCACCAGAGGAAGCCGACCGCGACGACGCCGAGCAGGATGCCGAAGATCAGCGCGTTACGCGGCTCGACGGTGTGCTGGGCCAGCGGGCGACGCTTCGTCCGGGACATCTTCTCGTCGATGTCGCGGTCGAGGTAGCAGTTGAGCGCGTTGGCGCTACCGGCGGCGAGCGTGCCGCCGAGGACGGTCGCCACGATCAGCCAGAGCGAGGGCATGCCCTGCTCGGCCAGGAGCATCGTCGGCACCGTGGAGACGAGCAGCGTCTCGATGATGCGGGGCTTGGTGAGCGCGATGTACGCCTTGACGACGCCCAGCGGCTTCAGCCGCTTCGAGCCACGTGGCCGCTCGAGCTGAACAGTCACGATGACTCCTGGATGCGGGGGGTCACAGCAGACCGTCCACCTTCCGATCGTTCCAGCCGCGCTCCGCCGAAAAACCGGGCAACTGGCCGGGCACTGTCGCGCCTGGGTCATGGTAGACCGCGCCGAATCGTCTACACGCTGTGGGTGGGTGGGACGCGCCGAACGCGGGTCCTTCATTCACACGACACCAACCAGAGACGCGTCGTTACTTACTGGGTGGGTAGGGTTTTCAGAGGAGCCGGTCGCGGAACTCCCCCGGCCGGAACGGCATTCCGTCCTGAGAAGGACAATCGGACGAGGGACAAGCCTGTGAGCAGCTCGGAGAACGACGCAGTACTGGACTGGAACGATCAGGACGGCCGAGCGGTCGACACCGTCCGCCTCCTGGCCGCCGACGCCGTCCAGAAGTCGGGCAACGGCCACCCGGGCACCGCGATGAGCCTGGCCCCGCTGGCCTACCTGTTGTTCAACAAGGTGCTCAAGCACGACCCGACGGACCCCAACTGGACCGGCCGCGACCGTTTCGTGCTGAGCGCCGGGCACTCGAGCCTGACGCTCTACATCCAGCTCTTCCTGTCGGGCTACCCGCTGACGCTGGACGACCTGAAGTCGCTGCGCCAGTGGGGCAGCCAGACCCCGGGTCACCCGGAGCACGGCCACACGCCGGGCGTCGAGACCACCACCGGCCCGCTCGGCCAGGGTGTCGGCAACGCGGTCGGCATGGCGATGGCCGCCCGCCGCGAGCGCGGCCTGTTCGACCCGGACGCCCCGGCCGGTCAGAGCCCGTTCGACCACAACATCTGGGCGATCGCCTCCGACGGCGACCTGGAAGAGGGCATCAGCGGCGAGGCGTCGTCGATCGCCGGCACCCAGCAGCTGGGCAACCTGACGCTGATCTGGGACGACAACAAGATCTCGATCGAAGACGACACGAACATCGCGTTTACCGAGGACGTGGCCAAGCGCTACGAGGCCTACGGCTGGCACGTCCAGACGATCGACTGGGCCGCAGGCGACAAGTACCACGAGGACGTCGAGGCGCTCTGGAACGCGCTGCAGGCGGCCAAGGCCGAGACCAGCCGCCCGTCGTTCATCCAGCTGCGCACGATCATCGGCTGGCCGGCACCCAAGCTGCAGGGCACCGGTAAGGCGCACGGCGCCGCGCTGGGCGAGGACGAGGTCAAGGCCACCAAGGAGATCCTGGGCTTCGACCCGGCGCAGTCGTTCGCGGTGCCCGAGGCCGCGCTCGAGCGGGCCCGCGAGGTCGTGGCCCGCGGCCGGGCGAACCACGAGGCCTGGGACACCGAGTTCGCGAAGTGGGCCGAGGCCAACCCGGAGCGCAAGGCGCTGTTCGACCGGATGGCCACCCGCACGCTGCCCGAGGGCTGGGCCGACAAGCTGCCGTCGTTCCCGGCCGACGCCAAGGGCGTCGCCACCCGCAAGGCGTCCGGTGACGTGCTCACCGCGATCGCGCCGTCGCTGCCGGAGCTGTGGGGCGGTTCGGCCGACCTGGCCGAGTCCAACCTCACCACGCCCAAGGGCGAGCCGTCGTTCCTGCCGCCCGACCGCCAGACCAAGATGTTCAGCGGCGGCCCGTTCGGCCGGGTGCTCCACTTCGGCATCCGCGAGCACGCGATGGGCTCGATCCTCAACGGCATCGCGCTGCACGGCGGCACCCGCCCCTACGGCGGCACGTTCCTGGTCTTCAGCGACTACATGCGACCGGCGGTCCGGCTCGCGGCGCTGATGAAGCTCCCGACGATCTACGTCTGGACGCACGACTCGATCGGTCTCGGCGAGGACGGCCCGACGCACCAGCCGGTCGAGCACCTCACCGCCCTGCGGGCGATCCCGGGCCTCGACGTCGTCCGCCCGGCGGACGCCAACGAGACGGTCATCGCGTGGAAGCAGGCGCTGGAGCACACCGACCGGCCGACCGCGCTGGCGCTGTCACGGCAGAACCTGCCGACGTTCGACCGCACCAACGGCGAGTACGCGCCGGTGGAGAACGCC
The DNA here is from genome assembly GCF_000585375.1 of Cryptosporangium arvum DSM 44712. Taxonomy (NCBI): domain Bacteria; kingdom Bacillati; phylum Actinomycetota; class Actinomycetes; order Cryptosporangiales; family Cryptosporangiaceae; genus Cryptosporangium; species Cryptosporangium arvum. Next base: position 6,775,837 of record NZ_KK073874.1, read on the forward strand.
GCGAAGGGCGCCTACGTGCTGGCCGAGGCCAGCGGCGGCACCCCGAAGGTGATCCTGCTGGCCACCGGTTCCGAGGTGTCGATCGCCGACGAGGCCCGCAAGCGCCTGGAGGCCGAGGGCACCCCGACGCGGCTGGTGTCGGTGCCCTGCATGGAGTGGTTCGAGGCGCAGGACGAGTCCTACCGCGAGTCCGTGGTGCCGCGGGGCGTCAAGGCCCGGGTCAGCGTCGAGGCCGGCATCGCGATGTCGTGGCGCGGCCTGATCGGCGAGTCCGGTGAGTCGGTCTCGATCGAGCACTTCGGGGCCAGCGCGCCGTACACCGTGCTCTACGAGCAGTTCGGTTTCACCCCCGACCGCGTCGTCGCGGCCGCGCACGCCAGCCTCACCAAGGTCGGCGCCATCACCGGCAGCCCGACCGGTAACTGAAGGAAGGACGCCCACATGTCCGATGCACTCGCTGACCTGTCCGCCGCCGGCGTGGCAGTGTGGCTCGACGACATCTCCCGCCAGCGACTCGTCAGCGGAAGCCTGGCGAAGCTGGTCGAGGAGAAGCACGTCGTCGGGGTCACGAGCAACCCGACGATCTTCGCCAAGGCGCTCGAGGACATCGACACCTACTCCGAGACGCTGACCGACCTCAAGGCCCGCAAGGTCTCGGTCGACGAAGCGATCCGGATGGTCACCGCCACCGATATCCGCGACGGTGCCGACCTGCTGCGCCCGGTCTACGACGCCACCGACGGCGTCGACGGCCGCGTCTCGCTCGAGGTCGACCCGCGCCTGGCGCACGACACCACGGCGACGATCGCCGAGGCCAAGGCCCTCTGGTGGCTCGTCGACCGGCCGAACGTGCTGATCAAGATCCCGGCCACGAAGGCCGGTCTGCCGGCCATCACCGCCGCGCTCGCCGAGGGCATCAGCGTCAACGTCACGCTGATCTTCAGCCTCGAGCGGTACGGCGAGGTCATGGAGGCGTTCGTCGCCGGCGTCGAGAAGGCCAAGGAGAACGGTCACGACCTGACGAAGCTCGCGTCGGTCGCGTCGTTCTTCGTGTCCCGGGTCGACTCCGAGATCGACAAGCGCCTGGACAAGCTCGGCTCCGACGAGGCCAAGGCGCTGCGCGGCAAAGCCGCGATCGCGAACGCGCGCCTGGCCTACCGCGACTACGAGCAGGTCTTCTCCACCGACCGGTGGAAGGCGCTCGCGGAGGCCGGCGCGAAGCCGCAGCGTCCGCTGTGGGCCTCCACCGGCGTCAAGGACCCGGCCTACGACGACACGCAGTACGTCGTCGAGCTGGTCGCCCCCGGCACCGTGAACACGATGCCGGAGGCCACCCTCAAGGCCGTCGACGACCACGGTGTGGTCCGCGGCGACACGATCACGCCGTACTACGCCGAGGCCCAGGCCACGCTCGACGCGCTGGCCGGCATCGGCGTCGACTACGACGAGGTCGTGAACCTCCTCGAGAAGGAGGGCGTCGAGAAGTTCGAGCAGTCCTGGACCGAGTTGCTCGACTCGGTGAAGAAGCAGCTCTCCGCGGTAGATGCCTGAGTTCAGACGTTCCACCGCCGGCCCCGGCACGCGCGAGTCGCGTGCCGGGGTCGACGTCACGCTCGCCCCCTCGCCGGCCGCTGCGGCCGGCACCTTTTCGGACCCGGGCGGCCGCCCGCGTGTCCGGCTTCACCTCGCCGACCGGGCCGCCGGCCCGGCCCAGCTCCTTTCCGAGGCGGTGCGATGACCAAACCGGCCGCGGACGCACCCGAGGCGTCCGCCACGACTCCCGAGACCATTGACGCCGGGGCACCGCCGCCCGGCACGCCCGCCGAGGGCTCCCCGGCGACGAACACGGCTCCACCCGGAGAGCTCGCCGAGAGCTCCACCGCCACCGACCCGATCCCGCCGGGGCAGCTCACCGCCACGCCCGGCGGCCGCGCGGCCAACCCGCTGCGTGACGCGGCCGACCGGCGCCTCCCGCGGGTACCGGAGCCGTGCGCGCTGGTGATCTTCGGCGTCACCGGAGACCTGTCCCGCAAGAAGCTCATCCCGGCGATCTACGACCTCGCCAACCGCGACCTGCTGCCGCCCGGCTTCGTCGTCCTCGGGTTCGCCCGGCGCGACTGGGGCGACGGGGAGTTCGAGGAGGTCGCCCGCGAGTGGGCCAAGAACGGCGCCCGGACGCAGTGGCGTGAAGACGCCTGGGAGCGCCTGAGCGAGAACATCAAGTTCGTCGCGGGTTCGTTCGACGACGACGACGCGTTCGACCAGCTGCACGCCACGCTCAAGGAACTGCACGACGAGCACGGCATCCTCGGCAACGCCGCCTTCTACCTGTCGATCCCGCCGTCGCTGTTCCCGGTCGTGCTCAACCAGATCGAGCGCACGAAGATGGCCGACACCACGACCGACGGCGGCTGGCGTCGCGTCGTCGTGGAGAAGCCGTTCGGCCACGACGTCGAGTCGTCGAAGGAACTCAACCGCCTGGTCGACAACGTCTTCTCGCCCGAGAACGTCTTCCGCATCGACCACTACCTGGGCAAGGAGACGGTTCAGAACCTGCTGGCGCTGCGCTTCGCCAACCAGCTGTTCGAGCCGATCTGGAACGCCCACTACGTGGACTCGGTGCAGATCACGATGGCCGAGGACGTCGGCATCGGTACCCGCGCCGGGTTCTACGACAAGACCGGCACGGCCCGCGACGTCATCCAGAACCACCTGCTGCAGCTGCTCGCGCTGGCCGCGATGGAAGAGCCGGTGAGCTTCACCGCCGACGCGATCCGCACCGAGAAGCTCAAGGTGCTGCACGCGACGAAGCCCCCGGCCGACCTGGAGCACGACGCGATCCGCGGCCAGTACGAACAGGGCTGGCTGGCCGGTCAGCGGGTGCCGGGCTACCTCCAGGAGAAAGACATCCCGGAGGACTCCACCACCGAGACCTACGCGGCGATCAAGCTGGGCATCCACACCCGGCGCTGGGCCGGCGTGCCGTTCTACGTCCGGGCCGGCAAGCGGCTGCCGCGCCGCGTCACCGAGATCGCGGTGCTGTTCAAGAAGGCGCCGCACCTGCCGTTCGCGAACACCGACACCGAGGCGCTCGGCCGCAACCAGCTGGTGATCAAGGTCCAGCCGGACGAGGGCATGACGCTGAAGTTCGGCTCGAAGGTGCCCGGCTCGGCGATGGAGGTCCGCGACGTCGCGATGGACTTCCTCTACGGCGAGGCGTTCACCGAGTCCTCGCCCGAGGCCTACGAGCGGTTGATCCTCGACGTCCTGGTGGGCGACTCGACGCTGTTCCCGAACGCCGACGAGGTCGAGGCCAGCTGGGTCGTCATCGACGCGCTGGAAGACTTCTGGCAGGGCACGACACCGCACAGGTACCGGGCCGGAGAGTGGGGCCCGCGGGCCGCGGACGAGATGCTGGAGCGCGAAGGCCGGAACTGGAGGCGACCGTGACGACACTCTGGGACACCACCGGCACCGACGTGGTGAGGGCACTCGGCGAGTCGCGGCGGGCCGCCGGGTTCGTCGCGAGCGGCGTCGCGCTGACGCTCGTCGTCGTGGCGAACGAGAAGCACGTCTCGGCCGCCGAGGAGGCCGCCAGCGTGGCGGCCGCCGCGCACCCCTGCCGCCTGCTGATCGTCGTGCGGCGCCAGATCGACGCCCCGATGCCCCGCCTGGACGCCGAGATCTCGGTGGGCGGGCGGCTGGGCCCCGGTGAGGCCGTCGTGATGCGGATGTACGGCCGGCTGGCGCTGCACGCCGAGTCGGTCACGCTGCCGCTGCTCGCGCCGGACGTCCCGGTCGTGACCTGGTGGCACGGCGAGCCGCCGGAGAGGATCGCGTACGACCCGCTCGGCGTGTTCGCCGACCGCAGGGTCACCGACTCCCGCGAGTCGGCCGACCCGATGAACTGCCTGCACGCGCGGGCCGAGGACTACGCCCCCGGCGACACCGACCTGGGCTGGTCGCGCACCACGCCCTGGCGGACGCTGCTGGCCGGTGCGTTCGACACGGTCACCGGGCGCCCGAAGTCGGTGACCGTGGTCGCCGCGCCGAAGAACGTCACCGCGACGCTGCTGGTCGGCTGGCTGAAGGCCCGGCTCGGGCTGCCGGTCGACGTGCAGGAGACCGCGAAGCGCGGGATCGGCGAGGTCACGATCGAGATCGACGACGGCACCCGGATCCAGGTGACGCGGCAGGACAGCAACCACGCGGTCCTGCGCCGCACCGGTGTCCCCGACCGGATCCAGCCGCTGGCCCGCCGCACGCTCGGCGAGCAGCTCGCCGAGGAGATCAAGCGGCTCGACCCCGACCAGCCCTACGGCGAGGCACTCGGCGCGGCCACCGGCCTGACCGGGCTCAACAACCGCTCGCCGTTCCGTTCCCACGTCTGGAAGGACCCGATGCCCACCGCCGCCCCCGCCACCCCCTCGTGACCGTGTACCCCGGCACCCTCCTCCGCTCCGCTCCTCGGTCGCCAGGGCTCCCTGCGATGCTCACTTCGGAGGGCGCCTCATGACGGTCGGCGAACTGTCCGTCGTCGTCCACCGCGACGCCGAGGTCCTGGCCGCCGCGGCGGCGGCGCGGCTGATGGTGCGGATCGTCGACGCGCAGCACGCCCGTGGCCGCGCGTCGATCGTGCTGACCGGGGGTGGCGTCGGCATCGGCACGTTGAAGGCGCTGAACGCGAGCCCGGCCCGGCACGCGATCGACTGGGGCGCTCTCGACATCTGGTGGGGTGACGAGCGGTTCGTCGCGCCCGGCGACCCGGAACGCAACGAGCGGCAGGCCGACGAGGCGCTGCTCGACCACGTCCCGGTGGACCCGGCGCGGGTGCACCGGATGCCCGCCGACACCGGCGGATCGCCGGAGAGCGCGGCCGAGCAGTACGCGGACGAACTCTCGAAGGCCGCCCGCGCCGGGGCCGACCTCCCCCGGTTCGACGTGCTGATGCTCGGCGTCGGGCCGGAGGGTCACGTCGCGTCGATCTTCCCGGAGTCCCCGGCGGCCTACGACGAGGGCCTGGTCACCGCGGTGCGCAACTGCCCGAAGCCGCCGCCGACCCGGGTCTCGCTGACGTTCGGCACGATCACCAGCGCGGACGAGGTGTGGCTGCTGGCCGCGGGCGAGGGCAAGGCCGAAGCGGTCGGGCTCGCGCTGGCCGGCGCCGGGCGCGTGCAGATACCGGCGGCGGGGGCGCGCGGCGGCGTCCGCACGCTGTGGCTGGTGGACGAGGCCGCGGCCGTGAACGTGCCGCCGGAGCTGCGTCTACGCCGGTCCTGAAACGGAGAACCCCCGCCCGGAAGGGCGGGGGTTCTCGGTTGGATCATTCGCCGCGGCGCGCGCGGACCTTGGCCAGAGCCTCTTCGAGGATCGCCTCGCCGTCCGCATCGCTACGCCGTTCACGCACGTAGGCCAGGTGCGTTTTGTACGGCTCGTTACGCGGAGCCGCCGGAGGAGCTTCCCGGTTCTTCCCGGCGGGCAGCCCGCAGCGCGGACAATCCCAGTGCTCCGGCTCCGCCGCCTCGACCGCGAACGACACACGGGTCATGTGCCCGTTCGCGCAGTAAAAGGGGATGTGACGGCGGGGCGCTGATTCCCCCCGCTCCGCCTCACCCATCGGCCCCGCACCGACGCGGGTACCTCGGATGGCATTTCCACCAGCCACGGTTACAGCGCTCCGTTCCTTCCCAGAGGGGGTGGGGGTGGGTTGATCGCTGTCGACGGACCGACCGCAGCCCGGACTCAGGCGCCGGCGGTCGACTTCAGCAGCAACCCGAGCGTGATGATGCACGCCAACCAGATCACGCCGGTAGCGATCGTGATCCGGTCGAGGTTCTTCTCCGCGATCGAGGAGCCGGAGAGGTTCGAGGACACCCCGCCGCCGAACATGCTGGACAGGCCTCCACCCTTACCGCGGTGGAGCAAAATCAGCAGAATCAGCGCCAAGCTCGTCAGGACGAGCACGGTCGACACGGCGATGGTCATTGCGGGTGGAGGTTCCTCTCGCTCTCGCGGGGGTCGTCAACACAGGCCCGGTTCTCCGGAGTGCCGCGCTGGGGCCGCAGCACCACTCGCACAGGATAACTGCCGCGACGGCGGAGACGCGCCATGGTCACCATCCACCCCGTTTTTCCACCGACGATGCAGCCGTTTTCGGGTTCGGACCACCCGATGGGTTGAGTTCAGCGGGGCTGGGGCCGAGCCACCCCGCGCACGCGTGCCGGGGCGGGCTCGCGGGCCGGAGCGGTGAGCGTGGCCGCGACCGCCGGATCGGCCGCCGGGATCAACACGGTCACCTCCAGGCCGCCTCCGGGCCGGGCGACCGCCTGCACGGTGCCGCCGTGCGCACCGGCCACCGCGCGCACGATCGACAGGCCCAGGCCGGCTCCGCGCGTCCCGGTACGTTCCACCCCGCCGCGCCGGAACGGCTCGAACAGCCCCGGGACCTCGCGCTGGTCCAGTTCCGGCCCGTCGTTGGCCACCACCAGCCAGGCCTGCCTGCCGTCACCGCCGGTGCGCACGTTCAAGACGCCGTGGGTGACGTTGTAGCGCACGGCGTTCTCGACGAGGTTGCCGGCCAGGCGCTCCAGCAGGCTGGGGTCCCCGATCACGACGGCCGGGGCGAAATCCGTGCTGACCTGCAGCGAGAGCCGCTCGGACTCGGCCTTCACGGCGGCCAGGGTCGAGGGCACGCCGCGCGCGAGGTCGACCGGGACCTGCTTGGCCAGCCGCCCGGTCTGCGCCTCCGTGCGGGCCAGCAGCAGCAACGCCTCGATCAGCTCGTTCGCCCGGCTGGACGCGTCACGCACGACCGTGCCCATCCGGCGCAGGTCGTCGACGGTCGCGTCCGGGTCGGCCATCGTCACGTCGATCTCGGTGCGCATGACCGCGAGCGGCGTCCGCAGCTCGTGGCTGGCGTTGGCGACGAATCTCTTCTGGCTGCCGAACGCGGCCGACAGCCGGTCGAGCATGCTGTCGAACGTATCGGCGAGCTCCTTGACCTCGTCGTCGGGGCCGGTGTGGTGCAGCCGGTGGTCGAGCGTCTCGGTGGACAGCCGCCGCGCGGTGGCGGTGACCTGGTGCAGCGGACGCAGGGCCCGGCCGGTCAGCAGGTGGCCGCCGACGACGCCGGCGACCCCGATCGCCAGCAGCGCCAGGAAGCCCTTCACCATCAGCTCGGTCGTCGTGGTGGACGCCATGCTCGCCTGCCACGCGGTGGCGCTCTCGGTGTGCGTGCTGCCGTCGGCGTCGACGAGCGTGACGCTGGAGCCCGGCGCGAGCTGGTCGGTGGACATCAGCTGGTCGCGGACCAGGAGCCAGGCCAGGACGAGCAGCAGCAGGCCCGCACCGAAGAGCAGGACGCCGTTGAGCAGCGTCAGCCGCAGCCGCAGCGTCGGCCGCAGCCGCGCCGGCGCCGGGCCGGTCGTGGCGCCGTAGACCGTCATCTCGGGGTCACCCGGTAGCCGGCACCGACCACCGTCTCGATCAGCGGCGGGTCACCGAGCTTCTTGCGCAGCGTCATCATCGTCACCCGCACGGTCGTGGTGAACGGGTCGGCGTTGGCGTCCCAGACGCGTTCCAGCAGTTCCTCGCTGGAGACGACCGCTCCCCGCGCGGAGAGCAGCACCTCGAGGACGCCGAACTCCTTGCGGGTGAGGTCGACCGGGCGGCCGGCCCGGCTGACCACTCTGCGGGCCGGGTCGAGCTCGACGTCGCCGACGGTCAGCACCGGGGGCGCCGGCGGCGTGGCCCTGCGCCCGAGCGCACGCACCCGGGCCACCAGCTCCTCGAACGCGAACGGCTTGGCCAGGTAGTCGTCGGCGCCGATACCGAGACCCTCGACGCGGTCGGCGACCGTCCCGCTGGCGGTGAGCATCAGCACGCGGGTGAGCGACCCGGAGGCCGCCAGCTCGGTGCAGATCACGTCGCCGTGGACGCCGGGCAGGTCGCGGTCGAGCACGACGACGTCGTAGCGGGTGACGGTGGCCATCTCCTGGCCGTCGGTGCCGTTGTACGCGGTGTCGACGGCCATTCCCTCACGGCGCAGCCCGCGCGCCACCGCGTCGGCCAGGTTGCGCTCGTCCTCGATCACCAGCACCCGCACGTCCGTGCCCCTCACCATCGTTCAGAACTTCCGTCACGACGGTAAGCGGTCGGGTCACGCCGCGGCCAGGATGCCGCGGCGTGACCACTCAATTACCCGGTGGTTCGAGCACGATCGTGGTGCCGGGTCCGCCGGCCACCTGCAGCGTGCGCAGGTGCAGCAGTGCCGGGTGCTCCTCGAGCAGCCGGGCGGTGTTCGCCAGCGCGCGCAGCGCCGCCGCCTCGCCCCGGGCCCGCTCGAGGTCGGCGCGGGCCCGCTCGGTGGCGAGGGCCGTCTCGGCGTACGCGCGCCGCAGCTCCGCCCCGAGCATGAGGTCCTTGACGTCCACCGCGTCGACCGTGACGCCGAGCGGCTCGGTGGCCGCGGCCACCGTCGCCGTCAGACCCTCGCCGAGGGCCGCACGATCGCGCAGGGCGTCCGCGAGGGCCAGGACGGTCACCCGGTCGCGCAGCGCCGCCTGCACGGCCGCGTAGAGCATCTGAAGGGCGTCGGTGGCGGCCGCGTGGAACGCCGCCGGGTCGGCCACCCGCCACCGGACCGTCGCGCTCACCTTCACGGCCAGCCCGTCGGCGGTGAGCAGTTCCTGGCCGGGCACGGTCAGCAGCTGCGGCCGCAGGTCGACCGGGAACAGCTGGGTCCGGCGGCGCCGGTAGGTGTGCCGCCCCGGCCCGAGCACCGGGCCGGCCACACCGTCCCGATAGGTGACCACACGCTCGTACTCCATCACGGTGACCTTGGCCATCGTCGCCTCCTTCGGCCGGTGTGGACACGGGCCCGCGACCTCCGACGCGGTGGTGGGGGCATTCGCCTGTGGAGCGAGCCCGCAGGACCACCGAACCGGGGGTTCGGCCACGGACCCGTGCCGGGATGGGGTTGAACCCCTGCTGGGTGTTATGAGCACCTGGAGAGGAGCGCCTACCCGCGGGACGAGGCCGGTGATACCGGTTCGCCGCTGGCCACCCCGGAATGACGGTAAGCCGGACCGGGCGAAGCGGCAATTGATAAACGGTGCATCACGACTTCGCACGGGCCCCACGACGTATGCCCGATACGTCCACGTTGGACATCGTCTGTCGCCGACCGTGCGTGAAGCGGCGTCGGCGCGGTGTGGTATCGATCGCGGGGTGCGCATGCTGTCGACTCCCCCACCACCGCCCCCATCGACCCCGACACCACTCGTGGGCCTCGATGCGGTCCCGTGGAACCGGCTGCACCACGCCTACGGTTCCGCCACGGACGTCCCCGGGCACCTGCGATCGTTGCGGTCGAGCGACCCCGACGTCCGGCAGAACGCCTGCGCGGCGCTGCTCGGCACCGTCTACCACCACGGGACCCGCTGGCAGGCGACCCGTTACGTGGTGCAGTTCGTCGTCGGGCTGGTGGAGGCGCGGGACACCCCCGACCGCGCGGTGCTGATCGGCCTGCTGCGCGCGCTGTCGGTCGGCGACCGCGAGGACGGCGAACTCCCGTTCTCGTCCGCGGCCGCGTTCGCGGCGGCGAGCGGCGTCACGTCGGAGACCGAGCGCACGGTGCTCACCTGGCTCTACGACGAGGAGACCCGTCCCGACGAGGCGCAGCTCGCCGCCACCGACGCGGTGGCCGCCTACTGGGCCCAGGCGGCCTACGAGGCCGGCGCACGGCACGGCTACCGGTACCTCAACTGGCTCTCCGACCCCGACCCCGCGGTCGCCGCCGGCGCCGCCGAGCTGCTGGTCTGGTTCCCCGAGACGCCCGGCATCGTGCCGTCACTGCTGGCCGTCCCGGCCGACGACGCGCACGCGCTCGCCCGCTCGTCGGCGAACCTGAGCCTCGGGCACCTGGCCCGCAGCGCCGAGGGCGGGAACGTCGAGATCGACTCCCGGCTGGTCGACCTCCTCGGCGCACCGCACGTCACGGTCTCGCTGACGGCCGCCGTGGCACTGGCCTACCGGCACGGCACCTCGCTGCCGCCCGGGGCGCTCCAGGTGCTCCAGAACGCCCGCAACCACAAGGTGGGGCGTCGCGAATGGGCCGACAGCTGGCCCTGGGACCGGCCGCCGGCCGCGTTCGCCGAACTAGCCCTCCGCCGGGCGACCCGCTGAGAACGACTCGTCGGTGGGTTGCTCGGCCAGGGAGGCCACCCACTCGGTGATCCGGCGGGCGACGTCCTGCGCGGTGAGCCCCAGGTCGGCCAGGATCTCCGAGCGGGAACCGTGCGGGTGCCACGCGGCGGGCACGCCGATGTCGCGCACCGGCACCGACACCCCGGCGTCGGAGAGGGCCTGCACCAGCGCGGTGCCGACGCCCCCGGCGCGGACGCCGTCCTCCAGCGACACGACCAGGGCCGCGTCCTTCGCGAGCGTCACGAGCGCGTCGTCGACCGGGCGCACCCAGCGCGGGTCGACCACGGTGACGCGGATCCCGTGCTCGGCGGCCCGCGCGGCGACCTCGACCGCGGTGTGCGCGAACGCGCCGACCGAGACCAGCAGCACATCGGGCTTCCGGCCGGCGTCGACGAGCACGTCGACCCCGCCGACGCGCGCCACCGCGGGCAGGTCGACCGGCACCGCGCCGGTCGGGAACCGCACCACGGTCGGTCCGTCGGAGACCGCCACGGCCTCGCGGAACTCCTCGCGCAGGGTCGCGGCGTCACGCGGGGCCGCCACCCGGATCCCGGGCACCACGCCGAGGATCGACAGGTCCCAGATGCCGTAGTGGCTCGGCCCGTCGGGGCCGGTGATGCCGGCCCGGTCCAGCACGAACGTCACCGGCAGGCCGTGCATCGCGACGTCGAGCAGCGTCTGGTCGAACGCGCGGTTGAGGAACGTGGCGTACACCGCCACCACCGGGTGCATGCCGCCCATCGCCAGGCCGGCGGCGGAGGTCACCGCGTGCTGCTCGGCGATGCCGACGTCGAACGCCCGCTCCGGGTACTTCTCCGCGATCCGGTTGATGCCGGTCGGGATCGCCATCGCGGCCGTGATGCCGACGACGTCCGGCCGCTCGTCGGCGACCGCGACCAACTCCTCGGCGAAGACCTTCGTCCACTTCAGCGCCGGAGCCGCGAGCGGCGTGCCGGTCGCCGGGTCGAACGCGCCGGGCCCGTGGAAGTTGTCGGCCTCGTCGGCCTCGGCCGGCGCGTACCCGAAGCCCTTGCGGGTGACCGTGTGCACGATCACCGGGCCGCCGAACGACTTGGCCCGGCGCAGCGCCGACTCGAGCGCGCCCAGGTCGTGCCCGTCGACCGGGCCGACGTACTTGAGGCCGAGGTCCTCGAACATGCCCTGCGGGCTGATCGCGTCCTTCAGGCCCCTCTTGACGCCGTGCAGCGCGTCGTAGAGCGGCGCACCGACCAGCGGGGTGCGCGAGAGCGAGTCACGCACCAGGTCGAGCACGCGCTCGTACCCGGGGTTGAGGCGCAGCGTCGCGAGGTGGTTGGCCAGGCCGCCGATCGTCGGCGCGTAGGAGCGGCCGTTGTCGTTGACCACGATGACGACCTGCCGGTCCTTGCCCGCGGCGATGTTGTTGATCGCCTCCCAGCACATACCGCCGGTGAGCGCGCCGTCACCGACGACCGCGACCACCGCCCGCTTCTCCTCACGCAGCGCGAACGCCTTGGCCAGGCCGTCGGCGTAGGAGAGCGCGGTGGAGGCGTGCGAGTTCTCGATCAGGTCGTGCGGCGACTCCGCCCGGCTGGGGTAGCCGGAGAGGCCACCGCGCTGGCGCAGCTTCTCGAAGTCCTGCCGACCGGTGAGCAGCTTGTGCACGTAGGCCTGGTGACCGGTGTCGAACAGGATCTTGTCGGTCGGCGAGTCGAACACCCGGTGCAGCGCGATCGTCAGCTCGACCGCACCGAGGTTGGGGCCGAGGTGACCTCCGGTGCGTGACACCTTGGCCACCAGGAAGTCACGGATCTCCGCGGCCAGCGTGGGCAAGGCCTCCGCGGGCAGGGCCCGCAGGTCCTCAGGAGTGGACACGCTGGCCAGCAGCTCATGGGCCTGGTCGGTCACGGTGGCGGCAACTCCTCGCGCTGCGGGGTGTGGGGGGCGAGGTTTTCGAGTCTAGCTACGCCCTGCTCATCTGCATCTCGAGCCCGGTGACGCGCACAGAAACTTCACAAAACGAAAGGCCTCGGGCCGTCACTGCAGGCCGGCCGCCTTGCAGGCCGCCGCGTAGTCGGCGGTGCAGATCTGCGCCACCGTGTAGAACTGGTCGTTGACCACGGTGTTCTTGATGTTGTCCTTGGTGACCGCGATCGGGGTCAGCAGCACCGACGGCACCTGCTTGGCGCCGTTGTCGACCTTCGAGTCGGCGCCGACGACGTCACTGCCCAGGACCAGGGCCACCGCCATCTCGGCGGCTTTCTCGGCCTCCGGCTGGATCGCCTTGTACACGGTCATGTACTGGTCGCCGTTGATGATCCGCTGGATCGCGGCGAGCTCGGCGTCCTGGCCGGTGACCGGCGGGAGCGGGCTGACGCCGGCGGCCTTCATGGCGGCGATCGCGCCACCGGCGGTGCCGTCGTTCGCGGCGTAGACGCCGACGAAGCCGTCCTTGCCCAGCGTGGAGATCTGGCCGTCCATGAACGTCTGGGCGTTCTCCGGCTTCCACTCCGGCGTGAAGTAGTCGTCGGTGGGCCGGAGCGTGAAGCCCGACGTGCTCAGCACCGACTTCGCGCCCTTGTTGAACAGCCGCGCGTTGTTGTCGGTCGGCGAACCGTTGATCATGACGACGGTGCCGCTCGTCGTGCCGTCTTCCTTGAGCTTGTCGACGAGCGAGGTGGCCTGCAGGGCACCGACCTTCTCGTTGTCGAACGAGATGTAGTAGTCGACGTCCGCGCCGGTGACGAGCCGGTCGTAGGAGATGACCGGGACCTTCTTGGCCTTGGCCGCGCGGACGATGGTGGCGGCCGCGGCCCCGTCGACCGGGTCGAGGACGAGCACCTTGGCGTCGTCGTTCAGCGCGGACTCGGCCTGCTGCTGCTGCGTGTCGGTCTGCTGGTTGGCGTTGCTGTACACGACCTCGCAGCGGGCGCAGAGCGCCTTGACCTTCGCCTCGAAGAGCGGCTTGTCGAACTGCTCGTACCGGGTCGTCTGCGATTCCGGGAGCAACAGGGCGATTTTGGCGGTGTCGCTGCTCCGGTCCGAGTCGGAGCCCTCGTCCGAGCTCTCGCAGGCCGTCGTGCCGAGCGCCAGCAGCACGGCGGCGGCAACAGCGACGCCGCGACGCAGAGTGAACACCAATCCTCCCGATGGGAACGCCACGGTAACACCGGATCGACGCGCAGGGCCGATGGTCTGCACCTTTCGCTTCGGACGCGGGTTCCGTCAAGGAGCACCCATAACGGTTTGGTTTCGTCACAGACCCGACAGTCAGCTGGATCGATAAAGGCGGCGAATGCCTCTAATCTCGCAGTTGAAGCCGCAGGGAGTGACCGGGTTTTGTGTCGCGTTGACAGAACTGACGACACGCCCGAATATTCCTCCATGACTGACCAGGTGTCCGGTGTCATCGCGCTGGGCGGAAACCAACGCCGCCTCGCCGATGCCCTGCGGGCGATGGGACCGAGTACCCGAGCGGATCTGGCCGCGGCGACCGGTCTCTCCAGAGCCACCGTCTCGACTACGCTGAGTGATCTCGCGGACGTCGGCCTGGTCGTCGAACCCGGGGGCACCGCACCCGCCGGGCCCGCCGGTGGGCGGCCCGCGGCCGTCGTCCAGCTCGCGCCCGGAGCGGGCGTCGTCGCCGGGGTGGACATCGGGCGGCGGCACGTGAACGTCGCCGTCGCCGACCTCGCGCACACCGTCATCGCCGAGCGTGGCGAGCGACTCGCGCCCGACGGGGAACCCACCGCCGAGCACACGCTCGACCTCGCCGCGTCGCTCGTCGTCGCGGCGGTGGAGGAGTCCGGCCACCGCATGGCCGACGTCATCGGCGTCGGCCTCGGTCTGCCGGCTCCGGTCGTGAGCGGCACCGGGCTGCTCGGCGCGTCGAACATACTGCCCGCGTGGGCCGGGCTGGCCCCGTCACTCGAGCTCGGGCGGCGTCTCGCCCTCCCCGTCCACGTCGAGAACGACGCCAACCTGGGCGCGCTCTCCGAGCACACCTGGGGCGCCGGGCGTGGCAGCGAAGCACTCGTCTACCTGAAGCTCGGCACCGGGATCGGCGGCGGGCTCGTCGTCGGCGGCCGGTTGTTCCGCGGTATCTCCGGCACCGCCGGGGAGATCGGCCACCTGAGCCTGGACGCGGCCGGCGACGTGTGCCGGTGCGGCAACCGCGGCTGCCTCGAGCTGGTGGCCGGCGGGGCGGCGCTGGTCTCGGTGCTGGGACGCGGGCGACCGGAGGTGCGGACGCTGGCCGACGTCGTCCGGCTGGTCGCCGACGGTGACGCCCCGTGCCGGCGGATCGTCTCGGACGCCGGCACCGCGATCGGCATCGCGCTCGGCGGCCTGGTCAACCTGCTCAACCCGGACCGGGTCGTGGTGGGCGGCGAGCTGGCCGCCACCGGCCGCGTCCTGCTCGATCCGCTGCGCCACGCGCTGGGCCGCAGCGCGGTGCCGTCGGCCGTCGACGCGGTGGACGTGGTGCAGGGCACCCTGGGCGGGCGCGCCGAAGCCCTGGGCGCGGTGGCCCTGGTCCTGCGCGAACCCTCCCCCGCCGTCCCCTGAGCGCTACCCGCCCGCGGGGACGAGCGTGCCGACGCACTCCACGTGGTGGGTCATCGGGAACGCGTCGAACGCACGCACCCGGGTGAGCACGTACCCCTCCTCGGCGAAGGTCGCGACGTCGCGGGCGAACGCCGCCGGGTCGCACGCCACGTAGGCGACGGCCCGGGGGGTTCGTGCCGCCACCTCGCGCACCACCGCGGCGCCCGCTCCGGACCGGGGCGGGTCGAGCACCACCAGGTCGTGCTCGCCGGCCAGCCCGCCGTCCAGCGCCTTGTCGACCCGCGCGGTGACGACCTCGACGTTGGCCAGGTCGCGGAGGTTGCGGCGGGCGTCGTCGCAGGCGCCCTTGTCGGCCTCGACGGCCACCACCCGGCCGCCCGGCCCCACCCGCTCGCCGAGCACCCCGGCGAAGAGGCCGGCTCCGGCGTACAGGTCGAGCACCGACTCGCCCGGCTGCGGTGCCAGCGCTTCGAGGACGGCGTCGGCGAGCGCGCCCGGTGCCTCCGGGTGCACCTGCCAGAACCCGTCGGCGCGCACGTACCACCGACGCCCCGCGGCGACCTCGCGCACCCGGCGGTGCCCACGCACCGCCTCGGCGGCCGGCCGGCCGGTGTTGCGCACCGGCGAGGACGCCGCCAGCACCGCCACCGACTCGGGCAGTTCCTCGGGCAGCTCGACCACGACCGGACGGCGCGGCGCGGGCCGGCCGTGTGACCGGCCGTGCGGCCGGCGCCGGTGGTCGCGCCCACCCGACGGCTTGACGTCGAGGACCACCGCGTCGTCGCCGGCGCCGGACGCCACCGCCTCCACCGCGGTCAGCCCCGGCCACGGCAGGTCGGTGACCCCGAGCGCCTCGATCCGCGGGTCGGCGATCAGGCAGCGCTCCACCGGCAGCACCTCGCGGGAGCGGTGCGGGTGCAGCCCCGCCCGACCGGCGGGGTCCACCGCGAACTGCACGCGCGTCCGCCAGCCCAGCGCGCCGCCGGGCAGTTCCTCGACACCGCCGAAGATCTCGTCGACCCCGGACACCCGGCCCAGCCGCGTCAGCTGCTCGCGCACGACCGAGGCCTTCAGCGCGCGCTGCGCCTCCGGAGCCACGTGCTGCAGGTCGCACCCCCCGCACCCGCCCGGGTGCGCGTACGGGCACGGCGGCTCGACCCGATCCGGGGAGGCACGCACCACCGACACCGCGTCCGCCCGGCAGAACGCCCCGCCGCGGTCCTCGGTCACCTCGGCGACGACCCGCTCCCCCGGCAGCGCGTGCCGGACGAACAGCACCCGGCCCTCGTGCCGCCCGACGCAGTGCCCGCCGTGCGCGAACGCCTCGACGTCCACCTCGAACGACTGCCCGACCCAGCTCACGGCGTCCCCGTGCGGTCGAGACCCCGCCGGACCGCTCCGGGGCCGGTCACCCGGTCCGCCCGGTCCGGGTCACGGCCCTCGGTCGACGACAACTGCCACGGCACACTCGTCACCATCACTCCGGGTTCGAACAGCAGGCGGCCCTTGAGCCGCAACGCGCTCTGGTTGTGCAACAGGTGTTCCCACCAGTGCCCGACGACGTACTCGGGGATGAACACGGTCACCACGTCACGCGGCGACTCCCGGCGCAGCCCGTGCACGAAGTCGAGGATCGGCCGGGTGATCTCCCGGAACGGCGATTCCACCACGGTCAGCGGCAGCGTGATGCCCCGCCGGTCCCACTCTTCCTGCAGCGTGCGCGTCGACTGGTCGTCGACGTTCACGGTGACCGCGGTCAGCGAGTCGGGCCGGGTCGCCTTCGCGTACGCCAGCGCGCGCAGCGTCGGCTGGTGCAGCGTCGAGACCAGCACGACCGCGTGGTTGCGGGAGGGCAGGATCGGCCTCTCCTCGGTGGGGCGCAGCTCCTCGGCCACCCGGTTGTAGTGCTTCCGGATCCCCAGCATCAGCAGGTAGATGAACGCCATCGCGGCGATCGCGATCCAGGCGCCCTGCAGGAACTTGGTGGCCAGCACGATGATCAGCACGGTGCCGGTCATGACCAGGCCGAACGCGTTGATGGCCTGCGAGCGGCGCATCCGGCGGCGCGTCACCGGGTCGCGCTCGACCCGCAGCAGCCGGTTCCAGTGCCGCACCATGCCGATCTGGCTGAGCGTGAACGAGACGAACACCCCGACGATGTAGAGGTGGATCAGCGCGCTGGGGTCGGCGTCGAACGCGACGAGCAGGATCCCGGCGGCCACCGCGAGGAACACGATGCCGTTGCTGAACGCCAGCCGGTCACCGCGGGTGTGCAGCTGCCGGGGCAGGTACCGGTCCTGCGCGAGGATCGAGGCCAGCACCGGGAAGCCGTTGAACGCGGTGTTGGCCGCCAGCACCAGGATCAGCGCGGTCATGAACGTGACGAAGTAGAAGCCCGGCGTGAAGCCGGCGAAGATCGTCTCGCCGAGCTGGGCCACCACGGTCTTCTGCACGTACCCGTCGGGCGCGCCGGCGAGCTGGGTGGCCGGGTCCTCGACGTACTGCAGGCCGGTCAGCCGGGCCAGCCAGATCATGCAGAGCATCATCGCGACCGAGATCAGCCCGAGCATGAGCAGCGTCGTCGCCGCGTTCTTGCTCTTGGGCTTGCGGAACGCCGGCACGCCGTTGCTGATCGCCTCGACCCCGGTCAGCGCCGCGCACCCGGACGAGAACGCCCGGGCCAGCAGGAACACCAGCCCGATGCCGGCCAGCGTCTCCTCGCCGTGGAACTCGAAACCGGCGCTCTCGGCCCGCACCTCGTCGCCGGAGACGAAGATCCGGAACAGGCCCCAGAGCACCATGCCGAAGATCGCGACCATGAAGCCGTAGGTCGGGATCGCGAACGCCACCCCCGACTCCCGCACCCCGCGCAGGTTCAGTGAGGTCAGCAGAGCCACCAGCAGCACCGCCACCAGCATCTGGTGATCGTCGAGCGCGGGGATCGCGGACGCCAGGTTCTGCACCCCGGAGGCGACCGACACCGCGACCGTCAGCACGTAGTCCACCAGCAGCGCGCTGGCCACGACGAGCCCGAACCCGGGGCCGAGGTTGGTGTTGACCACCTCGTAGTCACCGCCGCCGGACGGGTACGCGTGCACGTTCTGCCGGTAGGACGCGACGACCGTGAGCAGGACGACGACGACCGCCAGACCGATCCAGGGCGAGAGGTGGTAGGTGGCCAGGCCGGCCGCGCTCAGCGTCGCGAGGATCTCGGCGGGGGCGTACGCGACCGACGAGAGGGCGTCGGACGCGAAGACCGGCAGCGCGACACGCTTGGGCAACAGGGTTTCGGCGAGCTTGTCGCTCCGGAGCGCCCGTCCGATGACGAGGCGCTTGAACACGGACGTCGGGGACGGCACGGCGATAGCGTACGTCTGCCCCCTGCACGCGGCCGGATAGGGATGCAGGTAGTAGCCTCCGAGCCAGTCAGCGCTGGAAGGATGCGCACGTGCACATCGTCATCATGGGCTGCGGTCGCGTGGGATCGACGCTCGCGCAGAGCCTGGAGAAGCGCGGGCACACCGTGGCCGTCATCGACCAGAACCCCGACGCGTTCCGCCGTCTCGGCCCGAACTTCGCCGGTTCGACGGTCACCGGGGTCGGGTTCGAGCGCCGCACGCTCGAGGAGGCCGGCATCGAGCGGGCCGACGCGTTCGCGGCGGTGAGCAGCGGCGACAACTCGAACATCATCTCCGCGCGTCTGGCCCGCGAGACGTTCGGCGTGCAGCGCGTGGTCGCGCGCATCTACGACCCCCGCCGCGCCGCGGTCTACGAGCGGCTCGGCATCCCCACCGTCGCCACCGTGCGCTGGACCTCCGACCAGGTGCTCCGCGCGCTCACGCCGGAGAGTTCGGTCGAGGTCTGGCGGGATCCCTCCGGCTCGATCGTCATGATCGAACCGCCGCTCCACCCGGGCTGGCTCACCCAGAAGATCTCCGCGCTGGAGGAGGCCACCGGCTTCCGCGTCGCCTACCTCACCCGGTTCGGCGTCGGGCACCTGTGCAGCAACTCGACGGTCATCCAGGAGGGCGACCGGATCTTCATCCTGGCGTCCGAGGGTCAGGTCGAGAAGGTCAGCGCGATCGCCGGGTCCGCCCCGGCCGAATCCAGGGGGCACTAGCATGCGCGTCGCGATCGCGGGTGCGGGCAACGTCGGACGTTCGGTGGCCAACGAGCTGGTGGAGAACGGTCACCAGGTGCTGCTGATCGACCGGGACCCCCGCCAGATGCGCAGCCACCTGGTGCCGGAGGCCGAGTGGATCCTGGCCGACGCGTGCGAGCTCGCGTCCCTCGACGACGCCGGGCTGGCCGGGTGCGACGTCGTGGTCGCGGCCACCGGTGACGACAAGGTCAACCTGGTCGTGTCGCTGCTGGCCAAGACCGAGTTCGCGGTCGCCAGGGTCGTGGCGCGGGTCAACCGGGCCGAGAACGAGTGGCTGTTCACCGACCAGTGGGGCGTCGACGTCTCGGTCAGCAAGCCGCGGCTGATGGCCGCGCTGGTCGAGGAGGCCGTGACGGTCGGCGACCTGGTCCGGCTGATGACGTTCCGCCAGGGCCAGGCCAACCTGGTCGAGATCACGCTGGCCCCCGACGCGCCCTACGTCGGGCGTCCGCTGCGTGAGGTTCCGCTGCCGTCGGACGCGGCGCTGGTGGCGATCCTGCGGGGCACGCGCGTGCTGGTGCCCACGCCCGACGACCCGCTGGAGACCGGCGACGAGCTGATGTTCCTCTGCCCGCCCGACGCCGAGGACCGGATCCACGCGGTGGTCAGCGGCGACGGCACGTCAGGAGACTGACGCCGGCTCCGACTCGGTCGCAGCGGCGATCGCCCGGCGGCCGTACCAGACCGTGAACAGCAGGCACGCGCCGAACATCGGCCAGCCCATCGCCAGCGACGCCCAGCCGAGCGCGTCGGCGTTGTGCTGGGACCAGAGGTAGATCTGCACGCCCGCGCGGATCGCGAACATCAGTGCCCACACCAGGCTGATCAGCGAGAACGCCCGCACGAGCGGCTTGCTCTCGCGCCAGGCCGGCGGGATCTCGGAGATGAACCGCCACGCGTACCCGATGACCGGGCGCCGGATCAGCACGGACCCGGCGCAGAGCAGCGCGCCACCGGTGTTGCGGGCGATGTTGAGCAGGTAGAAGTCCTCGGCCTGCCCGGTGCGCGCCGCGATGAACGCCGCGATACCGACCGCGAACAGCCCGTTCAGCGCGTGCCGCACGGAGTCCTTGCGGATCAGCCGGTACGCCGCGATCAGCGCCGCCGACCCGACCGCCGCCCACAACGCCGGCTTCAGCGACGTCGCCATGTTGGCCAGGACGAACACGAGGACCGGCAGCGAGCTCTCGATCAGCCCGCGCAGACCCCCGAGCTGCTCGCGGACCTGGTCGGCGATCGAGATCTGCTCGTCGTCCTTCGTGCCGTCGTCGGCCTTCGCCTCCGCGGGCGCCCCCGGCGGGGTGATGACGACGCGACGGCGTGGCGCGGGATCGCCCGGCGGAACGCCCGTGACCAGCTCGGCCGCTTCCTCGGCGATGATGTCCGCCGCTCGCGACGCGGGGAGCGCCTCCTCGACCCTGCGCTGCTCGGCCTCTGATGACTGATCGGTGTGGTCTCCGGTCGGCCGGGCGCGGTGGTCGGTCACGGTGTGGTCGGCTCCAGCGTGTAGAAGGGGTTGAAGATCACTTTACGACCATCCCGCAGGGCCAGACGCCCCTCGGCCGACAACGAGCGGCCGGGCTCGATCCCGGCGATGCGGCGCCGGCCCAGGAACACCAGCGTGACCGAGCCGGTGCCGTCGAACAGCTCGGCCTCCAGCGTCGGCTGGTTGGTGCGAGGCGTGTACCGCACCGACGTCAGGCGGCCGGCGACGGTGGCGACCCGGCCTCGCGGGCAGTCACAGGCCTTCTGGGCTCCGGACCGGACGCTGGCCTCTTCGAGGGCCTCGGCGTCGAGTTCGCGGTCGGAAGCGGTGAAGCGACGGAACAGGCGTTTCAGACCCGATTCTTCGTGGGTCCGCGGCAGCGTGTCAGTCATGGTGGGCACCTCAGCGACGAGTCGGCGCGGCTATGCCGTACAACGCGTCAGCGTCTGTGAGGCATACCCGGTACCGCGCCGTCGTCAATCAGGGTACGCACCGTTTCGTCCACCACAATGGGGAACCGTGTCAGCCGCGTCACGGTTCGAACCGGTAGCCCATACCGGCTTCGGTGATCAGGTAGCGGGGGTGCGCCGGGTCGGGTTCGAGCTTGCGGCGCAGCTGCGCGATGTAGACGCGCAGATAGTTGCTCTCGTCGGAATAGGCCGGCCCCCACACCTCGCGCAGCAGCTGCTTGCGGGCCACCAACCGGCCGGGGTTGCGCACCAGCACTTCGAGCATCCCCCACTCGGTGGGGGTGAGCCGCACGTCGTTCCCGCCCGCCGTGACCTTCTTCGCGGCGAGATCCACCGTGAACGCGTCGGTGGCCACCACCACTGAATCCGGTGCCGGGGTGGCCCGGCGCAACGCCGCACGCAGCCGCGCGAGCAACTCGTCCATCCCGAACGGCTTGGTGACGTAGTCGTCGGCACCGGCGTCCAGCGCGAGCACCTTGTCGTCGCTGTCCTGCCGGGCCGAGAGCACGACGATCGGCCCGGTGAACCACGGCCGCAGCCCCTCGATGACCTCGATGCCGTCCAGGTCGGGCAGGCCGAGGTCGAGGACGATCAGCTCCGGGTGCTTGTGCGCGGCGGCCTCGAGCGCGGCCGCACCGTCGGCGGCGGTCTCGACCTCGTAGCCCCGCGCCTTCAGCGTGATCCGCAGCGCCCGGAGCAGCTGCGGTTCGTCGTCGACCACCAGGACCCTGGTCATCGGGCCACCTCCAGCGAGATCACCATCGTCAACCCTCCGCCGGGAGTGTCCTCCGGCTCCAGCGTGCCGCCCATCGCCTCGACGAACCCCCGCGCCACCGCCAGCCCGAGCCCGACGCCGTTCCCGGCCGGGCGGTCCCCCAGCCGCTGGAACGGCGCGAAGATCCGGTCGCGGTCCGGCTCGGCCACGCCCGGGCCGGCGTCGACCACACGCAGTTCGACGCGGTCCCCTAGCGCGCTCCCCCGGACCACCACCGGCGCACCGGCACCGTGGCGCACCGCGTTGCTCACCAGGTTCGCCAGCGCGCGCTCGAGCAACCCGGGGTCGGCGAGCACCGGCGGCAGCGTCTCCGGCACCTCGATCCGCACCCCCGGCGCTCCGGCCACCGCCCTCGGCACGACCTCGTCCACGCTCGTCGCGCGGTGCAGCGGGTTGACCGCCCCGGTCTGCAGCCGGCTCATGTCGAGCAGGTTGTCGATGAGCGCGGCCAGCTGATCCGCCGACTCGTCGATCGTCGCGTGCAGTTCGTCGACGTCGCCGGGCTCGAGTTGCACGGTCGTCATCCGGAGCGCCGAGATCGCCGCCTTGATCGACGCCAGCGGCGTCCGCAGGTCGTGGCTCACCGCGGCCAGCAGCGCGGTACGCATCCGGTTGCCCTCGGCCAGCTCGGTGGCCTCGGCGGCCCGGACGCTCAGCCGGGCCTGCCGGAGCGCCACCGCGGCCTGAGCGGCGAACGCGGCCAGCACCCGGCGGTCGGAGGCCGGCAGCGGGCGTCCACGCAGCACCAGGTGGAGGGTGTCGGTGACCGGGACGTCGGTGCCGGGAGGGCCGATGGGTTCGCCGGCCGCGTCGATCGTCAGCCACTGCCCGTCGACACGCTCCTGCAGCGTCACCGAGTCCTGCCCGAACGCGTCCCGGACCTGGGTGAGCAGGGCCGGCAGCGCCCGCTCGCCGGCGAGCACACCCCGGCTGAGCGCGGAGAGCATCTCCGCCTCCGCCTGCGCCCGCGCCGCCTCCCGCCGCCGCCGGGCCGACAGGTCGACGACCCCGGCCACCGACATCGCCACCAGCGCGAACACCACGAGCGCGACGAGGTTGTCGAACTCGGCGATCGTGAAGGTCCGTACCGGCGCGGTGAAGAACCAGTTCACCAGCAGCGTTCCGGCCGCCGCCGCGAACACGGCCGGGTACCCGCCCCCGACCAGCGCGACCGCGACCGTGAACCCCAGGTAGAGCAGCAGCTCGCTGGACAGGTCCAGGTTCGGTTCGACCAGCTTGAGCAGCAGCGTGAGCAGCGGGAGCCCGGCCGCCGCCAGGCCGAACCCGAGCAGCCGGCGCCGGGTGGTGAGGCCACCGGTGAGGGTGGGCAGGCGGCCCCGGCCGGCGGCCTCGGAGTGCGTGACCATGTGCACGTCGATCGGCCCGGACCTGGCGGTCACCCGGGAACCGATGCCCTCCGACAGCGCCCGCTGCCAGCGCGGACGGCGGCTGGTGCCGAGCACCAACTGGGTCGCGTTGGCGCCCCGGGCGAAGTCCAGCAGCGCCGCCGGCACGTCGTCGCCGACCACCGCGTGGAACGTCCCGCCGAGCGACTCGACCAGCTCCCGCTGCTTCTCCACCCGGGCCGGGTCGGCGCCGGTGAGCCCGTCGCCGCGCGAGACGTGGACCGCGAGCAGGTCGCCGCGCCGGCTGCGGGCGGCGATCCGGGCGGCGCGGCGGATCAGCGTGTCGCCCTCGGGGCCACCGGTCACCGCGACGACGATCCGCTCGCGCGCCTCCCAGATGCTCGTGATCTCGTGCTCGTCGCGGTACTCACGCAGTGCGTCGTCGACCTTGTCCGCGGTCCAGAGCAGCGCGAGCTCACGCAGCGCGGTGAGGTTGCCGACCCGGAAGTAGTTGCCGAGGGCGGCGTCGATCTTGTCGGCTTGGTAGATGTTGCCGTGGGCCATTCGGCGGCGCAGGGCCTCGGGCGCCATGTCGACGAGTTCGACCTGGTCGGCGGCGCGCACGACGGCGTCCGGGACGGTCTCGCGCTGCGGAACGCCGGTGATCGTCTGGACGACGTCGTTGACCGATTCCAGGTGCTGGACGTTGACCGTGGACAGGACGTCGATACCGGCGTCGAGCAGCGCCTCGACGTCCTGCCACCGCTTGCCGCCCCGGGCCTTGGTGTGGGCGAGCTCGTCGACCAGCACGATCTCCGGGCGCCGGGCGAGGACCGCGTCGAGGTCCATCTCCTCGAAGCCGGCGCCGCGATAGGTGACCCGGGCGCGCGGGACGATCTCCAGGTCCCGGATCTGGGCGGCGGTCCCGGAACGGCCGTGGGTCTCCACGAACCCGATGACGACGTCGGCCCCACGCTCGGCGCGCCGCCGCCCTTCCTCGAGCATGCGGAACGTCTTGCCGACCCCCGGTGCCGCCCCGAGGTAGACGCGCAGGGTCCCCCGCACCGCGCTCCCCCCTCACCACGACGCCCGGTGCGCCGTCGGCACACCGGGCGTCCCTCGATCGTGCGTCAGTCCTGGTTGGCCGCCTGCTCGACGACCTCGCGGGGCAACCGCAACGGCAGCGGGTCGCGCACCGGCATCGGGTCGGAGCCCCGCGCCACCACGGTCTGGCGCACCGATTCGGCCAGCTGCGGCCCGGCGTTCACGTCCGCGGCGGCCGCACCGGTGAACGTCGCCCGCAGGAACCACCGCGGTCCGTCGATCCCCACGAAGCGCAGCGTCTGCTTGCTGCCGTCGGGCGCCTTCACGGTCGCCCGCAGCTCGGGGCCGAACTCGCCGACCTCCTGTTCGACGACGCCGTCGTCACCGCGGATGTTCGCCTGCAGCTCCTCGCGCACCTCGTCCCAGATGCCCTCGGTCCGCGGAGCGGCGAAGGCGGCCAGCTCCAGCGCGCTCGTGCCGTCGGTCAGCACGACCGACGCCACCTGGCCGTTCTGGTCGGCTTCGACCCGCAGCTCCACGTCCGGCAACGTCGGGACGAGCAGCGCGCCCAGATCGACGCGCTGAACCTCGTCCTCGGGCGCCGCCTCGGCGTCCCAGGGGCCGGGCCCGTAGTCCTCTGCCATCGATCCGGTGCCGCCGGCCTCCAGGTCTTCCTCCCGGCCGGCCGCAGCATGCCGGCCACGCCGACGTCGAAACACCCCGTCACTCCTCTCGTGCGGTGACCAAGCCGCGATGTCCACCGGTCGAGCCGTGGCCGCCCGTCCCGCGAACCGACTCGGGCAGCTCGCTCGCCACCCGGAATTCGGCTCGCTCGACGCGCTGCACCACGAGCTGGGCGATCCGGTCGCCTCGCGTGAGTGTCACGGTCTCGGTCGGATCGAGGTTGATCAGGTTGACCTTGATCTCACCCCGGTATCCAGCGTCGACGGTACCGGGTGCGTTGACGATCGAAACGCCGAACCGCGCCGCCAGGCCGGAGCGCGGGTGGACGAATCCGGCGTAGCCCTCGGGGAGCGCAATCGCCACACCCGTTCGGACCAGCGCGCGCTCGCCGGGGCCGAGCCGGACGTCCTCCGCCGTGACCAGATCGGCACCGGCGTCGCCCGGCCGGGCGTAGGCCGGAGGGGACAGCTCCGGGTCGAGCAGTTGGACGAGAACCTCTAGGTCGGGCAATGAATTCTTTTCGACCGCCCTCGGCGAGAGATGCTCACCCTGCGGAGGCACCTGAGGTTGAAAAGAGTTCATCGGCATCCGTTCGGTATCCGGGTGGGTCGGTGGCACGATACCCAGCATGGGCTCCGCGACGACGATCACCGACACGTACCGCGAGCGGTGGACCGTGCCGTGGTGGGGATGGGTGGGCGCGGGCGCGGTCGCGGCGCTGCTGGCGGCCGAGATCCATCTCGGGCACGACGGCCTGCGGTCCTGGTTGCCGTACGTGGCCCTGATCCCGCTCGCCCTGCTCGCGGTCGCGGCACTCGGACGCCTCACGGTCGTGGTGACCGACGAGGAACTCCACGTCGACGACGCGCACGTCCCCCGCCGCTTCCTGCTCGCCGCCGAGGCGCTGGACGCCGAGGAGCGCCGGGACGCGCTCGGCCCCGAACTCGACCCGGTCGCGTTCGTCGTCCACCGCCCCTGGGTGCGTGGCACGGTGCGGGTCTATCTGGACGACCCGGACGACCCGACGCCGTACTGGATCTTCTCGTCCCGGCGCCCGCAGGCACTGCTCGACGCGCTCGACCTGCCGCTCCCGGCCCCGGACGAGGACTAGGGCCTAGTACAGCGCGGGGCGGCCCGACGCCGGCGGCAGCGGGCGGTTCTTGCGCAGGTCGGCCCGCACCTCGTCGCCGAGTTTGCGGGTGGCCCTGCGGTTGAGCTCGGCGCCGATCGCCGCGCCCGTGAAGAGCGGGCCGAGCGTCGTCAGGTTCCGGCCCATCCGGCGCAGCAGCCGGTCGCGCAGCTCTTTGCGCATGGTGCCACCGAGGATGGTGGTGAAGCCCCGCCCACCCTGCAGCAGCGTGACGCCCCGGCGGCGGGCCCAGGCCGTCAGCAGAGCGCTGGCGCGCTCGCTCGCCGAGCCGCGGACCGGCGTGCCGTAGACCTCGTGCAGCTCGGCCAGCAGTTTCACCTCGACGGCGACGACCGCGGCGGTCTCCACCGCCAGCAGGATCGGGGCCGAGAGCAGCGACGGGGGCACCGTCCACTCGACCGCGGCGATACCGCCACCGGCGGCGCCGAGGCTCGCGGTGACCCGGGAGGCGTTGCGGATCACGGCGTCGGCCAGCTCGTCACCGGACTTGCCGCCGTAATGGCGCTGCAGCGTCTCGAGGTCGCGGACGGTCAGGTGCGGTGCGGCGGCGATCAGCAGCTCGGTGGCCCAGCCGGCGGCGGCGCGTGGTCCGCGCATCGCCCGGCCGGCACCCCGTCCGAACCCGGAGACCGCGCGGCCGAGCAGGCGGCGCCGGTCCGTCGTGGACAGGTCCGAATCGGTCAGCCGGGCCAGGGCGCTCGAGGCCTCGGCGCTGACGGCACCGGACCCGGACGCGTCCGCATCGGTCTCGACGGACGACGGAGCCGGATCAACGGGTGGGGTGGAGTCGGACGACTTCTCCGGAAGAGTCATGGCGGCAGTCCCTCGGGGCTCGTGGAGCGGATGCCGGCGCGGCACCGACAATTGTCGGATACCCACGCCACTGGCACCGCTCCTGATCTACCCCGAACGGTCGGGGTCGTACCCCCCGGACCCCCGACCGCTCCGTGCTTACGGGACGCCCGGTGGACGTCCCCCGATGACGCGGACCCGACCGGGGAGTCAGGCCGCGCATTCGGTGCAGACGTACTGGCCGTTCTTCTCTTCGGCCAGCTGGCTGCGGTGGTGGACGAGGAAGCACTGCGAACAGCGGAACTCGTCATTCTGCATCGGCAGTACCTTGACGGTGAGCTCTTCGCCGGACAGGTCAGCGCCCGGAAGCTCGAAGCCTTCGGCAACTTCAGCCTCGTCGACGTCCACACTGCCGGACTGCGAATCCGTCCGGCGTGCCTTCAGCTCCTCGAGGCTGTCCTCGCCGATCTCCGATTCCTCGGTTCGACGTGGCGCGTCGTAGTCGGTGGCCATCGTGATGGTCCTCTTCTTTCGTTCGGATGACAGCCGGGTCACGCCGTCAACGGCCAGGTCCCCCGGCCAGGAAGGAAACCCGTTCGACCCGGCGAGCGCGGAACCTTACCGTTTCCAGCGCCCCTAATACGCACAGCCCACCGGATGTGTTCCCGATGTGATCGAGGTGACACCGATGCCCGTCTTTCCTGCACCGGGCCCGCCGGACCAGGAACAGGCCGCCGGTCCGGTGCCCACCCTCGGTAGCCGGCGTAGCCGCTTCCGGCTCCGCCGCCTCGGGTGGTCGGACGAATGGGACGCACGGTACCGGATGGCTACGGCAACTGGCAGATGCCCCACGACGCCGGATCCCCGGGTCGCGGATGGCGACCTTACCCAACCGTCCGACCCCGGCGGGGACCGTCGCACGGCCCGCTCACCAGGCGGGACATCCCGTTCCCGGTGGGCGGAGCCGCGTTGGCCCCCGTCCGGCGGACAGCCGGTGCCCGCCCAGCGGTCGTTCGTCCCGGCCCGGGTGACCGACGTCGACGGCCCGGAGTGCGGATGTCTGGCGCCGGCCGGGCCGGTCCGGGCCGTCGCACGACCGGGCCTGGCCCCGGTCGCCGGCGACTGGGCGGTGGTGTCGGGCACCGAGCTGGTCACGGTCCTGCCCCGCCAGACCGTCGTCCGGCGCGGCTGCGGTCCCGACGACGTCAGCGGCGAGGTGCTGGCCGCGAACGCCGACCTGGTCCTGATCGTCCAGGCCTTCTCTCCCGAGCTGACGCCGTCGCGCACCGAGAAGCTGCTCGCGCTGGCCACCGCCGGCTCGGCCAGGCCGGTACTGGTGCTCAGCCAGATCGACCGGGCACCCGACGGCGCGGCCGCGCGGTCGGTACTGGCCGACCTCGCGGTCCTGGCGGAGAGCTGCCCCGGTACCCCGGTCCTCGGACTCAGCACCGCACCGGGGTACCTCGGTCTGCAACGGCTACGCACGCTCGTCGCCGATTCCGTGACCGCCGTCTTCGGCGCGCCCGGCTGCGGCAAGACCAGCCTGGTCGCGGCGCTCACCGGCACCGTGCCCGCGGCGGCGGGGGGCGCCCGGCTGGTGCCACTGCCCGGAGGCGGAGCGCTCATCGACACCCCGGGCTGCGATCCGGACGCTCCCGACTGGCTCGCCGAGCGCTATCTGAGCCGTCTGCGGGCCGCACAGCGGGCGCGGTGGCGGGCGGCCTCGGTGTCCCGGCGCCGGCTCCGTCCGCTCGCCGGAGGCGCCTGAACCGCCCCTGGTCACCGGCGCGTCGCCGGGACGTCACCGCGGATGACCGGGGACGCTAAAGTTTGGCCCCATGACGACCGGGGTGGTGGGGCGGTGAGCCTGGCGCGAGTCAGGGCGCTGACGGTAATCGGGGTATTGGCGCTGGTCGCCGTCATCACCGTGGTGTGGGCGATCGTCACCGACGACCAGACCGGCACCACGGCGATCGGTTGCAACACCGTGCAGACCGACATCCCGGAGCCCTCAGCGGTGAAGGTGCGGGTCTACAACGGCACCGACGAGGCCGGGCTGGCGAGCAAGGTCGCGAACGCGCTCAAGAAGCGCAAGTTCCAGATCGTCACCACCGGCAACGACCCGCAGGGCGAGCCGGTCACCCAGACCGCCCAGATCCGCTACGGCCCCACCGGCGCCGGCGCCGCCCAGCTGCTCCAGGCCACCGTCCGCGGCAGCGTCATCGTCGACGACGGCCGCGAGGACGGCAGCGTGGACGTCGTGATCGGCATCGACTTCAAGGACCTCACGCCCGAGAAGGACGTACCGGCCGAGCTCAAGACCCTCGACCCGCCCCAGCCGTCGACGCCGGCCGGCTGCTAGGCCGTGTCCTGGGCGAGCAGGTCGTGGAGCGGGCCGTGCAGGGCCGGGGGCGCGGCCAGCGTCATCGCCTCGCCCGGGCCCTCGCCGCGCAGGCCGGTCACGAGCAGGCCGGCCTCCTCGGCGATCAGGCCGCCGGCGGCGCGGTCCCAGGGGTTGAGGCCGCGCTCGAAGTAGGCGTCGAGGCGTCCCTCGGCGGCCGCGCACAGGTCCAGCGCCGCCGACCCGATCCGCCGGATGTCGCGGATCTCCGGCAGCAGCCGTAGCAGCACCTCGGCCTGCTCCCGGCGGCGCTCCGGCGCGTACCCGAACCCGGTGCCCACCAGCGCACCGGCGAGCGTCGTCTCCGCCGACCCGCGCAGCCGGACCTCGCCGCGCCAGGCGCCCCGGCCGCGCACCGCGGTCCACTCCTCACCGGTCACGACGTTGCGCACCACACCGGCGACGACGACCCCGTCCACCTCGGCCGCCAGCGACACCGCGTACGCCGGGATCCCGTAGACGAAGTTGACCGTGCCGTCGATCGGGTCCAGCAGCCAGCGCACGGCGGCCGGGGCCGCCGCCGGACCCACCGGCCGGAAGCCGCCCTCCTCGCCGAGCACCAGGTCGCCGGGGCGCGCCGCGGCCAGACCGTCCACCACGAGCTGCTCGGCGGCCCGGTCGGCCGCCGTCACCGGATCCGTCGGCGTCGATTTGGTCTCGATCGAGGTCACCGCGGCTGTGCGCTGCTCGGTGATCCCGACCGCGGCCTTCCGGACCAGCTCGACCGCGAGGCTCAGGAGTTCGGTGGGTTCCACTACTGGCATTTCGGTTGTGCTCCCTGGCTCGAGGACTGCTGCTGAATCGTTCTGTTCAGGTCAAGTGAAGGTTGGGTCGTGGCGGTCGTGGCCAGAACCCGAGCGGCGACGTACAGTCCAGCACGGCGTCGAGCCCCGTCAGGCCGGTCAGCCCCCACCAACCAGACACAACGGATGGATCGATGGTGGGAGCCGTCTCCCCCGACCCGGCGGTACAATTCGTTGCCATGCCACCGGGGAAGACAGTCCCGGAGGAAATAGCTCCTGGTAGATCAGCCCCCCGGTCAGCCCCCTGACTGGTGAGGTGTGCCCGCCGCACCGACACGTGGAAGGTCACTTCGTGACAGACGCCGACCGCACCCCTCCGCGGGCCGACATCGTCCGTTCCCTCGTCGACACGCTGACAGCGCGGGCGGGTGATACCGCCTCCCTCACCTCCGACGAGGTGGCGCGGATCCTCGGTGGTGCGGAGGTGTCACCCGCTCAAGGAAAGAAGATCTTGCAGGGCCTGTCTATGGCGGGCGTCACCGTGGTCGTGAACGGCTCGGCCGACCCCCGCCCGGCCCGTCGGCGAGTAGCCGCCGCCCGCTCGGCCACCACGCCGGCGTCGAAGGCGACGACCGCCAAGGCGGCGCGTCCCGCCGCGGCCCCCGCCGCCGCGACCGACGCTCCGGCCGCCGCCGCGGCGCCGAAGCCCGGCCCGACGAAGCGGGCTCCGGCCAAGAAGGCCGCCACCCCCGCCGCCGCGAAGGCGGCCGCGGACGGCGCACCGACCGCCGGCCCGGCCAAAGAGGGCGGCCTGGCCGTCGACGAGCCGGTCGTGCTCGCGGACGGCGAAGAGGAAGAGTTCGCGTTCGACGAGGAAGAGGAGGAGTCCGAGGCGCTGAAGCAGGCGCGTAAGGACGCCGAGCTCACCGCGTCGGCCGACTCGGTCCGGGCCTACCTCAAGCAGATCGGTAAGGTCGCGCTGCTCAACGCGGAGGAGGAGGTCGACCTCGCCAAGCGGATCGAGGCCGGTCTCTACGCCGCCGAGCGGATGCGCCAGGGCGAGGACCGCGGCGAGAAGATGCCGCACCAGCTCCGCCGGGACCTGCTCTGGATCATCCGCGACGGCGAGCGCGCCAAGAACCACCTGCTGGAGGCCAACCTCCGCCTCGTGGTCTCGCTGGCCAAGCGCTACACCGGCCGCGGCATGGCCTTCCTCGACCTGATCCAGGAAGGCAACCTCGGTCTGATCCGCGCGGTCGAGAAGTTCGACTACACCAAGGGCTACAAGTTCTCCACGTACGCCACCTGGTGGATCCGGCAGGCGATCACCCGGGCGATGGCCGATCAGGCCCGCACCATCCGTATCCCGGTGCACATGGTCGAGGTCATCAACAAGCTCGGCCGCATACAGCGTGAGCTGCTCCAGGACCTGGGCCGCGAGCCCACGCCCGAAGAGCTCGCCAAGGAAATGGACATCACCCCGGAGAAGGTGCTGGAGATCCAGCAGTACGCCCGGGAGCCGATCTCGCTCGACCAGACCATCGGCGACGAGGGCGACAGCCAGCTCGGTGACTTCATCGAGGACTCCGAGGCCGTGGTCGCGGTCGACGCGGTCAGCTTCACGCTGCTGCAGGACCAGCTCCAGTCGGTGCTCCAGACGCTCTCCGAGCGCGAGGCCGGCGTCGTACGGCTCCGCTTCGGCCTGGCCGACGGCCAGCCCCGGACGCTCGACGAGATCGGCCAGGTCTACGGCGTGACCCGCGAGCGGATCCGCCAGATCGAGTCCAAGACGATGTCGAAGCTGCGCCACCCGTCGCGGTCGCAGGTGCTGCGCGACTACCTCGACTGACGACCCTGCGGTACCCGGCCCCGGAGTTGGTAGCGGCTCCGGGGCCGCACTCTGCCCGAGGGCGTCCGCAGCGCTACGTTCTGTGACGAAGCCGGGCAGATTCCGGTTGCCGGCCGGGTCAGCGGGCCCGGCGCACGGAGCGGGTTCCGAAGCCTCAAGGGGACAAAAGTCCGCCTTTCGCGGGGGATTTCGGCTCCTCGCGTGTGTTCCAAGTTGATGACCGCAGCATGTCGGAACGTTGTCGGAGCCCCAGTTTTGCGTAGTTTGCACCGCATGTACCGGAAGTGTTTTGACGGGCCCGGATGTCTGTCCGAGATCCGATCTCCGGAACTCGTATTCGCGTGGCACTCTGGTGTTGGGACCGCCGAATATCGTGCGCGGCGAGCCCGAGACACCCGGTTACTCGCTGTGTGACATGGAACATGGCGGTCGGCCGGGAACGTCTCAGCACACTGATGTGTTGGACGATGTGTGAGCGGTAAGCACAACGAACAGCACGGTGAGAGCAGAGGAGGAGGCCAATGACCCCGACCCTGACCCCGCCGCCGACCGAGGCGCCGTCAGCTGGCGAGCGTTGCGACCGGTGCGGTGCGGCTGCCAAGGTCCGGGCAGTTCTGCCCGGCGGCGGAGACCTCGTCTTCTGCGGACATCACGGAGCCAAGTACGCCCCGGACCTCGAAAAGGTCGCCGTCCAGATTTTGAAAACAGAAGACTGAGGCCTGACAAAAAGAGCCCCCGATGCCTAGCGGCATCGGGGGCTCTTTTCGCGGCCTCAGTCGGTGGGCGGCCCGGGTCAGTGCGCGCGCCTAGCGGCGCTTTTCCGCGGCTGAGCCGTGACAGACGAGCGGGCTAGCGTTCCCACGTCTGAATGGTGGCTATTCGCTCTTCGAGTTGCTCGATCGTGGCTTGGGCGCTCGGCGGGCCGCCGCAGAGGCGGCGGAGCTCGGCGTGGATCTGGCCGTGCGGCCGGTTCGTGCGGTGGTGCTGCGCGGCCACCAGCGTGTTGAGCTGCTTGCGTAGCGTCTGCCTGCGCACGAACGTCGACGACGGGACAGCCTCGGGCTCGGGCACGTCCGGAGCGCCGGCGGACTTCCGCGCGGCGGCCGCCTTCTTCTGCGCCGCGACCTGGTCGGCCTGGCGCTTCGACAGCAACGTCGCGATCTGGTCGGAGGAGAGCAGCCCGGGCAGACCCAGGTACTCCTCCTCCTCGGCCGTGCCGGGCGCCGCGCCGGTGCCGAACGAGGCCCCGTCGTAGATCACCTGGTCGAGGTGTGCCTCCGAGGACAGCGCCATGAACTTCGGCTTGTCGTCGGTGTCCTCGTCCTCCTGCTTGTTCGCGGCCGCGACGAGGTCGTCGTCGAGCAGCTTCTCCCGGTGCGGCCGGTCGAGCACGTGATCGCGCTGGACCTCCATCTCGCCGGCCAGCCCCAGCAGCACCGGCACGCTCGGCAGGAACACCGTGGCGGTCTCCCCCGCGCGGCGGGCCCGGACGAAGCGCCCGATCGCCTGCGCGAAGTACAGCGGCGTGCTGGCGCTGGTGGCATAGACGCCGATCGCGAGCCGCGGGATGTCGACCCCCTCGGACACCATCCGCACCGCGACCATCCAGCGGTCCGCGGAGTTCGCGAACGCGGCGATCTTGGCGCTCGCCGTGCCGTCGTCGGAGAGCACGACGACCGGGGCCTTGCCGGTGACCCGGCGCAGGATCTCGGAGTAGGCCTTGGCGGCGGCGTGGTCGGTGGCGATGACCAGCCCACCGGCGTCAGGCATGCCGTGCTGCCGGACGACGCTCAGCCGGGCGTCGGCGGCGCGCAGCACCTGGGGCATCCAGTCGCCCTTGGGGTCGAGCGCGGTGCGCCACGCCTGCCCGGTCTGTTCGGCCGTCAGCGGCTCCCCCAGGCGGGCGGAGAGCTCCTCCCCCGCGCTGGTGCGCCACTTCGCCTCCCCGGAGTAGGCCAGGAACAGCACCGGGCGCACGACCTGGTCGCGCAGGGCGTCGGCATAGCCGTAGCTGGAGTCCGACCGCGAGCGGGTGAGGCCGTTGCGGTCCTTCTCGTACTCGACGAACGGGATCGGGTTCGCGTCGGACCGGAACGGGGTTCCGGTGAGCGCGAGGCGCCGGGTGGCGGGCTCGAACGCCGTGCGCACCCCGTCGCCCCAGGTGCGCGAGTCACCGGCGTGGTGGATCTCGTCCAGGATCACCAGCGTCGGGCGGGTGGTGCAGCGCCGGCGGTGGAGATCGGGGTACAGGCCGACCTGCGCGTACGTCACGACGATGCCGTGGAAGTCCGACGAGGTGATGCCCTGCGAGGTGTACGTCGGGTCGAGCTGGATACCGACCCGGGCCGCCGCCTGCGCCCACTGCGTCTTGAGGTGCTCGGTGGGGGCGACGACCGTCACCTGACTGACCGTGCGGTCGGCGAGCAGTTCGGCCGCGATGCGGAGCGCGAACGTCGTCTTGCCGGCGCCGGGGGTGGCGACCGCGAGGAAGTCCTGCGGGGACTTGCGCAGGTATTCGACGAGGGCTTTGCGCTGCCAGACGCGAAGTGGCGGAGCGGCTCCGCCGACCGTACCGGCGGACGCAGCCACTGGGTTCGCGGTCAAGCCACAACCTCCACGCCAAGTAACCGAACACCAGTGCGCCCCCGAGCGGCATCCGCTGCACGAGGGCTTCACAGACACTACCCGGCGTTCGTGCGGGATGATGGAAAGCGGCCACCGCCCCGTCGGCGGAGAAAGATCACCCGTCCGGCCGATCGGACTTGGCGTCGCCGCGACATGCTGCGACGACACCGGGTCCGGACGCGACTCCCGCGACCCGACCCCGTAATTTGATCGGTTGACATGCTCACACTTCCCGCCGGGCGCGTCGCGCGGTTGCGCGCGACGGTCTCGAGAGCTGCGCGACGCGCGCTCGGGCCCGCGTTCCGCCCGGTGGCGAACACTCTGCGTCTCGTCCTGACCACGCTGCGGTTCATCCGGTCGATGCTGGCGAAAGCGTGGCAGGACCGGATCCTCGGGCTCTCGGCCGAGGCCGCGTTCTGGCAGCTGCTGTCGGTGCCGCCGCTGTTCCTCGCGATCCTCGGTGTCCTCGGGTACGCCGGCCGGTGGACCGGCACCGACCTGGTCGACCGCACCGAGTCGCACGCGCTGCGGCTCACCGCCCGGCTGGTCAGCCCGGCGGTGCAGCACGACGTCGTGACGCCGATCGTCGGCGAGCTGCTGCGGCACGGACGCGGTGACGTGGCGACGCTCGCGCTCGTCCTGTCGCTCTGGGCCGGCTCGTCGTCGACGGCGACGTTCGTGAACACGGTGTCGATCGCGTACGGGCAACGGGATCTGCGGGGCGCGGTGGCGAGCCGCCTGATGGCGCTCTGGCTCTACATCTTCACGCTGGCCACCGCGGTGGTGGCGGTACCGCTGGCGATCCTCGGGCCCGACTTCGTGGTGAACCGGCTCCCCGACGGCTGGCACTCGGCGGCCGAGGCCGTGATCCGGCTGGTGTACTGGCCGCTGACGGTGGCGATCGTGTTCACCGCGCTGTCGGCGTTCTACCACTACGCGACGCCGCTGCGGCTGCGGTGGCGGCGGGCGCTGCCGGGGGCGGCGCTGGCCCTGCTGCTCTTCGTCGGGCTCTCGTGGGTGCTGCGGTTGTACATCGGCCGCCTGGCCGGCGACATGCTGCTGTTCTCGACGCTCGCGGCGCCGATCGTCGCGCTGCTGTACTTCTACGTGCTGGCGTTCGCGGTGCTGCTCGGCGCGGAGCTCAACGGCACGCTCGAGCAGGAGCACCCGGCCGGGCCCCGGCCCCGCCACCTGCACCGCGTGGCCTACCTGGGCCGCCGGATCGCCGCCGCGTTCCGCGGCCGCCGCCCGCCCGACCCGGCCGAACTCCCCCCGGACGAACCGGGCGCCGAGGAGTCGAACGCCGACGAACCCCGCGACGAGAAGACGGGCACCACCGAGCCGGCGCGTTCAGCGCCGGCCGGCGCCACCGCGGCGGGTCACTCGCCGGTGGGCAGCGACTCGTAGATCTCCTTGCAGGCCGGGCACACCGGCGAGTTCGGCTTCGGAGACTTCGTCACCGGGAACACCTCGCCACAGAGCGCCTGGACCATCGTCCCCATGACCGCGCTCTCGGCGATCTTGTTCTTCTTCACGTAATGGAAGACCTCGGGGGCGTTGTCTGTCGTGCTCTCACGGGTCTCCGGCCGCTCCAGCGTCTCGGCGAATCCCACGATGCTTCCTCCCTGCGATCGATGTGTCTCCTCCAGTTTGCCGCATGCCCGCGCGGACGGCCGCGCGGCAGCCACGTAATCACCAGGAAGTACGGTGTTCGCGTGGACATCGAACCGCCGCTAGGGCGATACCGGATCCGAATCGGCGCCGAGGTCGCGGAGGCGCTGGGCACCGGAGCCCCGGTGGTGGCGCTGGAGAGCACGATCATCTCCCACGGGCTGCCCCGTCCACGCAACCTCGAGGTGGCCGCCGAGATCGAGCGCACGGTCCGGGCGACCGGCGCGGTACCGGCCACGGTCGGCGTCATCGGCGGCGAGATCGTCGTCGGCCTGGACGAGGCGCAGCTGCGCCACCTCGCGCTGACCGACGGCATCGCCAAGGCCAGCGTCCGCGACCTGCCGGTGCTGGCCGCGAAGCGGCTGGACGGGGCCACCACGGTGGCGAGCACCGCGGCGGCGGCGGCCGCGGTCGGTATCCCGGTCTTCGCGACCGGAGGGCTCGGGGGTGTGCACCGGGACGCGTCGACGACGTTCGACGAGTCGGCCGACCTGGGCACGCTGGCACGCACGCCGATCGCGGTGGTCTGCGCGGGCGTGAAGTCGATCCTCGACGTGCCGGCGACGCTGGAGCGGCTGGAATCCTCCGGGGTGACCGTGCTGGGCTACCGCACCGACCGGTTCCCCGGGTTCTATCTCTCCGACTCCGGCCACCCGGTGGGCTGGCGGGCCGACGACCCGGGCGAGATCGCCGAGACACTGCGCGCCGCCCGGGAGCTGACGCTCGGCACGGGCGCGGTCGTCGTCGCGAACCCGCTGCCGGTCGACGAGCAGCTCGACCCGGCACTGCACGACCGGGTACTCGCCGAGGGCCTGGCCGGGCTCGAACGGAACGGCATCACCGGCAAAGATGTGACCCCGTACCTGCTGGCACATTTCCACTCGGCCACCGAGGGGCAGAGCTTGACCGTCAACACACGCATCATCCTGCGCAACGCGGAACTGGCCGGCCTGATCGCCGTCGCGTTCGCCGGCACGCGGACCGCGCTCGCATGACCCCGGGCTGCTGACGCCGTGATCACCGACCCCCGCCGCGTCGCCGTCGTCGGTGACCTCGCCACCGACATCGTGATCGCCACGGACGGGCCGCCCGCGGTGGGCTCGGACCGGCCGGCCCGGATCCGCTACAGCGGCGGCGGGGCCGCGGCGAACACCGCCGTGTGGCTCGCGCGCGTCGGGGTGCCGGTGACGCTCGTCGCCCGGGTCGGCGACGACGCGCCCGGGCGGGAACGGGTAGCCGAGTTGGTCGAGGCCGGGGTCGAACCGGCCGTCGCCATCGACGCCGAACTGCCGACCGCGTCGATCGCGGTCCTGGTCGACGGGGACGGCGAGCGGACGATGTTCCCCGACCGCGCCGCCGCCGACCGGCTGGAGGCGGCCGACGTCACCGCGGTCGTGGGCCGCGGCGACGTCCGGCACCTGCACCTGTCGGGCTACGCGCTGCTCGACTCCGGGTCACGCAAGGCCGGTCTGGCCGCGCTGGACACCGCGAAACAGCGCGGGCTGACGATCTCGGTGGACGCCGCGTCGGCGGCACCGCTCGAGGCGGTGGGGCCGGGCCGGTTCCTGGACTGGATCTCCGGGGTGACGCTCGTGCTGGCCAACACGGCCGAGGCCGCGGTGCTCACCGGGTTCTCCGACCCGTCGGTGTCGGCCGCGCGGCTGGCCGACGCGGCCGAGATCGCGGTGGTGAAGGACGGCGCCGGCGGGGCCTGGTGGCGCGGTACGAGCGGCGCGGCCTGGGTGGCCGCCGAACCGGCCCGCCGCGTGGTGGACACGACGGGTGCCGGCGACGCGTTCGCGGCCGGGCTCCTCGCCGCCTGGCTCAGCGGCGCCGGCCCCGCCGGTGCGCTGGCCGCGGGCGCGCGGGCCGGGACGCTCGCGGTCGGCCTCCCCGGCGCACGGCCCTAGGCCCGGCTCGGCCGGTCTACTCCTGGTCGATGACGCGTGCTCCCGGCGGTAACTCGCGCTGGGTGAGCTCGGGACGCGCGGGGGGCTCTTCCCGGCGTTCGGGCTCCGGCTCGGGCTCGGACGACGTGCTCACCAGCGCCCGCGCCGCGGCCGGAACGCGGCGCAGCCGGGTGGAGAACCGGTTCTCCTCACGCGGCGGGCGGTCGTTCGCGACCATCACCGCGATCCACGGGAACAGCACCATCCCCACCGTCAGCACACCCACCCAGGCCAGTGCGTACGGCACCTCGAGGCTGACCAGGACCGCGGCGAGGATCAAGCACACGACCCGCAGCATCATCAGGCCGAAGTACCGCCACTGACGATCGCGGAGCTGATCGGCGGGGCTCCGCTCGGCCCCGGTGATCACTTCGACCCGAGAACGCCTTTGCACGCGCTCCACCCGCTTCGCTCGGGGGCGCCCGGTCGCCCTAGGGCCGGGTACCGCATCAACCCATCGTTGCACTGCGCACCCGGCGCCGCCACGTGGGCCGTGGGTCAGGCGGGCGCCGGTGCTCCTTGCCGGACGATCGTGCGCTTACCGTTGTTGGCGGGCTCCGGGTCGGTCAGCGGGAGACCGAGCAGCCGCCGGCACCCGTCGACGCCCTCGACCTCGACCGGCGCCAGGCCGTAGCCCTGCTTGTGCAGCGCCCAGCGCTCCCGGGTCAGCCGCGACCAGAGCATGTGGGTGACGATGCCGTCGTGCAGCTCGTAGGTGTCGCCGCACGGGCTGTAGCCGAGCGAGCGGGTGACGCCCAGCGCGGCGTCGTTGCCCTCGGCCGACTCGCTCTCCACCGAGACCGCGCCCAGCCCTTCGAACGCGAGGTGCAGCGCGAGCGCACGCATCGCCTTGCCGTGGCCCTGCCGCCGGTGCTCCTCACCCAGCCAGGAAGACGTCTCGACGATGCGGCGGCGCGGGAAGTCGTCGGCCTTGAGATCCTGCTGGCCGACCAGCATGCCGTCGACGTAGGCGGCGAGACAGATGCGCCACTGGGTGGGCGCGAGCTCCGCCCGCGAGCGCCAGACCTGTCGCAGCACGGCCTGGCCCGCGATCTCCTGGGGCGTGCTCACGCCGCTGATCGGCAGCGTCGGGTCGTGACCGGCCTCGACCGGCACCAGGGCGGCCAGCGCGGGCAGGTCGTCGTCGGTCGGCGGGCGCAGTTCGATGGAACCGGCGCGTACCCGTAGTCCGGACAGTGGCCAGAGCGTCACCGTGCGGCCTCCTTCGCCTTCGCCTTGGCGGCCTTCTTGAACTCGCGGACGGCCTGGAGGGTCTCCGGACCGGTCACGTCGGCGACCGAGCGCGTCGAACCGTCCTCGCCGTAGGCACCGGCGGCCTCGCGCCAGCCCTCCGGCCGGACGCCGAGCTGCTTGCCGAGCAGCGCGACGAAGATACGCGCCTTCTGGTCGCCGAAGCCGGGCAGCGCCTTCACCCGCCGGAGGAGGTCCTGGCCGCTCGTCGCGTCGAGCCAGAGGCGCGCGGTGTCGCCGTCGTACGCGTCGAGCACGTGGGCGGCGACCGCCTGGACGCGGCCGGCCATCGCCTGCGGATACCGGTGCAGCGCCGGCGGGGTCGCGAACAGCGCCGCGAATTCCTCGGGGTCGAACGCGGCGATCGCGGCCGGGTCGAGCCGGGTGACGCCCATCCGGCGCACGAGCTCGTAGGGCGAGGAGAACGCGCGCTCCATCGGGAACTGCTGGTCGAGCACCATGCCGACGAGCAGCGCCAACGGGTCGTCGGCCAGGAACGCGTCGGCATCGACGTCCTGACTCAGACGCAGCGTCACCATGGGACCAGCCTGCCACGTCCGAGGCCCTTCGCTCCCCCGGGGGCGCGAACGCGAATTCGACGGGAGAGGATGGCCGGGTGACGAATCCGTTGCTGACCGCCGACCAGATTCCGGAACTGCGCGCCGCTCTGCGGGACGCGAATTTCACGCCGACCGGTGTCGCCGACCGGCTCGGGGAGACCGCGAGCGGCGCGCTCGGCCGCGGTGAGTTCCTCGCGGTGCGGCACTCGTTGCGTGAGCGCGGCGGCGACGATCCGCTCGGCACGCTGATCGCGCTCTTCCCGACCGGCGGGACCGTGTCCGAGAAGGCCGCCGATCTCGCGTTCGGGACGTTCGGGCTGGCGGGAGCCATCTCCACCGGGTTGGTCGAAAAAGTAGACGACGGCGTCCGCGCGGCGCTCGACCTCTCGCCCTACGGCGACGACGACGGCGACTGGTGGGTGCTCTCGGACCTCGGATCGGACGTCCGCCCCGGCCCGGTCCGCGCCGACCACGTCCTCGGGATCGGCGGCGCGTCGGTGACGCTGGCGCAGTCGACGGTGCGCCCGCGGGTGTCCTCCGCGCTCGATCTGGGCACCGGGTGCGGAGTCCAGGCATTGCACTTGTCCCGGCACGTCGAGGCCGTCACTGTGACGGATCTCTCCGAGCGCGCGCTGCGCTTCGCGGCGACGAATGCCCTGCTTAATGGGTTCAGCTGGGAGTCGCTGGCCGGCGACATGGCCTCGCCGGTGGCGGGGCGGACGTTCGACCTCGTGGTGAGCAACCCGCCGTTCGTCGTCGGGCCGGCCCGGCGCGACCGCATGGTCTACCGCGACTCCGGACGCGCGGGCGACGGGATCTGCTCGGAGCTCGTCTCGGCCCTGCCCGGGCTGCTGAACCCGGGTGGGTACGGCCAGTTGCTGGCGAACTGGCTGCACGTCGAGGGCGAGCCCTGGGAGGAGCGGGTCGGCGGGTGGCTGGAGGCCACTAGGCTCGACGCCCACGCCGTCCAGCGCGAGGCGCTCGACCCGGCCGGGTACGTGGCGCTGTGGCTGCGCGACGCCGGGGAACTGAACACGGCGCGGCGCACCGACGAATGGCTCGAGTGGTTCACCGAGAACCGGATCGACGCGGTGGGCTTCGGGCTGATCAGCGTGCACGCCTCGGGGTCCGCCTCGCCGGTCGTCCGGGTCGAGGAGGCGATGCAGGAGCACGACACGGTGATCGGCCCGGAGGTGGCCGCCTGGTTCGACCGGGTCTCCTTCGTGCGCGGCGCCGACCTGCTGGGGACACGGTTCGTGGCCGCTCCGTCGCTGCGGCTGCGTCAGACCGCGTCGCCGGGCTCCGACGGCTGGGAGGTGGACAAGCAGATCCTGGCGCTGGAATCCGGGTGGCGCTGGGCCCAGGAGGTCGACCCGGTGACCGTGGCGCTCGTCGGCGGGTGCGACGGGTCGGTGACGCTCGCCGACCAGCTCTCGGTGCTCGCCGTCGCGTACGACGCGGAGCCGGTGGCGCTGGCGACGGTGGCGATCCCGCTGGTGGGACGGCTGGTCGAGCGCGGAATGCTGCTGCCGGCATGAGGGCGGTGGTC
This sequence comes from Cryptosporangium arvum DSM 44712, assembly GCF_000585375.1. Classification (NCBI taxonomy): domain Bacteria; kingdom Bacillati; phylum Actinomycetota; class Actinomycetes; order Cryptosporangiales; family Cryptosporangiaceae; genus Cryptosporangium; species Cryptosporangium arvum. Next base: position 6,817,095 of record NZ_KK073874.1, read on the forward strand.
CAGACCGTTGCGGAAGCCTCGGTGACCGTGGACGACGCCGTGGTCGGGGCCATCGGACCCGGGCTGCTGGTGCTGGTCGGGGTGTCCCGGGACGATTCCGCCGCCGAGGCGTCCGCGTTGGCTCGCAAGATCTACGAGCTGCGGGTGCTCGACGGTGAGAAGTCGGCCTCCGACGTCGGCGCACCCCTGCTCGTCGTGAGCCAGTTCACGCTCTACGGCGACACCCGCAAAGGGCGGCGTCCGTCGTGGAGCGCGGCGGCACCGGCCGAGCAGGCCGAGCCGCTCGTGGACGCGGTCGTCACGGCGCTGCGCGAGCGTGGCGCCACGGTAGAAACAGGTCGATTTCGGACACACATGCTCGTTGCGTCGGTCAACGTCGGTCCACAGACCATTCTTCTCGAGACTTAAGGCGTGTTAAGCCGCCCCAGAAGCCTAGTTAAGACCCGACTCACCGATTCGGTCACTCGTTCCTCCCCCGCCTTCTTTTGCGACCGCGTTACGAATACCGTGCCGATACATGGACGACGTGGCCCTTGTTGCAGCGGTGCAGCGTGGTGATGAAGAAGCGCTGGCCGACCTGTTCGAGGAGTGTCATGCCTGGACCTACTCCACCTGCCTGAACGCGCTCCGCGACACCGACGCCGCCGAAGAGGCGACGGCCCGGGTGTTCGAGACCGCGATCCGGACCCGGCTGGCCGGTGCGTACGCGTTGCGTCCGGCGATGATCCGGTTGATCCACGAGCAGTGCACCGAGGTCGAGCAGGAACGCCAGGCCGGCCGGAGCCGCCGCAAGGCCTCGCCGCCGCCGGCCGCGCCCGACCCGACGAACCTGCGGCTGGTCGCGTGGCGCGCGGCCGGTGACCTCCGGCCGGACGACCGGATCCTGTTCGCGCTCGCGGCCGGGATGGCGCTGAGCAACGAGTCGATCGCGATGGCCGTGTCGCCCGACAAGCCGGCCGCCGTCGTCAAGCGGCTGGACGTCATCCGGGAGCACGTGGTCGCCGACGTCCTCGCCGCGCGGTCGCTCGACGACTGCGAGGCCCTGCGGGACACGCTGCGCTACTCGGCGAAGGAGCCGGACGCCGCCGCGCGCAAGAAGGTGCACGCCCACCTCGCGGGCCGGCGGGGCACGCCCCCATGCCCGAAGTGCGTCACGGCGTACGGGCGCTGGCCGCTGGGCGCGCTGGCGGCACTGCTGCCGCTGACCGCGGTGCCGGCGGGGATGAGCGACCGGCTGCTCGACCGGATGGAGCTCGCGCTGCGCGCCGGGCCGTCCGCGGGGAAGGGCCGCACGCGTGTGGTGATCGACGGGACGATGGCGTCGCCGGGAGCTCCGTCCCGCCCGGCGCCCCCGTCGCCGCCACCCGCGCGCCCGTCGGCACCGGCGTCTCCCGGGCGTCGGACGTCGGTCGGCACCGAGTCGCGGTTAGGCGGAGCCGCGGCGCGCGCGGGTGATGTCCGCTCGGGTGACGTGCGCGGGGACGACGTGCGCGGGGACGACGTGCGCGGGGATGACGTGCGCGGGGATGACGTGCGCGGGGACGACGTGCGCTCGGGTGGGGCCGCGGCGCGCTCGGGTGACGCGCCGGACGCTCGGGGTGGCCGGGTGGGCCCGGTCAGCACGACCGCGGTGCTCGCGGCCACGGTGCTGGTGCTCGGTGTCGCGGGCGTGGTCGCGCTGGCCACCCACCGCTCTCCCGTCACCCCGGCCGAGAGCCTGGTCGCCGACCCGATCCCGCTTCCGCGCTCAGCCGGCGGAACCCTGGTGCCGCGCCCGGTGCCCTCGATCGAGGTCCGCAAGACCACCCGGCCCCCGACCGCGGCGCCCACCCGGACGAAGACTCCGAAGACCTCCCCCGCTGCCTCGATCCGCCCGGTCGCGGGCTCGGCCGCCCCCACCAGGCCCCCGAACCCGTTCGACGGCTTCGGCGCGCTGACGATCCTCGCCCCGGGTTCGGTGGCGTTCTCCGACCCCGACGCGCGGACCGCGGACGTGACCCTGTCCGTGGCGGTACCGGACGGCTTCGACACCGGCCTCCTTGACTCCACGCTCAGCTGGTCGGGCTCCTACGTCCTCAAGCAGGAGACGCAGGACGTCGACCTGGGCAGTGGTCAGGACCTGGCCGCGACCCTCACCGGCGCGGCGCGGTGCACCACGGTCTGGACGGTCACCGCGACCCTCACCCCGCCCAACGGCGCGGCCCAGTACGCCACGACCGAGATCTCAGTGGACTGCTAGGGGCACCAGCAGGGCCCAGAACGGCACCGTGATCGTCACCAGCGCGGCCGCGTAGGACACCGAGCGCAGCAGCAGCGAGGGCGCCGGCGGTTCCAGCAGCCGGCGCACCCGGGGCAGCACGGCGAGGTCGGTGGAGCCGAGCGCTCCGGACGGCGCCCCACCCGCACCCGCCACCCCGACGCGGGCCAGCGCCGCGGCCAGCACGGCCCGGTCGCGCCCGAGGCAGGCCCGGTCGTCGGCGAGCATCTCGACGAGCTGCGCGACCGCGGTGCGCACCCGCTGCGTGCCCGCGAGCCCGAACATCGCGTCCGACCAGGCCGCGAACGGGAGCAGCAGCAGGTCGTGCCGCTCGGCCAGGTGGGCGTGCTCGTGCGCGAGGACGGCGTCCAGCTCGTCGGCGTCCAACAGGGAGAGCGCGCCGGTGGTGATGACGACCCGCGAGCTCGGCCCCGGCAGGCAGTACGCCGCCGCCGCCGGGTGCTCGATCAGCCGCGCGCCGGCCCCGGTCGCCCGGGCCGGGCTCACCCGGTTGGGCCACGGCGTGCTCACCAGGTCGACCAGCTCGCGCTGGCGCGACCGGACCCGGGTGGCCTTCCACGACGACACCGCGGTCATCGTCAGCAGCCAACCCAGCAGACCGACGGCGGCGCCGAGCAGGAAGAGGTGGAATCCGTCGAGGTCGCCGCCGCGCCAGTAGGCGGCGATCGCGGCCGGGAGCGAGCCGCCGAGCGGCGCGAGCGCGGCCGCCAGCACGGCGCCGACGGCGGCCAGACCACCGGCCAGGCCGAGCGCCTGCCACAGCACCAGCACGGCGCGCGGTTCCCGCTGCACCCACTCCGCGCGGGAGAGAACAGCGGGAACCGGACCGATCAACAGGACGGCGACGATGCCGAGACCCGCAATCGTGGGGAGCACGTCGCGGGCCTAAGCCGAGGCCTTGCCTGCCCGGCGCAGAGCCTGATCGAGGGCCCCGGAGAGGGCTTCGGCCTCCTCCGGGCTCACCCGACCGGCGAACCGGACCAGCGCGGCGGTGCGGTCAGCGGCGTCGCCGAGCGCCTCGTCCATCAACTCGGCGATGTAGTCCTCGCGGGTCGCGGTGGGCGTATAGGTGTGGGCCCACCGGTCGCGGCAGCGCTCGACTCTGCCTTTGGACTCGAGCCGGGACAGCACGGTGAGCACCGTGGTCTTCGCCAGCTCACGATTGGCCAGCGAATCGGCCACCTCGCGGGCCGTTCTGGGAGCGTCGGCGGACCAGAGGACCTCCATCACCGCACGCTCGAGCTCGCCCAACCGGGCCATGGGGGGTCTCCTTCCGCCGCGACGGACGCGATCCTCAGTCTACGGAATGTAGAAAGCGAACGAGGAATCGTCCGAACGGACCGCTCTGTCCGGTGGCCGCAGCCGGTTCCCGAAATCGGTGTCGGGTAGCCGACAGTAATCATCGACGGGGCGGGCCAGACGGCGTTAACGCGGATAGCGGCAGGTCATCGCAGTTGCCCTGGCCTGCGGAAGCGTGCACCTCACACGGATCTCACATCTGCCTTACTTCGGCTTCACGGCGAGAGCGCGAATCTGGTTTCCACGACAGACGGTACGCGGGGGCGTCCACCTCTCCCGCGGCACAAGGAGGCGAGCCGGGTGTCCGTTCCGCTCATGTTCGAGGAAGCGTTCGACGTGTACCTCGTGCCTGGTGATGTCGACGCCGACAACGCCGATGTCCCCCGTAGCGACGACGCTGTCTCGCAGTCCCGCATCGACGGGGCCGAGGACGAGCCCGAAACCCCGCGCCGAAGCCGCCGCGGATCCGACGACACCGGCCGCGGCGTCTCCGCCGACCTGGTCCGGGCGTACCTGAACGGGATCGGCAAGACGAAGCTGCTGACCGCGGTCGAGGAGGTCGACCTCGCGAAGCGCATCGAGGCGGGCCTCTTCGCGGGCCAGGCGCTGCTGCGCGACGGCCTCGCCGACGACTACCGCCGCGACCTGGGCGAGGTCGCCCGGGACGGCGTCGCCGCGAAGAACCACCTGCTGGAGGCCAACCTCCGCCTGGTCGTCAGCGTCGCGAAGCGCTACACCGGCCGGGGCATGTCGCTGCTGGACCTGATCCAGGAAGGCAACCTGGGGCTCATCCGGGCGGTCGAGAAGTTCGACTACACCAAGGGCTTCAAGTTCTCGACCTACGCCACCTGGTGGATCCGCCAGGCGATCACCCGGGCGATGGCCGACCAGTCACGCACGATCCGCCTCCCCGTTCACCTGGTGGAGCAGATCAACCGCCTGGTGCGAGCCCGCCGCGACCTCTCGGTCACCCTGGGCCGCGAGCCCTCGCCGGCCGAGCTCGCCACCGAACTGGGCATCGAGCCGTTCCGCGTCGTCGAGCTCCTCGGCTACGACCGCGAGCCGGTCAGCCTGGACCAGACCGTCGGCGACGACGGCGAAAGCCAGCTGGGCGACTTCATCGCCGACACCGACCCGATGAGCCCCGTCGACAACGTCTCCTACGCCCTCCTCAAGGCCGAGGTCAACAAGGTGCTGGCGACGCTGTCCGACCGCGAGCGCGAGGTCATCCGGCTGCGCTTCGGCCTGGACGACGGCCGCCAGCGCACCCTGGACGAGATCGGCCGCGACTTCGGCCTCTCGCGCGAGCGCATCCGCCAGATCGAAAAGGGCACGATGGCCAAGCTCCGCGACCCGCTGCGCGCCGAGCCGCTCCGCGCCTACGTCAGCTGACGGTCCCCACCATCGGCGGCCGCCCCTCCGGGGACGGCCGCCGTTGCTGTTCCTCACGCCGCCCCGGTCAACGCCGAGGGGAAGGGGACCTCGGCGCATTGTGACCTCGCGCCGGTGCGGTGGAACGCGCGTCAGCGAGGGCCGGGCACGCCCCCTGAACGCCGCGGCGGGCGCCGTTCAGGGCGCAGCATTATGTGGACCGAGGGACGGCGGAACGCGGGCCGTTGCCGGGCGGGATCCTTCCGGCACAGAGCGAGGGTGCTCGGGCGGCGCACGAGCCAGCCCACCCAACGCGGCGCGATGCGGTGCGGTGCGGTGCGGTGCCGTCAGTGGCGCGTGCCGGTGCGGGGACGGGCGGCACAGGAGCGGCACGGGTCAGGAGCCGGCGCAGGGCCTAGCAGCGCACGGCCTCGCAGCGCACGGCCTCGCAGCGCACGGCCTCGCAGCGCACGGCTGGGCGGCACAGGAGCGGGGCGTCGCACGGGCAGGACGGCGCGGGACGGCACGGCGCGGGACGGTGCAGGAGAGCGGGGCAGCACTGCGCAGGGCGGGGCAAGAGCGGCGCGGCACTGTGGCAGGGCGGCACAGCGTGGGGCGGTGCAGGAGCGGGCAGCACTGCGCAGGGCAAGAGCAGGAATGGACCGGTGGGGTGCGGGCGCAGTGATTCACACGGGGCGCATGGGCCTCATGAACTGCAGTGATCACTCGGTGAGCATTGGCCTTGCGCACGCAGTGCCCACGCTGAACATAGGGCCATGCTGCGCTTGAAAATCACATTGAGCACAAGGCCCTAAGAGGCACCCGAGCCGCGATGGGCACCGTAAAACGCAAGGCCCACGCCCGGCCCCACAGCCCCGGGGGCCCCAGCCACCCCGGGCCCTACAGCCACCCCGGGCGCAAGGGCCACGCCGGGCGCAGCGCCGTGTACACCGTCGCCCCCAGGGGGTGCGGCGCGTACGTAGGCTTCGCACACGCGCGCGCTCCGTGCGTGGGCCGTGTACACGCGGGTGGTCTGTGCGTGGGGGGCTGTGTACACGCGGGTGCTCCGTGCGTGGAGCTGCGTACACGCGGGTGCTCCGTGTGTGGAGCTGCGTACACGCGGGGCGCTCCGTGCGTGGGCCGTGTACACGCGGATGCTCCGAGCGTGGAGCTGCGTACACGCGGGTGCTCTGTACGCGGGCGCACGCGCTCGGCCTGTGCTCCCGGCAGGCCGGCGGGCGAGGTCAGCGGAGGCGGCGGGCGCCCTCGTCCAGGCGGGGACCGGCGGCGCGTTCGACTCGCACCGTGGAGTGCAGGACCGTGATGCCCTCAGGCGAGGCCAGCACCGGGTTGAGCGTCAACGCGCGCAGCGACGGCAACTCGTCGGCGAGGGCACCGACCCGCAGCAGCAGGTCTTCGCAGGCGGCGGCGTCCACCGGCCGCGCACCCCGGTAGCCGAACAGCATCGGCGACGCCAGCGGCTCACGCAGCAGGTCGGCGGCGTCCCGATCGGTGAGCGGCGCTGCCCGCCACGCACGGTCGCCGATCAGCTCGGTGGCGATCCCGCCCAGCCCGAACCCGACCACGGGCCCGAACGCCGTGTCCTGAACGACCTCGACGACGCAGACCACGCCGCCACGCGCCATCCGCTGCACCAGCACGGTGGGGCTCGGGTTCCCCGACGCCGCCGCGATGCCGTGGTACGCCGCCCACGCATCCCGCGGGGAGTCGACGTCGAGCCGCACCGTGCCCAGATCGGCGCGGTGCCGCAGCGTCTCGTCGGCGGCCTTCACCGCGACCGGGAACCCCAGCTCGGTCGCGGCGGCCACCACCGCGTCGGCCCCGACGACCCGGCGACTCGGCCACACCGTGATGCCGTACGCCGCGAGCAGTTCCGCGGCCTCGTTGTCTTCGAGGTCGACCCCCTCGGGGTGCCGATCGACCGTGCGGCCGACGATCGTCCGCGCCCCGCCGGGATCGATGTCCGGCAGGGACGGCACCTGCCCCGCCGGGGTGCTGCGCCACTCCGCGTACGTCGCCACCTTGCCGAGCGTGCGGGCGGCGGCCTCCGGCGTCGCGTACGACGGCACCGACCCCCTCGCCACCATGAACTCCTGGCTCGGCAACAGCACGGTGCGGTCGGGGTCGAACCCCGTGGCGGCCGGCGTCACGGCGACGGCGGCTTGATCGGCGTCGGGAGGAGCAAGGGGTGCCGACGCGCTGACCGGAACCAGGCGCCGGAGGCGCTCGGGCATGCCGTTGGCGGCCAGGAACGAGGCGATCACCGGGATACGCGCGTCGGCGCCGACCTCGCGCAGCACGTCGGCGTACGCGGACTCGGGCACCGCCAGGGCAGGGACGAACACGACGAGCACCGCGTCGATGTCGGTCGCGTCGACGGCGGAGCGCAGGGCCGCGCGCAGCTCGTCGGGGGTGACGTTCGGGCCCACGTCGACGCGCCAGTCGAGCGGGACCTCGAGACGGTTCGCCTCGCACGCGTCGGTGGCCAACGCGACCAGCACCGCCGAGTTGCCGATCACCGCGGTGCGGCGGCCGGTGGGCAGCGGCTGGTACGCGAGCAACTGGCCGATGTTGAACATCTCGCCGAGCGCCTCGGCCCGGATGACGCCGGACGCGCGGTACAGCGCCTGCAACCCGCGCTCGCCCGGTCCGCCGGTGAGCCCGGGCGTCACGCCGCGGCTCTTGAGCACGACGACCGGCTTGCGCCGGGCGAGCCCCCGCGCCACCCGGGTGAATTTGCGGGGGTTGCCGAACGTCTCGAGGTACATCATCACGACGTCGGTGGCCGGGTCGTCGCGCCAGTACTGCAGCAGATCGTTGCCGGAGACGTCGGCGCGGTTTCCGGCCGATGCGAACGTCGAGATGCCCAGGCCGCGGCGTTCGACCTCGGCCAGCAGCGCGATGCCGAGCGCGCCGGACTGCGTGAAGAAACCGACCCGGCCGCGCCCCGGGACGTGCGGAGCGAGCGTGGCGTTGAGCGAGACCGCCGGGTCGGTGTTGGCCAGGCCGAAGCAGTTCGGGCCGATCACCCGCATGCCGTTGATGCGTGCCATCTCGACGAGCCGGGCCTGGGCGTGGGCGCCCTCCTCGCCGGTCTCGGCGAAACCGCTGGTGAGGATGACCAGACCGGCGACCTGTTTGGCGGCGCAATCCTCGACGACGGCCAGGACGCGCTCGGCCGGCACCGCGATGACCGCGAGGTCGACCTGGCCGGGGATGTCACGGACGGACGCGTGGGCGGGGACGCCGTCGATCTCGGTCGCGGACGGGTTGACCGGGTGGAGCGCCCCCGCGAACCCGGCCGCACGGATGTTCTCGAAGACCGCGCGGCCCATCCCGTCGGGGGTGCGGCTCACGCCCACCACCGCGACCGCCGACGGGTTCATCAGGCGCCGGATCGAGCGGGCCTCGGTACGCCGCTCGCGGTCGTGCAGCACCTCGAGCACCTGCGGGGTCTCACGGGTGTCGAAGGTGAGGTGGACGACGCCGTCGGCGAAGCTGCGGTCGACGTCGTACCCGGCGTCGGTGAAGACGCGGATCATCGCGCCGTTCTGCGGCAGGATCTCGGCCACGAACCGCGTGATGCCTTCTTCGCGGGCGGCCTCGGCAAGGTGCTCGAGCATCACCGACGCGATGCCGCGACCCTGATGGGCGTCCTCGACGACGAACGCGACCTCGGCGGTGTCGGGATCGGACAGTTGCTCGTACCGGCCGACCGCGATGAGGTCGTTGCCGAGCACCGCGACGAGCGCCTCGCGGCCGGCGTGGTCGACCTCGGTGAAGCGCTTGAGGTCGCGCGCGGGGATGCGCGGGTAGGGCGAGAAGTACCGCAGGTAGCGGGTGCGGTCGGAGAACCGTGAGTGCAGCGCGACGATCGCGTCGGCGTCGTCGGGCCGGATCGGCCGGATGTGCACAGTTCCGCCGTCCGACAGCACTACGTCGGCCTGCCGGTGTTCCGGGTACGGCATGGTCTCCCCCGCTTCCACGGCTCCATCATGAGACGTGGTGACGTCCGGGGTGGCCTGCGCCGCGCCGTCGTGCGCCGTCGCCCCACCGCCGCCGGGCGGCGCCGAACCGGCGCCGGGGCCGGCAGAGGTGGGTGAGGCGGAACCGGTGTCGGGCGGGTCGGCGGCCATGTCAGTCGCGGGGGTCGTCGGGGTCGAGGCCGTGGAGCGGGAAGACGGCGCGGCGGGTGGCCAGGATCGCGCGGTCGACCGGGTCGGTGCGCGATCCCGGATCCCATGGCTGGAACGAGGCGTCGGCGCCGTCGCCCATCACGGTGGGCACCTTTGCGGCGGGCCGCTTGGACGACGCGAAACCCCGCCAGGTGTTGGGCGTGGCGCTCGCCGTGCTCATCGGCTCGCCGGTGGCGGTGGCCAGCAGGTGCGACCACGTCCTCGGCACCACGTCGACCAACCCGTAGCCGCCTCCGCCGAACACGACCCAGCGCCCGCCGGTGAGCTCGTGCGCGAGCCGGCGCATCTCCAGCTGCGCCGCGCGCTGGCCCTCGACCGACAGCGTGAGGTTCGCCAGCGGGTCGCGGAAGTGCGAATCGCACCCGCACTGGCTCACCAGCACCTGGGGCCGGAACGCCCGGACCACCGACGGCACCACCGCGTGGAACGCGCGCAGCCACCCCGCGTCACCGGTGCCGGCCGGGAGCGCGACGTTCACCGCGGCACCCTCGGCGTCGGCCCCGCCGATCTCGGTGGGGAACCCGGTGCCGGGGAACAGGGACACCGGCGACTCGTGCAGGCTCACCGTGAGCACGCGCGGGTCGTTCCAGAACACGGCCTGCACACCGTCGCCGTGGTGCACGTCGATGTCGACGTAGGCCACGCGCTCGGCGCCGAGCTCCAGCATCCGCGCGATCGCGATGGCCGGGTCGTTGTAGACGCAGAAGCCGCTCGCGCGGTCGGGCATCGCGTGGTGCAGACCCCCCGACACGTTCACCGCGTGCAGGGCCTCTCCCCGCCAGACCGCCTCGGCCGCGCGGACGCTCATGCCGGTGATCAGCGACGCGGCCTCGTGCATCCCGTCGAAGAGCGGGTTGTCGGACGTGTTCAGCCCCCACCCGCGGAAGAACGGGTCGTGCGGCGCGGCCTGCACGGCGTGGAGATAGGCGTCCTGGTGGACCAGGCGCAGCGTGTCCCGGTCGGCCGGCGGGGCTGCCATGACCGAGACGTTCGGCCGGTCGAGGACGCCCAGGTCGCGGGCGAGCGCCATGGTGAGCTCGACCCGCACCGGATCGAGCGGATGGTCCCCGAAGTTGTAGGTGGCCACCGCCGGATCCCACAGCACGGTGACCGGTGCGGCCTGGGTCTGCGCGGTGATGTCCCGATCCGACGTCTGCGTCACACGTTCATCTCATCACGCGGGGCGGGCGGGCGGACCGGCTGTCCACAACCCGTGCGCGGAGGCCGTGGCTGTGGACGGAACAACGGCGGCGCGCTCGACGCTGGTACGGTGCCCGCGCCGGGGAATCGGAGCAGGTCGTGGCCATCACGAGCCAAATCTTGAACCATTCAAGATAATGGTGGCGGCGGGGTATGCTTGCGGCCTAGAGAAGCCCATGCCTCGCCGGCCCGACCCGGTGAGCTCCTCGGTACCTGGGCAGCGGTGAAAGAAGCGAGGCGGCTGACGTGAGTGACCTGATCGACACCACGGAGATGTACCTGCGCACCATCCTCGAACTCGAGGAGGAAGGGATCACGCCGCTGCGCGCTCGGATCGCCGAACGCTTGCACCAGAGTGGTCCCACGGTGAGCCAGACGGTCGCGCGGATGGAGCGTGACGGGCTTCTGACCGTCCAGGGCGACCGGCACCTCGAGCTCACCGACCACGGCCGCCATCGAGCGGTGTCGGTGATGCGCAAGCACCGGCTCGCCGAACTGCTGCTCGTCAACGTGATCGGGCTCGAGTACGAGGCTGCGCACTCCGAGGCCTGTCGCTGGGAGCACGTGATGAGCGCCGAGGTCGAGCGGAAGGTCTACCAGCTGCTCGGCCGGCCGCGGGTCTCGCCGTACGGCAACCGCATTCCCGGCCTCGCGGAGCTCGACACGACGATCGACGACACCGAGCTCGCGCCTACCGGTGAGGTGACGCTCGCGTCGGCGCCGACCGGTGACGAGGTCGTCATCGAGCGGCTCTCGGAGCAGCTGCAGGGCGACACGAACCTGATCCACGACCTGCACTCGGCGGGAGTGGAGCCCGGGGTCTCGGTCGTGGTCGACCGGTCCGACCGCGATGTGACGCTCACCCACGGCGGCACCACGGTGAAGATTCCGCGGTCGCTCGCGAACCTGGTCTTCGTCACGTCGTCCTGATCCTCGACGCTCCGCGTCCCCGGTCATCGGTCGGGGGCGCTGTCGTTTCTCCGGTCGCGGAGCTCGAAGCGTACGGCGCCGCGTTCGGCTAGGCCGGATCGGGATCGTGCAGCGCGACGTACTCCTCGACCTCGTGCGGCGTCGGGTCGATGCCCGCGTTCTCGGCGAACTCCTCGGCCACGTCCGCCTGGTTGTCCGGATCGACCTCGACGGTGTCGTCCGCTACCGAGTGCAGCTCGTTGTCCGGCATGGCGACGGCCCCTTTCGACGGTGCTGGAGACCGCCCGGTTACCCGGCCCCACCGCGCACATGCGCCCCGACCGCCTCGAAATCAACGGGCGATCAGGTCGGGATGACCTTCGGGGCCAGCGCCTGGAGCTTGGGCAGGTACGCCTTCGCCTCGGTGCTGCCGGTGCCCTGTTCGGTGGCGAGCGAGAGCGTGTACACGTTCTTGTCGCCGAGCCAGCCGATCCGCGCGACCGGGCCCGCGGATCCGGTCGCGGCGATCAGCTGCTGGTAGCCCGCACGACCCAGACCGTCGATCTCGCTGGTTTTGTCGGGCACGAAGTCCTTCTCGTAGTCCTCGGCGCTGACCTCGTCGTCGCCCAGCGGCGTGGCGACGAACGTCAGGTCGGGCAGCGCGGCCTCCAGCGGCGTCAGCACGCACGTACGCGCGGAGCCGGACTTCCCGCTCGCGGCCGCGATCTGGAACGTCAGGCCGAGCGCCTGGCGGACCTCGGTGAACGTCACCGAGGCGCACAGTCCACCGGCCGCGGCCGCCGGCGGCAGGCTGGGCGGCGGAACGGACGGCGAGGGGGACGCGGAGGTCGCCGCCGCGGCGGGCTCGGAGGCACTGGGAGCGGCCGCCTCGGTCTTGGACGGCGAGGACTTGCTCCCTCCGTCGTCGCCGCTGCAGGCCGCCGCGGTCAGCAGCCCGCTGAACGCCAGCGCCAGGCCGGCCACCCGGACGAGCCGACGCGCAGTGGTACGGGGACGCATGACCAAGTTCCTCCGGCTCCTGCCTGGGCGCGGCACACGGCCGGCCCACACGGCCCGCGCGCTCGTTCGGCGGACATCATCGCGCATCCGTGCCGCCGCTCGGGCTCGGGGCGGAACCTGACCCCGGCCACCGGACCTCACGCGCCGGCCCGAGGGCATCCGGCTCGCCGTCCAGGCCGAGTGCCGCCTCGACGTCGGCGGGCCCGAAACCGTTCTCCAGGCCGGTGAGCACGAGTTCAGCCATCCGGTAGTCGGGATCGTCGTCGAGCGCCCTCCGCAGGCACGCGTCGGCGAGGGCGCCGTCGCCCCGACGATAGGCGCTGACCGCAAGCAGGGTGGCCGGTGCCGCACCGTACGGCGCGGGCACCCGGCGCACCATCTCGTCCCACAGCGCGGTGGCGGCTTCCGCGAGCGGACCGCCGGTCCAGGCGAAGCACGCGTCACGCACCGCGCGATGCGTGAGGCCCACGGCGACCTGCGCGATGGTCCGATCGTCGTGCGCGCGCGTCTCGGGCGGCGCGGGAGCGGTCGCCGCCGGAGCCGGTCCCTCGATCGCCGGTCGGGCCGAAGTGGAATCGGGAACGGCGGAGTCGGGCGGCACGGCGAGCCGGGCGGTGTCGCGGATCAGGAGGTTGTGGAGGTCGACGAGGTCCCGGGCCGCTCGTGTTCCCGCGCGCAGGCCCGTGAGCACGGCCTCCCGGTCGTGGATGGCCGCCAGCAGCGCGTCGGTGGGTTCGCCGGGGTGGCGCCCCACCGATGCCACCAGCGCCGGCCGGTCGGCGAAGACCGGACGCCCCGCGGCCACCCGGAGCACGTCCAGCAGCGTCGTGGGGGCCGGCCCCACCGGCAGCCCTTCCGGTGGGCAGCACGGCTCGGCGCAGGTGTACGACCACCACCGTCCGCTCTCCGCCCGGAGCATCTCGCGCACGTCGAGCCCGGCTTTCCGCAGCGACTGCTCGGCCGCGTACGCCACGTCCGCGCCGGGAAGGGACGCCCGGCCCCGGGACGCCGGCACCGCCGGGCGCGGCCCCGGCACGGCGCGCGGCCCGGCGTCGGACGTGGCCGTGAACAGCACCACGACGCACGCGGACACCTTCTCGCCGCGCAACCGAGCGGCGACCTGGTCGGCGACCGCGGCCTCGAGGCCGGGCGGCGGCAGGTCGGCCCGCACCGTCACCCGCAGGCGGAGACGGCGACCGGTGAGGCCGAGCGCGACGAGGCTGGACCCGGGATGGAACCCGAGCAGCGAGGGGATCGCGCGCACGATGTCGGGCGGGGAGCTCAACCGCACCGTTGGGTGGTCGGGCGGTGGCGGCAGCGTCGTCATGACCAGCAGCCTCGCCGCGCGGGCGGCGCCGGCCCAGCCTCCGCGCACCGGGCTGGGGACAACTCCTGCGCCTGTGCGTTCCGGCACGCACCCGGCCCGATGCGCTACCGCGTCAGGGAAGGGAGCCGTCGCGCCAGCCGTCAGCGGCGCGGCCGAGGCCGTCGGCACAGGCCCGGTTCCGCCCGGCCCGGTCGCGCTCGGCGTCGCCGTCGGGCCCGTCGGCCGCCAGGAACTCCCGCCCGGCCGCGACCACGCGGAAGAACGCGGCGCCTCGCTCGAGCGCCACGTCCAGGTCGCCCTGGTAGAGCCCGTTCAGGACGTCGTCGGCCACGGCCGCGATCGCGTTCGGGTCCGCGTCGTCCCGGACGCCGGCGACGACCTCGTCGACCGGCGCGAGCGACCGCCCGGTGCGGTAGAGGCGCGCCACCTCCGAGCCGTTGTCGGTGCACCACGTGCGCAGCAGGTAGAGGGCCCAGAGCGCACCCGGCAACGAGTCCGGCGGGGCACCGCGCCACAGGTCCGCGAGCGTGTCCAGCCCCACCGTGTCGGCCAGGCGCACCAGCCGATCGGTGGGCTCGTCGTCGCCCGCGCTGTCACGCCCCACCGAGACCAGCGCGGCGGCGGTGGCGTGCGCCAGCTCCATCCGGGCTGACGGCTCACCCTCGACGGAGCCTTCGACGAGTCGCTCCAGGTCGGCGGCGACGATCGGACGATGATGACGGGCGGGTTCGGACACGAAGGCGGCCTCCTGAACTCAAGGCCCAGTTGGGAGGGACAGGGCTGTACGAGTTCCAGCGTAAGCACGACTCGGGCGACACGCGGCACCTCTGGGCGATCTGACGGCGACAGGATTCTCATCCGACCCTGTACCGTGGTGTTCAGTGCGCCGGTCCGATCCAGGCCCCCGGTCCCAACTAAGTCGCCGCGAGCGACCTTCCGCCGAGAGGCGACCCGGCGGGTCGGCGTACTACTCAAAGGCCGTCCCCTCCGGGGGGCGGCCTTTGCTTTATCCACAGGTAGCGCGTCCCCGCTGCCACCGTTGCCGGTTGCCGCTACCGTCTGGAGATCGTGACGCGACCCACCCCGACCGGAGTGCCTCGGGCCACGGTCTGGCTACCTCAACGCCGGCCGTCCCCGCTGCGCGCGCTCGGCATCCGGATGTTCGCAGCGATGTCGTTGGTGCTGCTCACGGTGGCCGTGGTCTACATCGACCGAGACGGCTACCACGACAACACCGGCAGCCCGCTGAGCCTGCTCGACGCGGCGTACTACTCGGTGGTGACGCTCTCGACGACCGGCTACGGCGACGTCGCTCCGGCGTCGCCGTCCGCCCGGCTGGTGAACGTGCTGTTCATCACTCCCGCGCGGGTCCTGTTCCTGATCATCCTGGTCGGCACCACCCTCGAGGTCCTGACCGAGCAGTACCGTGGGCAATTCCGGCGGGAGCGGTGGAGGAATACCGTGAAGGACCACTACGTGGTGTGCGGGTACGGCACCAAAGGTCGGAGCGCGGTCGATGCGTTGCTCGAGAACGGCGTCGCCCGGGACAAGATCGTCGTCGTCGAGCGTGACCACCGCGTCGCGCAGCAGGCCGTCAACGCGGGTCTCGCGGTCGTCGAGGGTTCGTCCAGCCGGTCGGCCGTGCTCGCCCAGGCGCACGTCGACCGGGCCACCGCGATCATCGTCGCGCCCGACGCCGACGACGCCGCGGTGCTGACGACGCTCACCGCGCGCCAGCTGACCAACGGCCAGGTACGCATCGTCACGACGGCCAGGGAGGCGGAGAACGCGCCGCTGCTGCGTCAGAGCGGCGCCCACCAGGTCGTCGTCTCGTCCGCGACGGCCGGGCGGCTGCTCGGCCTGGCCACCACCGACCCGCCGGTCATCGACGTCGTCGAGGACCTGCTGACGCCGGGCCACGGCATGGCGTTCGCGTGCCGGTCGGTGGTGCGCGACGAGGTCGGCCGATCGCCGCGGACGCTCGACGAGGTCGTCATCGCGGTGGTCCGGCGCGGGCGGGTCGTGCCGCTCGTCGAGCCGGAGACGCAGAAGCTCGAGACCGGGGACCTGCTCGTCTACATCCGTGACGACCGGCCGGCCAACAACCAGTCCGCACCCGGCTCCGGCGACTGACGATGTCGCTCCGCGCCCGCGCCGAACAGCACCTTCGCGATCTCGTCGGCAACCCCGACGCGACCCTTCGCGACGACCAGTGGACCGCGATCGAGGCGCTGGTCGCCGACCACCGCCGTGCGCTCGTCGTCCAGCGCACGGGGTGGGGCAAGTCCGCGGTGTACTTCGTCGCCACCGCGCTGCTGCGTGCGTCGGGCGCCGGGCCCACCGTGATCGTCTCGCCGCTGCTCGCGCTGATGCGTAACCAGATCGCCGCGGCGAACCGGGCCGGCATCCGGGCCACGACCGTCAACTCCACGAACGCCGACGACTGGAAACAGATCTACGCCGAGATCACCAGCGGCGCCATCGATGTCCTCCTGGTCTCCCCCGAACGGCTCAACAACCCGGAGTTCCGCGACGAGGTGCTCCCCCAGCTGGCCGCCGGGGCCGGTCTGCTCGTCATCGACGAGGCGCACTGCATCTCCGACTGGGGACACGACTTCCGCCCCGACTACCGCCGCATCCGGACGATGCTCGCCGATCTACCGGCCGGCATCCCCGTCCTGGCCACCACGGCCACCGCCAACGAGCGGGTCACCCGGGACGTCGCCGAGCAGCTCTCGGTCACCGGCGCGCGGACGCTCGAGGACGTGCTGGTGCTCCGCGGCAGCCTCGACCGGTCGTCGCTCCACCTCGGCGTCGTCGCGCTGCCCGATCAGGCTTCCCGGCTGGCGTGGCTGGCCGATCACCTCGACGAGCTCGAGGGGTCCGGCATCATCTACTGCCTCACGGTCGCGGCCACCCAGGACGTCGCCGACTACCTGCGTGACCGCGGCTACGCGGTGGCCGCGTACTCCGGCCAGACCGAGCAGACCGAACGGCTCGCCGCCGAGGACGATCTGCTCAACAACCGCGTCAAAGCCCTGATCGCGACGTCGGCGCTCGGCATGGGTTTCGACAAGGGTGACCTGGGCTGGGTCGTGAACCTCGGGGCGCCGCCGTCGCCGATCGCCTACTACCAGCAGGTCGGGCGGGCCGGGCGCGCCACCGAGCGGGCCACCGTCGTGCTGCTGCCCGGCCGCGAGGACCGCGACGTCTGGGACTACTTCGGCTCGCTGGCGTTCCCGCCCGAGCACGAGGTGCGTGAGACGCTGCGGGTGCTCGCCGAGCAGGACCGTCCGCTCTCGACGGCGGTGCTGGAGACGTTCGTGCCCCTGCGCCGGACGCGCCTGGAGATGATGCTCAAGGTTCTCGACGTCGACGGGGCCGTCCGGCGGGTGAAGGGCGGCTGGACCGCGACCGGCCGGGACTGGAGCTACGACGCCGAGCGCTACGCGCGCGTGAGCGAAACCCGGCGCACCGAGCAGCAGGCGATGCTCGACTACCTCACCACCGAGGAGTGCCGGATGCGGTACCTGCGGCGCGCGCTCGACGACGCGGACGCGGAGCCCTGCGGCCGGTGCGACAACTGCGGTGGGCTCAAGCTCTCGGCGGCCACCGACGAGGCCAGCCTGGCCGCGGCCACCGACCGGCTCCGGCGGCCCGGGGTGCCGGTCGAGACCCGTCGGATGTGGCCCACCGGCATGGGGTCGATGGGCGTCGAGCTGAAGGGCAAGATCGCCAAGGACGAGCAGGCCGAGCCCGGCCGGGCCATCGCCCGGCTCACCGATCTGGGCTGGGGCAACCAGCTCCGGGAGCTGTTCCGCCCCGAGACACCCGATGGCGAGTTGCCGGTGCCGCTGCGTCACGCGCTGGTACAGGTCTTCGACGCCTGGCGGTTCGGTGCGCAGCCGGACGGCATCGTGTACCTGGACTCGCTCACCCGTCCGACGCTCGTCGCGCACGTTGCGAACGGGCTGTCGCGCTACGCGAAGATCCCGGTGCTGACGCGGTTCGACATCGTCGGGCCGGCCGGCACCGGGGAGGGGGCGATGAACTCCGCGCAGCGGCTTCGGGCGGTGGCCGATCGGTACGTGCTCGATGACGCGTCCGCGGTCGCCGGTCGCACGGTCCTGCTCGTCGACGACCGGGTCAACACCGGGTGGACGCTCACGGTGGCGGCGCGGGCCCTGCGCCGGGCCGGCGCCGGGGCCGTGTACCCGTTCGTGCTCGCCGCCGAGAGCTAGCTGGCGGTTCGCGGGCCCAGCACCCCGTGCCCTCGGCGAGGACGATCGCTGGGCCGGTCAGCAACCGTCCAACATCGACTTCAGCGCCGACTTGTCGGTCGACGTGATCGGCAGCGAGTACTTCGACACCGCTCGCACGTACCGCACCGCGTAGACGCACTGGTACGGCTGCGCCGGGCGCCAGGCCGACGGTCCCTTGTCGCTCTTCGACTGGTTCGAGGAGCCGTCGACCGCGATCAGGTTGTCGGGGTCGTTCGCGAACGCCAGCCGGCGATCGGCCGGCCACTTCTTCGCGCCGGACGCCCAGGCGCGGGCCAACGGAATGATGTGGTCGATCTGGATCTTCTTCGTGCTCTTGTACGTGGCGCCGTTGTACGGGGAGACCCAGGTGCCGCCGGTCACCTTGCAGCCGGTGGTGCCGGACTTCGTGCGTACGGTGCCGGGTTTCGCGTCGCGGCGGAGGATGTCGTTGCGGGTGTCGCAGCCGTTGCCGGCGAACTTCACGCCCTTGGCCGCGTCGCTCCAGGAGTCGCCGAACTTGTCGCGCTCGTAGCTCGCGTCCTTACCGGGGATTCGCTTGACCTGCAGCTTCCCTAACGTGGACTGCGCTTGCGAGACCGACGCCGCTGACGGGTCGGCGACGCTGCCGGGCTCGGCCACGACCGAGGTGTCGGCCGTGCCGGTGGCGGTGGGGTCGACGACGCTGATCTCGCCGCAGCCGGCGCCGAGCAGCAGCACCGCGGTGGTGGACACCGCGAGTACGAGCTTTTTCAAGGAGCACCTCCAGCGCTGCCATACCCGGCCGCCGCGAGATCCTCACCCGACGGTCGTACGCTGGTTGGCTCCGCGCAGCTTACGGTGGGCGAGCAGCGCTCCGGCGACCGCTCCGGCGGCTGTTCCGAAACTGGTACGGATGACGAGGACCGCGAGGTTGAAGCGGCCGTCCCAGCCACCTCGGGTGCCCCACGCCGCCCCGGCCGCGGTGCCCGCGGCCACCGCGGTCCAGAAGCGCCCACGCCCCGCCGGCGCGGCCTCCCCCGGCTCCACCGCCACCCGCGCCAACTCCGCCGCACTCCGCACACCACCCCGAGCGCCGGCCCCCGATCCGTCCTCGATCCCCGCGCCACCAGAAAACGCCACCCCCGAAACCGGCCCGGAAACCGGTCGCTGGCGCGACCAGCCGGGCGGCTTCGCCTCGACCCACCCCGGCAGTTCACGCAGCACCCGCGACAGCAACACCAACCCGACGACACCACCCACCACCGTGCTGGTGTGCTGCGCGAGAAACGCGCCGCTCACCGGCCGCCCACCCACGTGGTGTGACGTCGCGAGCCACGGCACGCGCCGCGCACCCCACCGCCCGTCGTGAGTGAACGAGTCCCAGGCCACGTGACTCCACGCCCCGGCGAGCGCGCTCACCACCGTCGCGCCCAACGGCGGCCGCCGCGACTCCAGCAGGGCCAGCTGCCGCAGCGGCAGCCCGGGGAAATCCGGCAGGTACGCGGCCGCGAACGCGAGGCGACGCGCGGCGACGGCCGCGACGACCGACGCCGGTACGCACAGCAGCATCACCCCGCGCGTGTTGTGCGCGTTGGTCTCCCAGCGCGTCCCGGCCAGCGCGAACGGCCAGTCCGGCGACATCGACCCGAGTGCCAGCGCGGTGCCGTCGAACCACCCGGGCTGTACGAGCTTCGCCGCCAGCGCCGGCACCTGGTGGGATACGTACGTCAAAGGCATGGGACCAGTGTTGCCACTGGGACCAAAAAAGCGGCCCCGGGACACCCCGGGGCCGCTTTTTGCGGTCAGGTCAGCTGCAGCCGGACGTGCTGCCGCAGCCCTCGCACACGAAGCACGAGCCGGCCGGCCGCATCTTCGTACCGCAGGTCAGGCACAGCGGCGCGTCGGCGGCCATTCCCTGCACCAGCTCGAGCAGCTCGGTCGACGAGTGCGCGGTGGTGACGTCACGCGGCACGGGCGCCGATGCCGGCACCGGCGTGGGGGCGGGCTCCGACACCGGGGCCGACACCGCCATACCGGCGATGTCCACCTCGTCGGCCGACGACCCGTCGAGCTCGGCCGCCCGCTCGGAGTTGGTCAGGATGCCCATCTCCGCCCGCGTCTCGCGGGGCAGGTGATCGAGAGCCAGCCGACGGAAGATGTAGTCGATCACCGAGCTGGCGATCCGGATGTCCGGGTCGTCGGTCATGCCGGCCGGCTCGAACCGCATGTTGCGGAACTTCTCGACGTACTGCTCCAGCGGGACGCCGTACTGCAGCGCCACCGAGATCGCGACCGAGAACGCGTCCATGATCCCGGCCAGGGTCGAGCCCTGCTTGCCCAGCTTGAGGAAGACCTCGCCGACACCGTCGTCCGGGTAGCGCGACGCGGTGAGGTACCCCTCGGCACCGGCCACCGAGAACGACGTCGTCGTGCTGGGGCGGGTCTTGGGAAGCCGCTTGCGCTTCGGCGCCTGTTCGACGACGACGGTCTGCACCGTGGCCGCAGCCCGCGCCGCGTCGGCCTTCTTGCCGCCGACCGACAGCGGCTGGCCGACCTTGCAGTTGTCGCGGTAGACGGCGAGAGCCTTGAGGCCGAGCCGCCAGCCCTCCGCGTAGACCTTCTCGATGTCCTCGATCGTCGCCGTCTCGGGCAGGTTGACGGTCTTGGAGATCGCGCCGGAGATGAACGGCTGCACCGCGGCCATCATCCGGACGTGGCCCATCGGACGGATCGACCGCTCGCCCATCGCGCAGTCGAACACCTCGTAGTGCTCGCGGCGCAGGCCGGGAGCGTCGACGACGTGGCCGTGCTGGGCGATGTGCTCGACGATCGCCTCGATCTGCTCGTCCTGGTAGCCGAGCGTGCGCAGCGCCTGCGGGACCGTCTGGTTGACGATCTGCATCGAGCCGCCGCCGTCGAGCTTCTTGAACTTGACCAGGGCCAGGTCGGGCTCGATACCGGTGGTGTCGCAGTCCATCATCAGACCGATCGTGCCGGTCGGAGCCAGCACCGAGGCCTGCGCGTTGCGCCAGCCGTTCTTCTCGCCGATCTTCAGGCCGCCCTGCCACTCGGCCGTCGCCAGTTCGAGGATCCGGGCCGAGTCCGCACCGACCGGACGCACCGCGTCGTTGGCCGCGGCGTGCTTGCGCATGACCCGCTTGTGGCCCTCCTCGTTGCGGGCGTAGCCCTCGTACGCGCCGACGATGCCGGCCAGCTCGGCCGAGCGACGGTACGCGGTACCGGTCATCAGCGACGTGATCGCCGCGGCCAGCGAACGGCCGCCGTCGGAGTCGTAGGCGTGCGCGGTGGCCATCAGCAGCGCGCCGATGTTGGCGTAGCCGATGCCCAGCTGGCGGAACTTACGGGTGGTGTCGGCGATCGGCTCGGTCGGGAAGTCGGCGAAGCAGATCGAGATGTCCATCGCGGTGATGACCAGCTCGACGGCCTTGACGAACGTCGGTCCGTCGAACGTGCCGTCGGCGCGCAGGAACCGCATCAGGTTCAGCGACGCGAGGTTGCAGGACGAGTTGTCCAGGTGCATGTACTCCGAGCACGGGTTCGACGCGGTGATGCGGCCGGACTCCGGCGTGGTGTGCCAGTCGTTGATCGTGTCGTCGTACTGGATGCCCGGGTCGGCGCACTCCCAGGCGGCCTTGGCGATCTTGCGGAACAGGCCCTTGGCGTCGACGGTGTCGATCACCGAGCCGTCCAGGCGGGCGCGGAGGTGGAACTCCCCGCCGTCCTCGACCGCGTTCATGAACTCGTCCGAGACGCGGACCGAGTTGTTGGCGTTCTGGTACTGGACGGAGTTGATGTCCTTGCCGCCCAGGTCCATGTCGAACCCGGCGTCACGCAGGGCGCGGATCTTGTCTTCCTCGCGCGCCTTGGTGTCGATGAACTCCTCGATGTCGGGGTGGTCGACGTCGAGCACGACCATCTTCGCGGCCCGGCGGGTGGCGCCACCGGACTTGATCGTCCCGGCGCTGGCGTCGGCGCCACGCATGAAGCTGACCGGGCCGGACGCGGTGCCGCCGCTGGCCAGCAGCTCCTTGGACGACCGGATGCGGGAGAGGTTCAGGCCGGCTCCGGAGCCGCCCTTGAAGATCAGGCCCTCCTCGCGGTACCAGTTGAGGATCGAGTCCATCTCGTCGTCGACCGACAGGATGAAGCACGCGCTCACCTGCTGGGGAGCGGCCGTTCCGACGTTGAACCACACCGGCGAGTTGAAGCTGAACACCTGGTGCAGCAGCATCCAGGCCAGCTCGTGCTCGAAGATCTCGGCGTCCTCCGGCGTCGCGAAGTAGCCGTGGTCGACCCCGGCCTTGCGGTAGACGCGGACGACCCGGTCGATCAGGTGGCGCAGGCTGTTCTCCCGCTGCGGCGTACCGAGCGCACCCCGGAAGTACCGGGTGGTGACGATGTTGGTGGAGTTCAGCGACCAGAAGTCGGGGAACTCGACACCGCGCTGCTCGAAGTTGACCTTGCCGTCGCGCCAGTTCGTCATGACGACGTCGCGACGCTCCCAGGTCACCTCGTCGTACGGGTGGACGCCCGCCGTGGTGAACACCCGCTCGACAGTCAGGCCCACCGGCTTGGACGCGCCCTTGCGCGTACGCGGAGCCGGAGCAGCTCCGTTCGTTGATGAGCCAACCGTCTCGGTCATCGGCGTCCCCTGTCCCTCGTGATCATTCTCGCCTGTACGAATTTCGGAAAGCCCGCATGCGGGCATGGCGAAGCGCACGCCTTCGATGCGCTCGCGTTTACTGCATGGAGTTACCGGGCGCGCCCACAAGGCTGCGCCCACGACGTTTCGGATCCGCCCCGAGCCGAACCGCCGTACGTGTAGGTACTGCTACGGACTGGCGTTCACCAGCTCGCTGTCGCCGGGCGGAGACGCGGTGACCGCCACGACCGGCCGGGGAGCCCCGGCGCCGTGGCTCTGCCGGAGCGTCGCGATCTCCGCCTCGAAGTCCTCCAGTGAGGAGAACGAGCGGTAGACGCTGGCGAACCGGATGTAGGCCACCTCGTCGAGCTCACGCAACGGGCCGAGGATGGCCAGGCCGACCTCGTGTGACGGAACTTCGGCCGCGCCCCGCGACCGGATGGCGTCTTCGACCTTCTGGGCCAGCACCGCCAACGCGTCCGCGTCGACCGGCCGTCCCTGGCACGCCTTGCGGACGCCCGCGACGACCTTGGCGCGGCTGAACGGCTCGCTGACCCCACTGCGCTTCACGACGGCCAGCACAGCTTCCTCGACCGTGGTGAAGCGCTTGGAGCACCGGGTGCACGAACGTCGCCGCCGAGTGACCTGCCCGTCCTCGGCTTCGCGGGAGTCGACCACCCGCGAATCCGGGTGCCGGCAGTACGGGCACTTCACGACGCGCTCCCATCCCCGGTCGAGGCGAACACACCATCTATAGGTGAGTTACACGCTCGTAAGCACTAGATCTAGTGGCAACCGTAGGCCTGCAGTCCCACGACCGCAAGCCGACCCGCCGGGTTCTTCCCATAACACGGACAACTTCTACAACCGGTGGGTCGTTCACGACACAGCGTGTCGCTCGGACGGGAGTTATCCACAACCTGTTGTGGTGTCGTCAGTATCGGCCCACGACCGGTAGCGTGGCTGCGGGTCCTCGACCGGCTCGTCCCGGTACCGCCGGTAGGTGGCCAGCACCCGTTCGTAGTCGATCCCGAGCACCGGCCCCTCCCCCCGCGCGGCGATGTCGGTGTCGCGCCAGATCGAGTAGTCGTCCGGGTCGCGCAACAGGCCACGCGCGGCGCAGTAGTCGTACATCTCGGTGCCCGGCAGCGGGTTGAGGATGTTGGGGTTCGGGAACGTCGGCTTGATCGTGTCCATGAACGCGTGGTGGGCCGTGTAGTCCTCGTCGGTCTCGGTCGGCACCCCGAGCAGCAGGTTGGCGCCCACTTGCACGTCGTGCTGGCGGCAGAGCTCGGCCACCGCCACGCCGTCGGCCACCGTCGTGCGCTTGCGCATGAACTCCAGCAGGCGCTGGGAGCCGCTCTCGAAGCCGAACCAGACCGTGATCCGCTGCCCCTCGCGGTCGCGTCCGGCCTGGGCTTCGCCCAGACACTCGGCCAGGGCCGGGCTGAAGCGGTTGACGTGCCCGTTGAACATCAGCCCGACGTCGGGCAGCTCGGCGTCCATGCGGCGGACGACCCCCATGAGCAACGGAAGGTTCAGCGTGGCGATCGGGTCGGCGATCGTCACGAAGTCCACCCCCCAGCGCCGGACGTACTCGTGCAGCTCGGCCATCACCGTGTCGACCGTGCGGAAGCGACGCCGGGGCGGCTCGAACACCGACCGGTTGGGGAGCTCGCAGAACGTGCACTGCATCGGGCAGCCGCGGCCGAGCTGCAGGTAGACCGGCCGGTACGCGTCGGACTCGGCGTAGACGCCCCGGTAACAGTCGAAGTCGGCGTAGGGCGGGAGCGCGTCGACGTCCGGCCAGGGCGCGCCGTCGACGATCGACGGGAGCGCCTCACCGGCGACGACCCGGTCGTAGAGGTCGAGGATCGCGGACTCGCCCTCGCGCCGGACCACGCAGTCGAACGCGCCGGTGGCGACGGTGGCCTCGGTGTGGATGCTGGCGTGCACCCCGCCGGCGACCACGACCCGGCCGGGACCGCGCACCGCCCGGGCCAGCGCGACCGCCTCGTCGGCGTTCGGGGAGAGATAGCTGAACCCCACGAGCCGGGGATCGAAGTCGTCGAGGGCGGCCAGTAAGCGGTCGGCCGGCTGCAAGCGGGAGTCGAACAGTTCGACGTCGGCTCC
Source organism: Cryptosporangium arvum DSM 44712 (assembly GCF_000585375.1). Taxonomy (NCBI): domain Bacteria; kingdom Bacillati; phylum Actinomycetota; class Actinomycetes; order Cryptosporangiales; family Cryptosporangiaceae; genus Cryptosporangium; species Cryptosporangium arvum. The sequence continues at coordinate 6,841,753 of NZ_KK073874.1, forward strand.
GTGTTCGAGCAGGAGCGAACCGAGCAGCTGCGGGCCGATCGGCGGGCTCATCACCGGGCGGAGTTCGCTCTCCGGCTGCCCGACGTAAACCAGGGCCACCCGCATGTGCACGCTCCGATCCGAGGTCGGAACGCCACCCTACCGATGCGCCGGGATCAGGATCCGCTGGCCGACGCGCACAGTGGCGTCGGGCATGTCGTTGAGCTCGCGGATCTCGTCCATCGTCTCGCTGCGGGGCCGATCGGGCGCGACCTCCTCGGCGATCGTCCAGAGCGTGTCGTGCTCGGTGACCACCATGCTGCGCGAGGACACCGGGGTGACGTCGTCGGCCCGCGTGGCGACGGTGAGCGAGACGGCGGCGAGCACGACACCGAGCAGTACCGCGCTGCGGATCAGGGCCCGGCCGCGCCGGGTCAGCCGGAGCGGGACCGTGCCCGCGCCGGCCGCCGGGCCGGCGACGGGGCCACGCCGCCGGGACCGGCTCCCGCTCCCGGCCGGAGGCCGGGCGTCTCTTCGCGGCTCCGCCGACGGCCCGCTCACCCGCCGACGCGACGGGACCGGACGGCACTCCGGCCCGGACGCGGGCCGCGGCCCGCGCTGCTGGGGCACCCGGGCCTCGCCGGACGGCGGGACCACGCGCAGACCGGCCGCGCGCCGGGCGAGCGCCTTGCCCGCCGGGTGCGCCGCGCGACTCGCCGCGAGCGCCCGCTCGGCGGCCGCCGAGCGACCGGCGCCGGCCCGGACCGCCTGCTCGAACGGATCGGGTTCGACCGCGGAAGCAGACACCGCCGGCACCAGTTTGAGCGTGACCACACGCACCCCCCGGGGAAGCCGTACACGTACGGGCGTTCGAACGAACGCGTGTACGATCTTTACCACGTTCCCGAACCCGATACCAGGCTTGCCACACCATTAGTTCGACCGTATGTTCGGCACCGGTTGCACGACACCTCCTCGGTCGCGCGGCCGAACCGAAATCATCAGCCGACGAGCAGCCCCGCACCTTTTCCGACCCGTCCCACGACGCGCCGATGTCGTACGTGTGTTTGAAATCCGCGTCCACAGTGGTTACGGTCAACAGATGAGGTGACGGCGGCGGTGCCGTCAGACGAGGAGGTAACCGTGACGCGACAAGGCCGCAGCTCGACGGATGGAGACGGTGGCGTGACCGCCGCGCCGACCGCCGGCGCCGGCCAGGTCGAGGCCGTCTCCGACCCCGTAGCCGCCGACGACGCCGCTCCGGCCGCCCCCCGCCGCCGCGGGCGCCGCAGCACCACCACCGCCGGAACGCCGCTGAGCCCGCGCCAGCGCCGCATCCTCGAGGTGATCCGCGACTCGGTGGAGAAGCGGGGCTACCCGCCGAGCGTCCGCGAGATCGGCGAAGCGGTCGGCCTCACCTCGCCGTCAAGCGTCGCGTACCAGTTGCAGGCGCTGCAGGAGAAGGGTCTGCTCCGGCGCGACCCCAACCGGCCCCGCGCGGTCGACATCCGCACGCCCGGCGCGTCCGCGAACGGCCGGGACACCGTCGTCGGAATCGGTGGCGGTGTCGGTTCGTCGAACGTCGCCGCCGAGGTCGACGGGCATCCGGCCCCGGTCAACGTGCCGGTGCTCGGCCGCATCGCCGCCGGTGGCCCGATCCTCGCCGAGCAGGCCGTCGAGGACATCTTCCCGCTGCCGCGCGAGATCGTCGGCGACGGGAACCTGTTCCTGCTGAAGGTCGTCGGCGACTCGATGGTCGAGGCCGCGATCTGCGACGGTGACTGGGTGGTCGTCCGGCAGCAGCCCGACGCCGACAGCGGTGACATCGTCGCCGCGATGCTCGACGGCGAAGCCACCGTGAAGCGTCTGCGCCGCCGCGACGGCGAGGTGTGGCTGGTGCCGCACAACGCCGCGTACGAGCCGATCCCCGGGGGCGAAGCCACGATCCTCGGCCGGGTCGTGACGGTGCTCCGCCGCCTCTGAGCGCCCGTCCTACGAACGACGGCCCGGTCCCCGCAGCGAGCGGGGGCCGGGCCGTCGTCGGTCAGAACGTTCAGTAGTCGCCACCGCGATCCGGGGGCGGCGGCGGGCGGCGTCCGGCACCCGGCGGAGGCGGCGGACGCCCGTCGTCCTCGCGGCGGCCACGGCCGCGGTCACTCCCGCCCGGAGGCGGCGGCGGACGCATGCGGTCACCCGGTGGGCGGGCGCGCCCGCTGCCGGTCGTCTCCCACTCCCCGTCGCCACGGCCGCCGCGACCACCGGTGGTCTCCGACCGGTCCCGGCCGCGACCGTCGGGGTCGGCACCGCCGCCGTACGTCGTCCCCGGCGGAGGCGGCGGTGAGGCGCGGCGAGCCCGGGTCGGTGCGGACCGGTCGACCGGCGGGGGCGGCGGCGCCGACCCCGAACCCGGCCGGGCCGAACCGCGGGTACCGCCACCCGGCCGCGCCGATCCGCTCATCCGGCCGCTGCCGGTCGTCTCCGGATCACGGGGCAGGGCCTCACGGCGCACCCGCCCTCCGCCGGTCGTCGTCGGGTCGCCGGGCTCCGGCCGCTGGGGCGGGCGCCGCACCCGGCCGTTCCCGGTCGACTCACCGTCGAACCGGCGTCCACCACCGGTCGACTCACCGTCGAACCGGCGTCCGCCACCGGTCGACTCCGCGTCGTAGCGACGGCCGCCGCCGGTGGACTCGGCGTCGTAGCCCCGCCGCCCACCGGTGGATTCCGCGTCGTAACGCCGGGCGCCACCGGACGATTCGGAGTCGTACCGCCGGCCACCGCCGGACGATTCGGAGTCGTAGCCACCCGGGCGGGCCGCGCCCGGCCCACCGCCGTACACCGTGCCCCGCCCGGCCGGTCCCGAGACCGAGGCCGCTCCCGACACCGACGCCGCCCCCGAGACCGAGGCCGCACCGGACACCGACGCCGCCCCGGACACCGAGGCCGCTCCCGACACCGACGCCGCCCCGGACACCGGGCCTTCCGACCGGAACCCCGCGTTGGCCGGAGCCGCGCCGCCCGGCCGCGCCGAACCGCGCGGAGACGGCGGAACCGCCGCCCCGCCGCGCGCCGGCTCGGGCCGCCCGCCGTACACCGCGCCCGTGACGCGAGGCAGGTTCATCGTCTCCGACGAGGACTCCGGAGCATCCGGATCCGGGCCGCCGACCCGCGGCCCCATGCCCACCCGGGGACCGGACCGCGGCGGCCCGCTGACCGGGCCCAGCGCCGCGGCTTTCCGGAACCGCACGATGCCGACGATGCCGACGGCCAGCAGCGCCAGGCCGATCACCCCGACCACGGCGACGAGCGTGGTGATCTGGGAGAAGCTGATGCTGGAGAGGAAACCGCCACCGGCGTCGGAGTCGGCGCCCTTCGGGTCGGCCGCGGCGGTGTCGGAGCCGGTGTCGCCGACCGCGAAGCGCTGGATCGACGCCCCGGCGGACTTCGAGATCGTCAGGAACGACTTGCCGTCACCGGAGTACGCGACCGCCTCGCCCGTCTGCTCGCCCTGCTGGCCGGTGAGCGCCACCTTGCGTGACTTCGCGGAGATCAGCGTCTTGGCGATGTCGCCGCCGGCCACGTTCCACTCGTAGATCGAGTTGTACGTGCGCAGCGCGACCTTCTTGCCGTCGGGCGACATCGCGCCCCCGGTGACCTGCTCGGTGCCGCCCAGCGTCAGCGTGCCGACGAGCGTCAGCGGCACGGCCTGGTCGGCGGACTTCGACGGCCCGCTGATGCCTTGGCTGGCCTTGTAGACCTTGGCCTGGCCGGTCGTCGTCTTGGTGACGATGACCGGCACGTTGTTGTTCTGGACGAGCAACGCCTCGGCGTTCTTCGCTCCATCCGGATAGCGCATCCGCTGGATCGTCGGGTCGCCCGACGCGGGGAACAGGTGCACGGCGATCGTGTCGCGCTCCGGCGCGGAATCGCTGTCACCGATGTCAGCGACCCAGTACGAGCCGTCGGAGGTCCGCGTGAGGTCTTCCGGGGCGCGCGGCTTGTTGGTCGAGGTGAGCGTCTCTTTCACCGCGCACTTCGAGTCGAGCACGTAGATCTGGGCCTGCGCCACCGAGTCGTCACCCTCAGCGACGACCGCATAGCCGTCGTCGACCGCCACCAACCCGCTGATCGTCGACAACTTCTGGTCGTTCACCGTGCAGACGTTCTCCGGCGCGGCCCATGCGACGGAACCACCCGGAAGCAGGCCGAAGCCCACCCCGAGCAGTAGCGCCACCAGAATCCGTCCACACCGTGTCACGCCCCCAGTCTTGCAGACGTGCGGGGGCCGATCAGTGTCGTTACGAAGGACGCCGCGAGAGCCGCCTCACGGGGTCATCTCTTCAGTGGGAACGACCAACCCAACGGAGGACGTAACGGCGGGCCGACCAGTGGATCGACCCGCCGCCTGTGGCGTTCAGTCACTCACCGTAAGCGACAAAACGCAATTATCGTTGTTACTCAACCGGAACCCGTCAGGCGTGCTGTGCGGTGCCCGCATACGGCTGAAGCGCCGCCGCCAGCCCGGGGTGCACCCGGACGTGGAGCTCGGTGCCGTCCTCGGTGTGCTTGCTGGAGAGCACCTCGCCCTCCGCGTGCACCCGGGACACCAGGCCGCCCTGGTCGTACGGCAGCCGGACGTGCAGCTCCAGCGCCGGCCGGGGCAACCGCTCCTCGATCGTGGCCCGCAGCTCGTCCAGGCCCTGCCCGGTGTGCGCCGAGACCACGATCGCACCCGGCAGCGCCTGACGCAGTTGCAGCAGGGCCTCCGGTGACGCGGCGTCGGACTTGTTGACGACGATCAGCTCGGGCACCTTCGCCGCGTCCACGTCCGCCAGCACCGCCCGGACGGCGTTCACCTGGGCGATCGGGTCGGGGTGCGAACCGTCGACGACGTGGACCAGCAGGTCGGCGTCGGCGACCTCCTCCAGCGTCGAGCGGAACGCCTCGACGAGCTGGTGGGGCAGGTGCCGGACGAACCCGACGGTGTCCGACAGCGTGTACTCGCGCCCGTCCGCGGTCTCGGTGCGCCTGGTCGTCGGATCGAGGGTGGCGAAGAGCGCGTTCTCCACCAGGACACCGGCACCGGTGAGCCGGTTGAGCAGGCTCGACTTGCCGGCGTTGGTGTACCCGGCGATCGCCACGCTCGGCACCTCGTGCCGCCGGCGCTGCGCCCGCTTGGTGTCACGCGCCTGCTTCATGCCCTTGATCTCGCGCCGGAGCTTGGACATCCGCTCGCGGATACGCCGCCGGTCGGTCTCGATCTTCGTCTCACCGGGGCCACGCGTTCCCACGCCGCCCCCGGCACCACCGCCGGCGCCACCGGCCTGACGGGACATCGACTCACCCCAGCCGCGCAGGCGGGGAAGCATGTACTCCATCTGGGCCAGCGAGACCTGCGCACGGCCCTCCCGGGTGTGCGCGTGCTGCGCGAAGATGTCGAGGATCAGGGCCGTCCGGTCGATCACCTTGACCTTGACGACCTTCTCCAGCGCGGTCAGCTGCGCCGGCGAGAGCTCACCGTCGCAGATGACGGTGTCGGCGCCGCTCGCGAGCACGACCTCGCGCAGCTCGGCCGCCTTACCGGATCCGATGTACGTGGCCGGGTCGGGCCGGTCGCGCCGCTGCATCAGGCCTTCCAGCACCTCGGAACCGGCCGTCTCGGCCAGCGCCGCGAGTTCGGCGAGCGAGTTGTCGGCGTCCTCGGCGCTGCCCTCGGTCCAGACACCGACGAGCACGACGCGCTCCAGGCGCAGCTGCCGGTACTCGACTTCGGTGACGTCCGCGAGCTCGGTGGAGAGCCCGGCGACACGGCGCAGTGCGTTGCGCTCTTCGAGATCGAACTGGTCACCGTCGTCCGGCAGCTCCGGGGACAACTCGGGGCGGAGCCGGATGGCGCTGTCGCCGAGTGAGCCGGCTCGACGTCCGGCGCTAGCAGGGGTCGGGCTCATCGGCAGATCAACTCCATCAGTAGTCAGTGCGGGGTCCTCTCGTGGGGGACGGATGCAACGCATCGTGACACGGTCGTGGCCTCCCGGGCATCCGGAATACGCCCTACGAACTCAAGTTTCGGATGGTTCACCGAGGTGTCCACCCGGGTCTACGGTTGGTAACGACGTCCAAGCTCCCGGGATTCCTTCCCCGGTCGGATTCCCGTAATCCGGCCGCCCATACCTCAGCGCACCGCCGCAGCGGGTTCTGGAAGGATTCCGACGCCAACGCGTGCCGCACCAGACGACCCCGGCCCCCGCACGGGCCGGCCAGACGGAGGAAACCCGTGTCCACCCCGATGCCCAGTGCCGGTTTCTCGATCACCATCCGGATCGCCGCTCCCGCTGACCCCACGGGTGTCGGGCGGCTCACCACCGCGGTCGGCACCGCGGGCGGTGTCGTCCGGGCGCTGGACGTCGTCGACTCGGACGCCGACCGCGTCGTCGTCGACCTCACCTGCGACACCTCGGACGGGCCGCACGCCGACAGCGTCGTCTCGGCGCTGCGCGCGCTCGAGGACGTCGACGTGCGCAAGGTGTCCGACCGGACGTTCCTGCTGCACCTCGGCGGGAAGATCGAGGTCACCCCGAAGGTGAACCTGCGTACCCGCGACGAGCTGTCCCGCGCGTACACACCGGGCGTGGCCCGGGTCTGCCTGGCGATCGCGGAGAACCCCGAGGACGCCCGCCGGCTGACGATCAAGCGCAACACGGTCGCGGTCGTCACCGACGGCTCCGCGGTGCTCGGCCTGGGCAACATCGGCCCGGCCGCGGCCCTGCCGGTGATGGAGGGCAAGGCCGCGCTGTTCAAGCGCTTCGCCGGCGTCGACGCCTGGCCGATCTGCCTGGACACGCAGGACACCGACCAGATCGTGTCGATCGTCAAGGCGCTCGCGCCGGTCTACGGCGGCATCAACCTGGAGGACATCGCCGCGCCGCGCTGCTTCGAGATCGAGGCGCGGCTCAAGGACGAGCTCGACATCCCGGTCTTCCACGACGACCAGCACGGCACCGCGATCGTCGTGCTCGCCGCGCTCACCAACGCGCTGCGCGTCGTCGGCAAGGAGATGAAGAACGTCCGGGTGGTCGTGTCCGGCGCCGGTGCGGCCGGCACCGCGATCATGAAACTGCTGCTGGCCGAGGGCGTCGGCGACATCATCGCGTGCGACCGGGACGGCGCGCTGCACGCCGGTTCGCAGGGTCTGAACCCCAGCATGCAGTGGCTCGCCGAACACACGAACAAGGACGGCTACTCCGGTTCGCTCGCCGGGGCGGTCCGCGGCGCGGACGTGTTCATCGGCGTCTCCGCGCCGAACCTGCTCACCGGCGACGACATCGCGACGATGGCCGACAAGTCGATCGTGTTCGCGCTCGCGAACCCCGACCCGGAGGTCGACCCGCGCGAGGCCCGGGAGCACGCCGCGGTCGTCGCCACCGGTCGTTCCGACGAGCCCAACCAGATCAACAACGTGCTCGCGTTCCCCGGCATCTTCCGGGGTCTGCTCGACGCCCAGGCCCGCGAGTTCACGCTGCCGATGGCGCTGGCCGCCGCCGAGGCCATCGCGAACGCCGTCGGCGCCGACAAGGTCAACCCGAGCGTCATCGTGCCCTCGGTCTTCGACCCGGCCGTCGCACCCGCGGTGGCCGCGGCGGTCAGCGAAGCCGCCCGCCGTACCACGGCCTGATTCCCACGCCGCCCGGCGAACCACCGCCGGTACGCCCGCTCCCTCATCAGTGGCGCGCGACGTGCGCCTCGCGTCCGCCGGCCGGGACGTCCGCACCGCCGCGCGCACGGGCGCGCGCCGGCGGTGCGCTGATGCGGGCGGTGGCGCGCTGACGCGGGGGCGGTGGCGGTGGCGCGCTGACGCCGGGGGCGGAGCACTGACGCGGGACCGGAGCACTGACGCGGGGGCGGTGGCGCGCTGACGCCGGGGGCGGAGCACTGACGCGGGACCGGGTGCGTCAGGCGACGGTGTTCGCGGGTGGGCGCAGGTGTGGGGTGGGTGTGGCGCGGATCGGAGGCGGCGTCGGGGTGGGGATCTCCGCGGCGCCGGCGGCGGGGCGGGGTTTGGGGCGGCGGCGGGCGCGTTTCCCGCTGCTTCCCCCCGGCCCCAGGTAGATGAACAGACCGTTCACCGGATCGGGCACCGCGTCCAGCGCGGCCGTCACCGCAGGGGTGGCCCGGAACCGCACCCAGTCGTCCACGTCGTCGAACTCGACCTCGAGGACCAGCCCCCAGTCGCGTCGAACCCAGCGCCAGTCCTTGGCTCCGTGGGTTACCGCCGCCTCCACCAGGTGCTCGCGGTGCGACTCGGACCACACGTCCGCCGAGAACTGGCCGTCGAGAACCTCGATCGTCCAGATCTCCATACCCCCACGGTGAACCTCCCCCGCAACCCGGGCAAGGGATTCACGCGTACGAGGCGGGATCTCCCAGCGCGGCGATCAGCTCGCTGAGCTCGTCGACGACTCCCCGCCGCCCCACCAGGATCGAGCGGCTCCGGAGACTCCACTCGTCACCCTCGAGGTCGCGGAGCACACCGCCGGCCTGACGCACCATCAGCGCACCGGCCGCGTTGTCCCAGGCGTGGTTGCCGAAGTTCAGCGACGCGCCGACCGCACCGGCCGACGCCCACGCCAGTTCGACCGCCGACGACCCGAACATCCGGACCCGCATCGCCTGGTGGGCGACCGCGTTGGCCAGCGCCATCCGGAAGCGGAACGGGTAGCGCGGCGTCGGCCCGCCGTGGGTGCCTTTCGGCGCGACGTTGCCCAGCGCGATCGTGACGTCTTCCAGGCGGGCGGGGGCCAGTTCGGGCAGCGCCTCCCCGTTGCGCTCCAGCGGTCCGCCGTCGATCGCCTGGTACGACTCGCCGAACAGCGGGAGCCGGATCTGGCCGATGACCGGACGGCCCTCCTCCAGCAGCGCCAGCGCGATCCCGGTGAGCGGGATCCGGGCGCTGTAGTTCGCGGTGCCGTCGATCGGGTCGAGGACCCAGGTGACGCCGGTGTGCAGGTCGTGGCCGCCGAACTCCTCGCCGTGCATCGGCAGGCCGGTGCGCTCGGCGAGCGCGGCGGTGATCGTCCGTTCCAGGGCGAGGTCGGCGGCGGTGGCCCAGTCGCCGACGCCCTTGACGACCTCTTCCTTGGCGCCGATCTCGTCGACGAAGAACGGGACCGAGTCGTCCAGGATCTGGGCCGCGGTACCGGCCAGTTCTCGCAGTTGTGATGCGTCGAGGCTCACGCGCGGGGCCCTAGGGTTGCGGGTTCGCCCGGGGTTCCGGACGGTGGGGGTGGGGTGTGCGGGGGTCGGCCCGACCCGGTCGGGCGGGAGAAGGCGGGCGACCCGGCCGGGGGCTGTTCGTCGGCCGACTCCTCGGCGATCGCTTCGACGACCGGGGCGGTCACGGCTTTGAACAACGCTCCCAGACCCGGGGTCACCACCGGTTCCCCGGTCACGACGCCCGGGTCCACGGTGTTCCACGAGCCCGTGTGTTCGTTGCCCGGCGCGACCGTCGGCCACGAACCGGTCGATTCGGACCGGGACGACGCGGCGGGGTTCCGGTCCGCGGGAGCGTTCCGGTCCGCGGGGGACGCGGAAGCGTTCCGGTCCGCGGGAGCGTTCCGGTCCGCGGGCGACGCGGAAGCGTTCCGGTCCGCGGCAGTGTTCCGGTCCGCGGGGGACGCGGGAGCGTTCCGGTCGGCGAGCGGCGCGAAGGTGTTCCGGTCGGCGGGGGGCGTGATCGTGCGCCAGGAGCCGGTGTCGGACGACGGCGAGGTGGTGCCCCAGGAGCCGGTCGTCTCGCCGCGGCGGCGCGAGCCGACCGGGCGCATCGGAGGCGCCGCGCTCGTGGGCCGCACCGGTGCGGCCGGTGACACCGGCTCCACCGAGGGAACCGGACCGGCCGGTGCCACCGAGCGGGCCGGGCCCTTCGAACTCCGGGCCGGTGCGTACTGCGGCCGCCCGCGGCTGGGATCCCAGGCCTGCGCGGGGTCGGGCTCGGCCGGTCGCTCGGCGGCCTGCGGCCGGGGCGGCGTGTCCCACCCCTGCACCGGCCCCTCGGCCACCCACTCGACGATCGGGTCGACCCTCGGAAACTCAGGAGCGCCCTCGTTCGGCGCGGGCCGGGACGGCGCACCGTCGGCCGAGGCCGCGTGGGGCGCCCCGGCGTGGGACGGTCCGGCGTGGGACGGTCCGGCGTGGGACGACCCGGCGTGGGACGACCCGGCGTGGGACGACCCGGCGTAGGACGGGCCGGCATCGGACGGCCCGGCGTGCGTCGACACGGGCTGGGACGGGCCGGGCTGGGACGGGCCGGGCTGGGACGGGCCCGGCTGGGACGCGGCGGCCTGGGACGGCGCGGGGTGGGACGGGCCGTCTTCGGCCGTGGCCGCGCGCGATGCCACGGGGCGCGACGGCTCGGGCTGCGACGGCTCAGGCTGCGACGGTCCGGGATGGGACGGGACCGGGTGGGACGGGACCGTGTCGGACGCGGCGCGGTGGGACGGGGCGGCGTGGGACGGGGTGTGGGTGGCCGGCGGGGTGGGCTCGACGACCTCACCCAGCAGCGCACGCGGTCCCTCGGGCTCCGAAGGCGCCTGCGCGATCACCGGCCGCGCCGCCGCGGCGGCGAGCCACTCCGGGGACAGCTGGCCGCCCGCCACCAGCACGGCGGGCCCTTCGAGCAGCGTCGTCGCGGTGGTGACCGTGATCGCCACCCGCCCGCCGGGCACGTCGACCGCGACCCGGCCGGTGGTCTTCCCGGCCGACCGCAGCGCGACCGCGCCGACCGCGCAGGCACCGGTGCCGCACGAACGCGTCTCCCCCGAGCCGCGCTCGTACACGCGCATCCGGACCCGCAGGTCGTACCCCTCCGGCGACGGCACGCCGGGCGTCGTCCGCGCGTCCCCGGCGAGAACGTTCACGATCTCGACGTTGACCCCGGTCGGAAACGCCGCGGGATCGAAGTCCGGCGGCGAGGTCAGGTCGAGGTCCTCGACCGGCAGCACCGTGCCGCACACCAGGTGCGGGTTGCCCATCGACACCGAGATACCGGCGAACGAACGGCCACCCACCTGCACCACGGCCTCGGTGCCGATCACCGCCGGCCCCATGTCGACGGTGATGTCGCTCTGCCCGTCGGGCACGACGACGAGCTTCGTCCCGGCCCGGGTGGAGATGCGCATCGTGCCTGGCTTGGCCAGCCCGGCCTCGACCAGGTACCGCGCGAACACCCGGATGCCGTTGCCGCACATCTCGGCGATCGACCCGTCACCGTTGCGGTAGTCCATGAACCACTCGCCGTCGAGCCCGAGGCCCTCCGGGATACGGGTGGTGCGCACGACCCGCAGCAGCCCGTCGGCGCCGATGCCGGCGCGGCGGTCGCACAGAGCCCGCACGAGCTGAGGCGGGATCTCCAGGACGCCGTCCGGGTCGGGCACGATGACGAAGTCGTTCTCGGTGCCGTGGCCCTTGGCGAACGGCACGGGGCCGCTCACAGGGGTGCCGGGGGTCGGCGCGGAATCGCTCACAGCATCAGATCCTACGAGGGCTGTCGCGTGATTCCGGGGTGAGCCGGTGTGACTCATGAGGTATCAGTTTTCGCGCCTCTTCCAGCGCGTGCGTCCCGTCGGTCGGATCGAGCCAGCGGACCCGGTCGTCGCGCCGGAACCACGACCGCTGCCTGCGCACGAACCGCCTCGTCGCGGCCTGGGTGGCGGTGATCGCGCCGAGCTCGTCGAACTCGCCGTCGAACATGCGCAGCACCTGGGCGTATCCCAAAGCGCGGGACGCGGTCCGGCCGTCACGCAGGCCGTGCTGTTCCAGGGTGCGTACCTCGTCGATCAGACCGGCGTCCCACATCACCCGGACGCGTTCCTCGACCCGGGCGTCGAGCTGGTCGACCGGGCGGTCGAGGCCGATCCGGACCGCGTCGTAGTACGGCTCCGGCTGCGCGGGCAGTGCGGCGGTGAACGAGCCGGTCAGCGTGATCACTTCGAGCGCGCGGACGATCCGCCGCCCGTTGCTGGGCAGGATCGCGGCCGCGGCGGCCGGGTCCGCCGCGGTCAGCCGGGCGTACAGGGGTGCCGGGCCGACGTCGGCGAGCTCGGCCTCGAGCGCGGCGCGCACCTCGGGGTCGGTGCCCGGGAACTCCATCCGGTCGAGCACCGCGTCGACGTAGAGGCCGGAGCCGCCGACCAGCACCGGGACCGTTCCGGCCGCGCGCAGCGAGTCCACCGCGGCCCGGGCCAGCCGCTGGTACTCCGCGACCGACGCCGTCTCGGTCACCGACCAGACGTCGAGCAGGTGATGGCGGACGCCGTCCTGCTCGGCGGGCGTCAGCTTCGCGGTGCCGATGTCCATGCCCCGGTAGAGCTGCATCGAGTCGGCGTTGACCACTTCGCCGCCGAGCGCCTTCGCGAGCGCCACCCCCAGCCCCGACTTCCCAGTGGCCGTAGGCCCGACGACCGCTATCACGGGCGGCCCCGTCTCCACCCCACCGGATGTCACCGCGCCACCGGCAGTCTTCGCCCCACCCGCTGTCTCCGCGCCATCGGCCGCCTTCGCCTCAACGGCGGTAGTCGAGCCACCGGCCGTAGTCGCACCACCGGCCGTAGTCGCACCACCGGCCGTAGTCGCACCACCGGCCGTAGTCGCACCACCGGCCGTAGTCGCACCACCGGCCGTAGTCGGCCGTCCCGAGCCGGCCACACGATCCGGCGTCACCGGAGAGGTCACAGCGTTCGGAGAGGCCGGAGCCGCAGGAGAGATCGGAGCCGCAGGAGAGATCTTGGCCGCCTGGGGGTTCGGGGCGGCCGTGGGCGTCACGCTGGGGACCAGGTGGCTACCAGGTAGCCGACGCCGTAGGGGGCCTCGGCGGAGCGTAGTTCGCCCTTCCAGGGGCGCGCGTCGGCCTCGACCGCACCGGCGAGGATCTGCCACGGTGCCCGGCCGGCGGCGAACAGCTCGCGGGCCAGGGCGGGGTCGAGCGCGGCCAGTGCGGCCGTGTCCACGGACGCCAGCGCGTCGGCGACCGCGGTGTCGAACGGGACGGCGCGGGGGTCGAGCGAACCGGGTGCCTTCTCGTCCCGGCTCGCCGAGCCGTCGCCCATCACCAGCAGCACGGTCGGCGCGGGGTACCCGGCCAGCCGTGCGCCCAGATCGGCGCACTCGGTCGGAGTGGCGTTCTCGGTGACGACCCGGGCGCGCACCGGCCCGCTCCAACCGGCCTGCCGGAGCAGCCAGACCCCGACGGTCACCGAGAGCGGAAGCGTCGCCGCGCCGATGGGCCCCACGCCGGTAGGCCCCGCGCCAGAAAGACCCGTGCCAGAAAGACCCGAGCCGGTAGGCCCCGCGCCGGAAAGTCCCGTGGGGGTGGGATTGGTGTCGGTGGGCTCCGGGGTGGGGACCACGCGGGTCAGGGCTACGGTCACGTCTGCTCCGTAGCCCGACAGCGAGCCGATCGCGTCCGGTGCGGCGCTGCCGGGGGTTGGGCCGGTACCGACGACTACGACGTCCAGCGCGTCGCCGGACGGCTCCCCCGCGGCGAGCAGATCGCGGACCGCGGCCACGCACGCCTCGCGGAGCTCCGCGGGACCGGTCGCACCGGTCAGCGCCGGAACCAGCAGCGGCGGATGGGGACAGACAGTGGCGGCGAGCAGCACCCCGGAAGGGTAACCGGCACTAGGGTGGGCACCGGCGCCGTGTCAGCCAGGTATCCGACAGCCACGCGAAATGTGCTGTTCGTGACGCGGTTGATCGATGATCTAGCAGCAGTTGCGTCACCGATCGCCGCATCGATGCGAAGTAGTTCGCCTGAACCTGTGACAATGCTCGTCAGGCAGCCCGAGAACCGGCCTGCGGCCCACGGACGGCCGCATCCGGCTCACGCAGGGTGGCGCAGCAGATGCGGTGGTGAATATACCCGCCACCGGAACGGGAACGAGGATGGTCATGGACACTTCCGGCAGCGACAGCACCGCGGCCACGCCCGCGGGAACTCCTGCGGAGTCGTCAACCACGGAGTCCGGTGACGTGCGGTCGGCCCCGGTCTCGCCCGCCGACACGCCGTCGGCCGAGGCACCGGTCGAGGAATCGGCGGACGCCACGGCGTCCGCGGGAAGCTCCGACACGCCGAGCACGTCGGACCAGCCCGAACACACCCCGGCCCCGCCCGCCGTGACCCCGGCCGTGATCGCCGCAGCCATCACCCCGGCCGCCACCGCACCCTCGGCGCCCTCGGCGCCCACCCCGGCTGAGTCGACCACCCCGGCCGAGTCGCCCGCGACCACCCCGGCCCCTCCGGCCGAGTCGAGCGCGACCCCAGCGACCGAGCCCGCATCCGGCTCGAGCGCGTCGCCCGCGGCCGAGTCGAACACCGCGTCCGAGTCCGCGTCCGAATCAAGCGCGGCACCCACCCCGGCGGCCGTGCCCACCCCGGCTCCGCCGGCCACGCCGACCCCGGCTCCGCCGACCGCGACCCCGACTCCGGCCGTCCCCAGCCCGGCGTCGCTCGCCGCGCAGGCTCCCGCCGCCACCACTCCGGCCGCCACCACTCCGGCCGACGCGACCCCGGCCACCGCGACCCCGGCCACCGCCAACCCGGCCACCGCGACGGCGAACCCCACCCCCGCGACGGCCACCCCGGCCACCGCGATCCCCGCCGCAGCGACGCCCGCGACCACCACGCCCGCCACAGCCACCCCCTCCACGGAGAGCCCCGCCGCAGCCGCCGCCACCCCCGCTGCGGCGAGCGGATCGGGAGGGACGGCGTCCAGCGAGTACGGGCGGATCGACGCCGACGGGAACGTCTACGTCCGCACCGCCGACGGCGAGCGGGCGATCGGCTCCTGGCAGGCCGGCACCGCCGACGAGGGTCTGCACCACTTCCAGCGCCGCTACGACGACCTGGTCACCGAGGTCGAGTTGCTCGAGGCCCGCCTCCAGGGCGGCATGAGCGACGCGGCCCACACCAAGTCCTCGGCCGCCCGGCTGCGTGAGTCGCTGGCCGACGCGCACGTCATCGGCAACCTCGACGCGCTGGCCACCCGCTTGGACGCGCTGATCGAGCAGTCGGCCGCGAAGGCCGACGAGCAGAAGGTCGCGAAGGCCAAGGCCCGCGAGGAGGCCACCGAACGCAAGCAGGCGCTGGTCGCCGAGGCCGAGGACATCGCGAACAACTCCACCCAGTGGAAGGTCGCCGGCGACCGGCTGCGCGACATCCTCACCGAGTGGAAGACGATCCGCGGCGTCGACCGCAAGACCGACACCGAGCTGTGGCGCCGGTACGCGGCGGCCCGCGACGGGTTCAGCCGTCGCCGCGGCTCCCACTTCGCGGGCCTCGACCAGCAGCGCAAGCAGGTCCAGGGCGTCAAGGAGCAGCTGGTCGTCGAGGCCGAGTCGCTGGCCGAGTCGACCGACTGGCAGTCCACCGCCAACCGGCTCAAGCAGCTGATGAACGACTGGAAGGCCGCGGGCCGCGCCCCGCGCGAGGCCGAGGAGCAGCTCTGGAAGCGGTTCCGGGCCGCCCAGGACACGTTCTTCGCGCACCGCTCGGCCACGTTCTCCGAGCGCGACGCGGAGCTGAAGACCAACCAGACGAAGAAGGAAGAGCTGCTCGCCGAGGCCGAGCGGATCGACCCGGCGACCGACCTGCGCGGCGCCCAGACCGCGATGCGTGACGTCCAGGCGCGCTGGGACGACATCGGCCGGGTGCCCCGCGAGGCCGTCGCGCAGCTCGACCGGCGTCTGCGTGCGGTCGAGGAGCGGGTGCGGGTGGCCGCCGACGCCGAGTGGCGCCGCGGCAGCGTCGAGAGCAACCCGCTGCTGGCCCAGATGCGTGAGCAGGTGGCGAAGGCCGAACGTCAGCTCGAGCGGGCCAGGACCCAGGGCGACCAGCGCCGGATCGCTGAGGCCGAGAAGGCGCTGGCGTCCAAGCGCCAGTTCCTCGACCTCGCCGAGCAAGCGGGATAGTCCTGCCCGTCCTGACCCGGCGACGACGCTGGGTGCTGCTGGTCACGGTGGTGGCACTGGCCATCGCCGCGGTCGGGATGGTCGCGTTACGTGGGTGCCGCGAGCCGGTGTGTGATCCGGTCCAGTACCCGTCGGGTGGGATCCGGATCAGCACCGGCGGTGCGGGGGGCGTCTACGAGGCGTACGGGCTGGCCCTTCAGGACGTCCTCCGCGACGAATTGCCCGACGTGACCGTCCGCGTCGACAACAGCAGCGGGTCGGTCGACAACCTCGGCCGGGTCGCCGCCGGCCGGGCCGACCTGGCGTTCATCTCCGCGGACACCGCGTTCAAGGTGCCGGCGCTGGAGCGGAAGGCCGGTGCCCCACCCGGGCGGATCCGCGCGATCGCCCGGGTCTACGACGAGTACGTCCAGGTCGTCGTGCGACGCGATTCGACGGTGCTGGCGCTGTCGGACCTCCGCGGCAAACGGGTGTCGGTCGGGGCGGAGGGCTCGTCGGTCGAGATCACCGCCCAGCGGCTGCTGGACGCGGCCGGCATGGGCCACGCGAACGACATCCTGCGCCGCAGCTACGGCGTCAGCGAGTCCGCCCGGCAGCTGAAGAACGGCACGCTCGACGCGTTCTTCTGGGTCGGTGGCCTGCCGACCCAGGCGCTGGCCGAGCTGGCCGGCACACTCCCGATCCGGCTGCTGCCGCTCGACCGGTACGTCGAGGAGCTGCACCGCCAATACGGGTCGTTCTACCAACTCGCCACGGTTCCGGCGGGCACCTATGCGGGTGTGAGCGACACCCGCACCGCGGCGGTGCCGAGTTACCTGCTCGCGAGCCTCAAGCTGGACGACGACCTGGTCTTCCGGCTCACGTCGGCGTTGTTCGCGCACCGTCGGCGCATCGCCGAGGCGGTGCCGAGCGGCCGGGTGCTCGACGTCCGCTCAGCGATCAGCACGGCCTCGATCCCGCTCCATCCCGGCGCGATCCGTTACTACCGCTCGATCAAACCCTGAGCGGCGGCCGGCTCGCCCGCGGCCGGCGGCTCCGGAGCGTCCGCGGCGGGCAGTTCGGGGGCTGCCGGCGACGGTGGGCTCGGCAGCACACAGGTGACCGACAAGCCGCCCTGGGGACCGGTGCCGACCTCCAGGCGGCCGCCGAACGTCTGCAGCAGCGACGTGACGATGCTCAGGCCGAGGCCGGTGCCGGGGATGTTCGCATGGGTGGGGCTGCGCCAGAAACGGCCGGCGACCTTGTCGAGCTCGGTGATCGGGAGGCCGTCGCCGTCGTCGGAGATCGACAGCCGCACAGCGCCCGGTGAACCCGCGCCCGCCCGGAGCGCGGCCACGATGACGCCGTCGTCGCCGGCGTAGCGGCTGGCATTGTCGAGCAACTCGTCGAGCACCCGGCCCAGCGACTCGGGGTCGACGAGCGCGTCGGCGGTGGCCACCCCGGACCGCACCAGGATCTGGCCCCGTAGGTCCGCCCGCACCCGCCAGGACAACAGCCGCTCGTCGAGGACCTGACCGACGTCGACGCGGCGCACCGCCCCCAGGTGACGTTCGGCGCGGGCCAGCGCGAGCAGCTCCTCCAGCACGCGCTGCAACCGCTGGCCTTCGCGCATGGCCTCGTCGTACTCGGCCTTCGCCCGGTCGGGCAGATCGCCGGCGTTCTCGTCGGCGACCGCGTCGGCGAGGTTGCCGATCCGCAGCAGCAGCGCGGTCAGCGGGTTGCGCATCTGGTGGGACGCTTCGGCGACGAACGCGCGCTGGGCGTCGAGCGCGCCGCTCACGGTGGCGGCCATCTCGTTGAACGACCGGGCCAGCCGGCGTAGCTCCGGTGGCCCGGTGCCGACCGGGGCCCGCGACTCCAGGTCACCGGAGGTGATCGCGTGCGCGGCGGCGTCGAGGCTGCTCACCGGACGCAGCACCCAGGTGGCCAGCGCGTCGGCGACCGCGACGAACAGCGCGACCGCGCCGAGGCTCAGCGCGGCCAGCACGATCCAGACCGTGCCGACGCGGGTGCGCAGCGCGTCGGTGGGCGACACCGTGACGACGACGCCGGCGACCCCGGCGCCCTCGCCGGCCAGGAAGGGCACCGCCACGACCAGCGGATGGTCCTGCCAGGGCCAGATCGACATCTCCTCGGTGCTGCGCCCGGAGAGCGCGGTGTCGATCCGGTCGCTGACCGTCGGGTCGTCGATGTCGACCGGACCCGAGCTGAGCATCACCTGGCGGTGCCCGTCCAGGACGACCGTCGGGATGCCGTAGACGTCGTGGTAGCGCTCGATCTCGTCGCGCAGGGCGGAGAGCTCCGAGGTGCCCGTGCCGTCCCGGAGCAGCAGCGCGAACCGGTTCGTGTCCTGCAGCCGGTCGATGTACACCTGACGCTGGGCGTTCGTGGCGTAGTTCGTCGCCAGCGGCGTCAGCAACGCGACGACGACGAGCGCGATGAGCGTCAGCAGGAGTACGAACAGGCGGGCCCGCATGGGTCAGCCGGCCGGATAGCGGTAGCCGACCCCACGCACGGTCTCGATGATGCCGGCGACGCCGAGTTTCGCCCGGACCGCGGCGACGTGCACCTCGAGCGTCCGCTGGTTGCCGATCCAGGCCGAATCCCAGACCTCGGCGAGGATCCGCGACCGGGTGAAGACGATGCCGGGCTGGCGCGCCAGCATCGCGAGCAGATTGAACTCCTTGCGGGTCAGCGCGACCGGCGCCCCGTCCACGGTGACTTCCCGCCGTTCCACGTCCAGTTCGACGCCACCGGGGCCGGCGATCGTGGTGGTGGGCGCCGCGGACGCGGGGGCGTCCTCGATCGGGAGCTCCGGCACCGCGCGGGCGGCCCGGCGGGTGACCGCGTGGATGCGCGCCACCAGTTCCCGCGGGTCGAACGGCTTGGTGACGTAGTCGTCGGCGCCGACGTGCAGGCCGTGCAGCCGCGTCGACATGTCGGTGCGCGCGGTGACCATGATGACCGGGACGTCGCAGAGCTCCCGGATCCGCTTGCAGAGCGCGAGCCCGTCCAGGTCGGGTAATCCGAGGTCGAGCAGGACGACGTCGTGGCGGGCGCCGGTGCGTAACCGCTCCAGCGCCCGCTGGGCACTGCCCACCCGGTCGACGTCCATCTGCTGCCGGGTGAGGTTCACCGACAGCGCGCCGGCGACCCGGTCGTCGTCCTCGATCAGGAGTACTCGCACGGGCTAGCCGCAGACCGGGGCGGGAAGCGCGGCGGGCGGGCCGAGCGTCGGCATGCCGAGCCCGACGCCGCTGGTCTTGGCCCGTCCCGTGGTCGGATTCAGCCGGCCGGCTTCGACGTTGTCGCCGGCGCGGGTGCGGCGGTGGGAGTGGATCGGCCCCTCGGCGATCGCGTGGTGCGGAGCGGCGTACGTGACGGTCGTCGTCACGATGTCGCCCGGGCGGACCACGCTCGGGTCGCCGGCGAAGTGCACCAACCGGCCGTCGCGGGCGCGACCGCTCATCCGGCCCGTCCCGGAGTCCTTGCGGCCCTCCCCGGTGGCGACGAGCAACTCCACCTCACGGCCGACGAGCTTCTTGTTCTCGTCCCAGGAGATGTCTTCCTGCAGCGCGATCAGCCGCTCGTAGCGCTCCTGCACGACCTTCTTGGGCAGCTGGTCGGGCATGGTGGCCGCCGGGGTGCCGGGGCGCTGGGAGTACTGGAAGGTGAACGCCTGCGAGAAGCGGGCCGCGGCCACCACGTCGAGCGTCGCCTGGAAGTCCGCCTCGGTCTCGCCGGGGAAGCCGACGATGATGTCGGTCGTGATCGCAGCGTCGGGCATCGCGGCCCGGACCCGCTCGAGGATGCCGAGGTAACGCTCCGAACGGTACGAGCGGCGCATCGCCTTCAGCACCGCGTCGGAACCGCTCTGCAGTGGCATGTGCAGTTGGTGGCAGACGTTCGGCGTGGTGGCCATCGCGTCGATGACGTCGTCGGTGAAGTCCTTGGGGTGCGGGGACGTGAACCGGACGCGCTCGAGGCCCTCGATCTCGCCGCAGGCGCGGAGCAGGTTCGCGAACGCGGAGCGGTCGCCGAACTCGGCGCCGTAGGAGTTGACGTTCTGCCCGAGCAGCGTCACCTCCAGCACACCCTCGGCGACCAGCGCGCGCACCTCGGCCAGGATGTCCTCGGGACGCCGGTCGGTCTCCTTGCCGCGCAGCGACGGCACGATGCAGAACGTGCAGGTGTTGTTGCACCCGACCGAGATCGACACCCAGCCGGAGTAGGCCGAATCGCGCCGGGCCGGCAGCGTGGAGGGGAACGCCTCCAGCGACTCCTTGATCTCCACCTGGGCCTCGGCGTTGTGCCGGGCGCGTTCCAGCAGCACCGGCAGCGACCCCAGGTTGTGGGTGCCGAAGACGACGTCGACCCAGGGGGCCTTCTCGACGATCCTGCCGCGGTCCTTCTGGGCCAGGCAGCCGCCGACGGCGATCTGCATGCCTTCCTTGTGTCGTTTGACCGACGCCAGGTGGCCGAGGTTGCCGTAGAGCTTGTTGTCGGCGTTCTCGCGCACGGCGCAGGTGTTCAGCACGACGACGTCGGGGTCGGTGCCGGGCTCGGCCGGGCGGTATCCGGACGCCTCCAGCAGCCCGGAGAGGCGCTCGGAGTCATGGACGTTCATCTGGCAGCCGAAGGTGCGCACCGAGTAGGTGCGTGCTGCCGCTTCAGTCGGGGCGCTCATAACAGGTCACAGCCTACGGCCTGGGCGTTGCTCGTTACTCGTCCGTGATCGCTCAGGCCTCAAACGCGGTAGTCAGGTCGCATAGGGTTCGGCACTACGCGAGATCCCCTTGTGCTGACTTGAGGAGCCCGATGCCGGATCAGCCGACCACCGATACTCCCCTGGTAGCCGTCGAAGGTGTGAACAAGTACTTCGGCGACCTGCACGTTCTGCGGGACATCAACCTGAACATCGGTCGGGGCGAAGTCGTCGTCGTGGTCGGGCCGTCCGGGTCCGGCAAGTCGACGCTGTGCCGCGCGATCAACCGGCTCGAGCCGATCGAGGACGGCGAGATCCGGATCGACGGCACGGCGCTGCCGGCCGAAGGAAAGGACCTGGCCCGGCTGCGCGCGGACGTCGGCATGGTCTTCCAGTCGTTCAACCTGTTCGCGCACAAGACGATCGTCCAGAACGTCATGCTCGGGCCGACCAAGGTCCGCAAGGAGTCCGGCGACGCCGCCCGCAAGCACGCGATGGAGCTGCTGGAGCGCGTCGGTATCGCCAGCCAGGCCGACAAGTACCCGGCTCAGCTCTCCGGCGGCCAGCAGCAGCGGGTGGCGATCGCCCGCGCGCTCGCGATGCGTCCGAAGGTGATGCTGTTCGACGAGCCGACCTCGGCGCTCGACCCCGAGATGGTCAACGAGGTGCTCGACGTCATGACCTCGCTGGCGCGGGAGGGCATGACGATGGTCGTCGTCACGCACGAGATGGGCTTCGCTCGCCGCGCGGCCGACCGGGTCGTGTTCATGGCCGACGGCCAGATCGTCGAGGCGGCCGAACCGGACACGTTCTTCACCAACCCGACGTCCGACCGGGCCAAGGACTTCCTCTCCAAAATCCTCACTCACTGACCCGCCTACCGACGGATCCCCTGGAGGACAGCACATGAAGCTCCGGAAGCTCGCCGTACTGGCGATCGCCGGCGCCCTCGCGCTCACCGCGTGCGGCAAAGAAGGCGACAGCGGCAACGACGCGCCGACCTCGTCGGTCGAGAGCGCCGTCGCCGTGTCGGGCTCGAAGACGTTCGACGCGATCAAGGCCCGCGGCTCCGTGGTCATCGGGGTCAAGGAAGACCAGCCGAACCTCGGCTACAAGGACCCGACGACGAACGAGTACTCCGGCTTCGACATCTCGATGGCGAAGCTGATCGCCGCCAAGCTCGGCTACGGCGACGACAAGGTCACGTTCAAGGCGATCCCGTCCGCGAACCGCGAGCAGGCGATCGTGAACGGCGACATCGACTACTACGTCGGTACGTACTCGATCACCGACAAGCGCAAGACGCAGATCTCGTTCGCCGGCCCGTACTACATCGCCGGTCAGGACCTGCTCGTGCGCAAGGACGACTCGACGATCACCGGCCCGGAGACGCTGAAGGGCAAGACGGTCTGCTCGGCCACCGGTTCGACCTCGATCCAGCGGATCAAGGACGAGCACAAGGACGCGAAGACCGTCGAGTTCGAGAAGTACTCGCAGTGCGTCGACGCGGTCCTCAACAAGCAGGCCGACGCGGTGACCACCGACGACGCGATCCTGCTCGGCTACGCGGCGCAGCAGCCGGAGAAGCTGAAGGTCGTCGGCAAGCCGTTCTCCGAGGAGAAGTACGGCGTCGGCCTGAACAAGGACGACAAGGCCCTGCGCGACAAGGTCAACGACATCATCGAGGCGTCCGCGAAGGACGGCGAGTGGCAGAAGATCTACGACGCCACGCTCGGTAAGTCGGGTTCGAAGGCGTCGCCGCCGGCGATCGAGCGGTACTAATCCGTTTCTTGGTGGGGCCGTCTCGGTTGCCGAGACGGCCCCCCTCTTTACCGGGAGACCGATGAGTGACTTCCTGCCCACGCTGACCGACAACTGGTCGCTGTTCGGTAAGGCGTTCTGGAACACCGTTGTCCTGTTCGTCCTGTCCGGGCTGCTCGCGTTGATCGTCGGCACGATCCTCGGGGCGTTCCGCGTATCGCCGGTCCCGGCGCTGCGCTGGTTCGGCACCGGCTACGTGACCTTCCTGCGCAACACCCCGCTGACGCTCGTGTTCTTCTTCGTCGCGTTCGGCTTTCCGTACCTGGAGATCAACTTCTCCTTCACGACGTTCGCGGTGATCGCGCTGTCGGCGTACACGTCGGCGTTCGTGTGCGAGGCCGTGCGGGCCGGCATCAACACGGTGCCGGCCGGTCAGGCCGAGGCGGCGCGGGCCGTCGGGCTGACGTTCGCCCAGACGTTGCGGTTCGTGATCCTGCCGCAGGCGTTCCGGGCGGTCGTGCCGCCGCTGGCGTCGATCCTGATCGCGCTCTTGAAGAACACGACGATCGCCGCCGGGTTCAGCGTCGCCGAGGCCGGTTCGATCCGGGCCAACCTCTCCGAGCTGGGCTATCCCGCGCTGAGCGGCCTGCTGTGGGTCGTCGTCGGCTTCCTCATCCTCGTGCTGCCGCTGTCGGCCGTGCAGCGCAACCTCGAGCGTCGGTGGAGTGTGGCGCGGTGACTCTTGTTGCTCCGGCGCGGCGTAAACCGCGTACTCCGACGACGTCGGTGCTGTTCGACGTGCCCGGGCCGCGGGCGCGGCGACGGAACCTGCTGATCGGTGCCGTCGGGTCGCTGGTGATCCTGGGCGGGCTGTTCTACGTCGTCTACCGCTTCAACGAGACCGGGCAGTTCTCCGGGACGAAGTGGGAGATCTTCGCGTACAAGCAGCCGCAGATCACGATCCTCGAGGGCTTCCTCAACACGTTGAAGGCGGCCGGGATCGCGGCGGTGCTGGCGCTGCTGCTGGGCATCGGGCTGGCGGCCGCGCGCGTGTCCGACCACGCCTGGCTGCGGGCGCCGTCGTTCTGGTTCGTGGAGATCTTCCGCGCAGTGCCGCTGGTCCTCCTGATGTTCCTGTTCTACTACGGGACGCCGTCGCTGGGCCTGCGCGTCTCGCCGTTGTGGGCCGTCGTCCTCGGTCTGACGCTCTACAACGGCTCGGTGTTCGCGGAGCTGTTCCGGGCGGGCATCGCGTCGGTGCCGCGCGGGCAGTCGGAGGCCGCGTACGCGCTGGGCATGCGCAAGACCCAGGTGATGATGTCGGTGCTCGTGCCGCAGGCCGTGCGGGCGATGTTGCCGGCGATCATCAGCCAGCTCGTGGTACTGCTCAAGGACACCGCGCTCGGGTTCCTGGTGACGTACGACGAGTTGCTGAAGCAGCTCAAGCAGCTGGCCACCGCCCCGCAGTTCGAGTACCCGCTGATCCCGCTGGTGATCGTGGGCGGGGCGATCTACGTGGCGACGTGCCTGCTGCTGTCGTGGTTCGCGACGTGGCTGGAGCGGCGGTTGTCGCGGAAGGGCTCGCGCTCGGCGGCGCCGGTGATGGAGGCCGACCAGGGCGCGTCGATGGGTGGCGGCGGCGCGGCCACGATCTGATCCCGGGCCCTCCCCGCCGCGCAGCGGGGAGGGCCGTTCGTTCAGCGGGCGACGCCGGTCGCGCGTGATTCGCGCACCACGGTGACGCGGATCTGGCCGGGGTAGGTCAGCTCGTCCTCGATCTGCTTGGCGACGTCACGCGCGAGCACCTGGGCTGCGAGGTCGTCGACCTGGTCCGGCGCGACCATCACCCGCACCTCGCGCCCGGCCTGCATCGCGAACACCTTCTCCACGCCGGGCAGGCCGGCCGCGATCTCCTCGATGCGCTCGAGCCGCTTCACGTAGGTCTCCAGGCTCTCCCGGCGGGCCCCGGGGCGTCCGCCCGAGCAGGCGTCCGAAGCCTGCGTCAACACCGCTTCGAGCGTTCGCGGCGGCACCTCGTCGTGGTGGGCCTCGATCGCGTGCACGACCTCGTCGCTCTCCCCGAGCCGGCGGGCCAGATCGGCGCCGATCACCGCGTGGCTGCCCTCCACCTCGTGGGTGAGCGCCTTGCCGATGTCGTGCAGGAACGCCGACCGCTTGACCAGCGCCACGTCCAGCCGGAGCTCGGCAGCCATGTGGCTGGCGATGTGCGCGGTCTCGATCAGGTGCTTCAGCACGTTCTGCCCGTACGACGTGCGGTAACGCAGCCGACCGAGCGTGGCGATCAGATCGGGGTGCATGTCGGCGATCCCGACCTGGACGAGAGCCTCCTCGCCGGCCCGCACGCAGAGCTGCTCGACCTGCTCCTTGCTGCGCTCGTAGATCTCCTCGATGCGCTGCGGATGGATCCGCCCGTCGAGCACCAGCTTCTCGAGCGTCAACCGCCCCACCTCCCGCCGGACCGGGTCGAAGCACGAGAGCAGGACGGCTTCCGGGGTGTCGTCGATGATCACGTTGACACCGGTGACCGCTTCGAACGCGCGGATGTTGCGCCCCTCGCGGCCGATGATCCGGCCCTTCATGTCGTCGCCGGGCAGGTGCAGGACGCTGACCACGCTCTCCGCGGTCTGTTCGCCCGCCACCCGCTGGATCGCGTCGACGACGATGCGCTTGGCCCGCTCCTCGCCCTTCGCGCGGGCCTCGGCCTCGATGTCGCGCACGAGGATCGCGGCTTCCCGCTTGGCCTGGGTTTCGACCTCGTGGACGAGCTCGGCCTTGGCCGCGTCGCTGGACAGCCCGGCGATCCGTTCGAGCTCCGCCCGACGCTCGGCGGCGGCCCGCGTCAGCTCCTGGTTCTTGGCCGCGAGTTCGTCGGCCAGCGCGGCGAGCTCGGTCTCGCGCTCGGTGAGGCGGTTCTCGGTCTGGTGGGCGCGCTCCTCGCGTTCGGCGACGCGCGTCTCCCGGCGCTGCGCCTCGTCCCGCCGAGCAGTGGCGTCGGCCTGGAGGTTGGCGACGTCCCGCTCGGCCCCGCGCCGGGCGTCGGCGAGGAGTTCTTCCGCTTCCCGCGCAGCCCGCCGCCGAGCGCGAGCGACGAGTTCGATGGCCTCTTCGTGAGCCGCCTCGAGGACGCGGCGAGCTTGGGTGTGGGCGGTGGTGAGGTCGGGGTGGGTTTGCGAGTGGGTTTCGCGGTGGTCGGGGTGGGTTTCGCGGTGGTCGGGTGCTTGGCGGGGGGCGACGAGTTGCCGGGAGGGTGGGGTGGCGGTGCCGTGGGTGGTGCCGCTAGCGGCCTCCGAGCCGACGGTGTATTCGCGGGCCGGGTCGGGGGTGTGCCCCTGGGCGGGAACAGCAGCGCCCGAAGCTGCGAAGCCACTGGTGCTGGCAGGTGCGGAGCCGGTCGGGTCCTCTCGCTCAGAGTCGATGGCACCCGCCCGCACCGAGCCAGTGGCGCCCGTAGCCGCGGAGCCGGTAGCGCCTTCCCGGGCAGAGCCTGTGATGCCGTCCCCGGCAGAGCTCATGACGACTTCCGCGGCAGAGCTCGTGACGCCTCCCCACGCGGAGTCCGTGGTGTGCTCTCGCGCAGACCCGGTGGCGCCCGCAGAGGCGGAGCCGGTGGCGCCCGCAGAGGCGGAGCTGGTGGCGTCCTCAGAGGCGGAGCCGGTGGCGTCCTCGCGCGCGGAGCCGATGGCGCCTGCGGGTCCGGGGGCAGAGTCGCCCGCGGGCGGAATTCCGGGTGGCGGGGTGGTGCCGTTCGCGGGGGCGTAATCGGTGGGGGTCGCGGGCGGGGAGCCAGATCCGCCGGTCACGCGCGTGGCGCTGGAAGTGACTGGGAAATCGGCGGTATCCGCCCGGGCCGGGTCAGCAACACCGGCGGGGCCGGTCGCATCGGCGCGCGAGGCAGGTGGGTGGGCACTCGTCGCACTCGCGAGGAGTGCCGAGCTTCCGGTGGCGGTCGGATCGGCGGCCGGGGATCCGGCGTCGGTGCCGTCGCACTGGGTGGGAGTGCCCGCAGCAGGCACGCCCCTCATCGCCCCGAAACCATCCTCGTCCCGCGCACGGGCACCGTCCCCACGCACCGGAGCGGAAGCACGGTTCGCGCGGGCTTGAGCAGGAGCACTGTCCGCGCGGGCTTGGGCAGAGGCAACTTGAGCAGGGGCGCTTTTGTCACCGACGTGGGCGGGGGCCACACTCTCGGCGGCCGGGGCCGAGGCGACTTCAGCGCGGGCACCACCCTGCACGAAGACACCATCCCCACTGGGCTGGGCAGAGGCCCCATCTCCACGGGCCAAGGCGGAGGCATCGTCCCCACGGGCCAAAGCAGAGGCCTCGTCCCCATGGCCCGAGGCGGAGGCGCCCTCCCCGCGGCCCGGGACCAGGGCGGGGGCACCTTCGGCGGAGACCGAGGTGGAGTCACCGTTCCCACGGGCCGCGGCGGAGTCACCATCCTCACGGACCGGGGCGGAATCCCCACCCTCACGGACCGAAGCGGAAGCCCCATCCTCACGGGCTGGAACGGAAGCCCCATCCTCGCGGGCCGAGGCGGAGGTACCAATGCTGCGCGCCGGAGTATGGGCGTCACCACCCTGGGCAGGGGCGGGGACGCCTTCGGGGGCGGGGACGCCTTCGGGGGCGGGGACGCCTTCGGGGGCGGGGACGCCTTCGGGGGCGGGCGGGAGCAGGGCAGGGGCCCGGAGCCGGGGCGTCAGTACGCGGAGGACGACGAGCGCTGTCACGACGGCGATCACCACCGCCACCAGCAGAACGACCACGGCGAAACCGACGAACGCGGCTCCCGACATCATGGCCCCTCTCGTCCCGGCGCACGGCCGCAGCGGGGAGCAGTCCGGAGACCGGGCCGTCCTCGTGCGGGGGCACTCACCCGAGCCCGAAGTACGGGACACGCCTCAGCGCAGCCCGAACGAACGAAGAACGGCCGGCGGCTGAAAGCACGACAGAGCGCGATCGGACCCCGCAGGGCCGTTCAGCCTCTGAGGACACGGCCAGCCCGCAGAGGGACCACCGAACCTCGACGAACTCAGTCAGCACATTCAGCACGAAGCACGCTTCGTGGAGTTATGGGTATCGCAGGTGCGTATCAGGAGATGTCACGTACACGGGCTCGATCTCAGTACCCGTGAGGCTATGTGGAGGTTACCGGCCGGTCAAGGAACGTTCATCGGCCTCACTCTCGACGAGAGGTCAAGGCCCGACCACTTTGAGTGACCAGATCTGGGGACGAATCGCCGCTCAGTCGTCGGTGAGCGTCGGGTCGGGCACGCCCGTCAGATCGGGGTCGGCACCCTCCGCCGCGAGCGCCTCACGCACGACCCGGTAGGCCACACCGGCGGGATGACCACGCCGCGCGAGCATTCCGACCAGCCGGCGGGCCCGCTTGTCGGGTGGAAGCCCGCGAGTGCTCGGGAGCTTCTTCTCGACCAGTCGCTGAGCCGCCGCGAGGTCGTCGCCGGCATCGACGGTCTCGAGTGCTTCCTGCACGACCTCCCGATCAACGCCCTTTTTGCGCAGCTCACCGGCGAGCGCGCTGCGGCCGAGCCCGCGCCCGCGCTGGCGGGTCTCGACCCAGGCCCGCGCGAAGGCGGCGTCGTCGATCAGGCCGACCTCGCCGAACCGGTCGAGCACCGCGTCGGCCGCCTCGACCGGGACGTTCCGCTTGGCGAGCGCCGCGGCGAGTTCGGCCCGGGTGCGGGGCCGTCCGGTCAGCAGCCGCAGACAGATGTTCCGGGCCACCTGCTCGGGGTTGGCCATCGGGATGTCGTCGGCCGGACCTCCGCCGTCGTCACCGTCCGTCCGTTCCGGCGCCTCGTCACGCCCCTCGGAGCCCTCGCCCCGCCGATGGTTTCCGCCCCGCCGCGAACCCCACCCCGTACTCCCCCGCCGCGATCCCGGACCAGCGCTCCCGCGCCGCGAACCCCGGCCACGCGCACCGGACGCAAGCTCCGAGAAACCCTCATCCCCGGAGCCGCCGTCCCCAGAACTGCCGTCCCCCGCACGGCCGATGCGCCGCCGACCGGAGGCCGGGGCCGGAGCCGGGTCGGAGGAAGGGCGGGAGCGCGCGAGGCGCTCGGCTTCCTCCAGCGCCGCCCGGGCGATCGCCGCACGATCGGCCGCCGGGTGGGACCGGGCGGCGTCGGAGCCACCGCCCGGGGCCGGTGCGGTGCCCGCCGGAGTGTCTCCGGCGGGGTCGTTACCGGCCCGGGGCCGGTCGGTGCTCAGAAGTCGACCGGAGCCGGTGCGACCCCGTTGACGTCGACCGCCGGCAGGGCGCCGATGCCGAGCTTCTCCTTGATCTTCTTCTCGATCTCGTCCGCGAGATCGGGGTTGTCGACCAGGAACTTGCGGACGTTCTCCTTGCCCTGCCCGAGCTGGTCGCCCTCGTACGTGTACCAAGCGCCCGACTTGCGGATCAGCGCCTGGTCCACACCGACGTCGATGAGCGAACCTTCACGGCTGATGCCGTGGCCGTAGACGATGTCGAACTCGGCCTGCTTGAACGGCGGCGAGACCTTGTTCTTCACGACCTTGACGCGGGTGCGGTTACCCACCGCGTCCGAGCCGTCCTTGAGCGTCTCGATGCGACGGACGTCCAGCCGGACCGACGCGTAGAACTTCAGCGCCTTACCACCGGTGGTGGTCTCCGGCGAGCCGAACATGACGCCGATCTTCTCGCGCAGCTGGTTGATGAAGATCGCGGAGGTACCGGAGTTGCTGAGCGCACCGGTCATCTTCCGCAGCGCCTGGCTCATCAGCCGGGCCTGGAGGCCGACGTGGCTGTCACCCATCTCGCCCTCGATCTCGGCGCGGGGCACGAGAGCCGCCACCGAGTCGATCACCAGGATGTCGAGCGCGCCCGAGCGGACCAGCATGTCGGCGATCTCGAGCGCCTGCTCACCGGTGTCGGGCTGGGAGACCAGCAGCGCATCGGTGTCGACGCCGAGCGCCTTGGCGTACACCGGGTCGAGCGCGTGCTCGGCGTCGATGAACGCGGCGATACCGCCCGCGGCCTGCGCGTTGGCGACCGCGTGCAAGGCCACGGTGGTCTTACCGGAGGACTCCGGACCGTAGATCTCGATGACACGGCCCCGCGGCAGGCCACCGATGCCGAGGGCCACGTCGAGGGCGATCGAGCCGGTGGGGATCGAGGCGATCGGCGGGCGGTTGTCCTCGCCGAGGCGCATGACGGAGCCCTTGCCGAACTGCTTGTCGATCTGGGCTAGCGCTACCTCGAGCGCCTTGTCGCGGTCAGGTGCTGCTGGCATGGCTGCCGCCTTGGGAAGTCGTCGGGAAGTTTTCATCGCGGCTGACGCTAGAGGCTGGGTACGACAGTTTCGCGCTGCGGCGCGAATCTGTGGACACCAGCACTCCGGTGGACGGTGACGATGCGCGTAGAGCCATGCTAACCGAACTTATGTTCGATTGCGCAACACCTTCCACAGGCGTGTCGGCGTGAGTACGCAGAGTGAAAGTCAGCGCTGCGTGGCCGGGAGCTCGAACGCGGCGTGCACCGCACGCCACACCCACTTCGCGTCCTCGCCCTGGGCCAGGGCCTGTTCGACGGTCCGCCCGCCGAGGGTGGCGAGGACCTGGTCCGACGCGACCGACCGGGAGTAAATGGGACCGAAGGCGGCGTCCATCCGCTGCCAGAATTCCGTGAGCCGCACGGCGGCCAGGCTACCCGCACCGGACGGGTACCCGGCGGATCGCCCACAGTGCCTCAGCGGTGGGGCGCCAGCCGGGCGGTGACCGCCGACGCCACGGCCGAGGCCACCCCCGCCGCGTCGGCGACCGGCAAGGCGCTGGCGGTGATGCGGATTCCGGGCCCGGTGTCCACCCGGTAGCGCGAGCCGGGCGCGACCACGATTCCCCCGTCACGCAGCGCTGTCACCGCCGCGGTCTCGTCGGCGACCGGCACCCAGACGTTCAGGCCGGTACGGCCGGTCGCGCTCACGCCGGCGGACCGCAGTGCGCCGAGCAACGCCCCGCGACGAGCGTCGTACTCGCTCGCGGCGCGCGCGATCACGGCGTCGACCGCCGGGTCCTGCCAGAGCCCGGCCACGATCTGCTGGGTCAGCCGGCTGACCCAGCCCGGCCCCAGCCGCCGGCGGCCGTCGACCCTGGCCACCGTCGCGGGGTCACCGGCGAGCAGGGCGCAGCGCAGATCGGGGCCGTACGGCTTGCTCAGCGAGCGCACCAGCACCCAGTGCGGTGTGGCGCCGGCCAGCGGCGCGAGCGGGACACCGGCCAGCTCGGCGGCGTGGTCGTCCTCGATGACCAGCACGTCGCTCCCGGCCAGCTCCGCGCGCAGCTCGACGGCCCGCGATCCGCTGATCGCTCCCCCGGTGGGATTGTGGGCGCGGCTGGTGACCACCATCGCGGTGACCCCGCGCCGGACCGCGGCGGCGACGGCCGACGGCAGCGGCCCTTCCTCGTCCACTGCGACGCCCACCGGCTCCACACCCAGCGCGGCGAGCAGGTCGAGCAGGTTCGCCCACGCGGGGTCCTCCACCGCGACCTTGTCGCCGGGGCGCACCCGGGTGACGAGCGAGCGCTCGATCGCGTCCAGCGCACCGTGGCACAGCGTGAGCGCCTCGACCGGCACGCCGTCGGACTCCAGCCGGTGAACGGCGAGCGCGCGGACGGTGGGCAGCACCATGTCGTCGGCGTACCCGTACGGCTGCGGTACCAGCCGGGACAGCACCGGCGCCAACGGCGGGAGAAGCGCGGGGTCGGGCTCACCGTGGGACAGGTCGCGCGCACCGGGCGGGACCGCGATCGCGACCGCCGACCGCGGCGCGGTGGCCGGGCGGGGCCGGATGCGGGTGCCGCGCCGACCGGCGGTCTCCACCAGGCCTCGGCGGCGCAGGATCGCGTACGCGGCGGCGACGGTGGTGGGAGCGACACCCAACTCGGACGCCAGCCGGCGCACCGGCGGCAGCGCGGAACCGGGAGCCAGCTCGCCCTCCCGGACCCCGCTTTCCACAGCCGAGGAAATCTCTTCCGCTCCGCGGCCGGTGATCCGATATTGTGACGTCACAAAGTCAAGTATGTACCAGAACAAAAGGCGGCCCGATGGACGCTCCCAGTCTCCGCACCGTCCCCACCCGGTACGCCGACCGTGCGCGCTACGACTCCGACACGATCAACGCGATTCTCGACGAGGCGCTCGTCGCCCACCTGGGCATCGTGATCGACGGGGCGCCGCGTGTGATCCCGACCCTGCACGCGCGGGTCGGTGACACGCTCTACCTGCACGGTTCCACCGGCAGTCGTCCGCTGCGCGAGGCCGACGACGGCGTGCCGGTGTGCGTCACCGTCACGCTCCTCGACGGTCTGGTGTTCGCACGCTCGGGGTTCAACCACTCGGTCGACTACCGCTCGGTGATCGTGCACGGGCAGGCCCGCCCGGTACACGACCCCGACGAGAAGCTGCGCGCGCTCGACGCCCTGCTCGAGCAGGCCGCGGCCGGTCGGGCGGCCGACTGTCGCGCGCCGAGCGCCAAGGAGCTGGCCGCGACCGCGGTGCTCGCGCTGCCGCTGGCCGAGGCCTCGGCGAAGATCGGGGACCGCTTGGTACCCGGCGCGATCGTCGAGGACGAACCGGAGGACCTGTCGCTTCCCTACTGGGCCGGTTTCCTGCCGCTACGGATGGTGCCGGAAGCGCCGGTGGCATCGGCCGACCTGCCGGGCTTCGAGACGCCCCCGTACCTGAGGACCTACCGGCGCCCCGGCTCGGCCGGCCCGAAGAGCGCCTGGTTTCGTGCTCCGGTGCTGGAAGGCCGGTACGTCCGGTTGGAGCCGCTCGGCCCGCAGCACGTCGACGACCTGCTCGCCACCGCGAGCGATCCCGAGGTGCACGAGCACATCCCGCACCCCGTTCCCGCCACGCGCGAGCAGATGCGCCGGCTGGTCGAGGTCGCACAGGCCGACGCCGACCGCGGTGTACGGGTGCCGTTCGCGCAGATCGACCGGGCCAGCGGTCGCGCGGTCGGCAGTACCTCTTACTACGAGATCGAGCCCGACCGGCCGTCGCTCGCGATCGGGTACACGTTCCTCGGCCGGGCATGGTGGCGATCGGCGATCAACACCGAGGCCAAGGTGCTGTTGCTCGAGCACGCCTTCGAGACGCTGGGGGCGGAACGGGTCACCTGGCACACCGATATCCGCAACGTCCGGTCGCAGCGCGCGATCGAGCGGCTGGGTGCACTCCGGGAAGGGGTGCACCGGCGGCACCGGAAGCGGCGGGACGGCTCCTGGCGGGACACCGTCATCTACGGGATGACCGCGCCGGAGTGGCCGGCGCACCGCGAGCGGCTGCTCACCCGCATCAGCGAAGGCTGAAAGCAGCTGAAAACACTGGCGGCGGTACCGAGGACGGGAGTCACTCGGTACCGCCGCTCGCCGAAGCGCCGCTCCATCGGTGGTGCGCCCCACACACCCGCCGATGGCCGCCTCGGAATGTCTGTGTCGTGCCCCCCGTGCGGGGAGGGCGCGGCTGGACGACGGAACCCCCTCGATTCCGCCGCCCAGCCGCTGGACGGCCGTGCTTCCCACTGAACCCCGCGCCCGAAGGCGGCAGAGCTCGGCATCCCAGCTTCTCCCAGCGTCCCCTCTCCGCGGAAGAACGGGACTGCCGATGCGATGCTTCCCGGTCCAACCAGCGCCGTCGTACTAGCCGGACCCCCATCCGACCAGCTCACCGGCTTAACCGCGCGGCCCCGAAGGGCGGCGTCACATCGTCAGCAGTTGCCGACCGATCACCGCGTCCCCGCGGTGGTTCCTTGCCGTGTCGGTCCGGGGAGGCCGGACCTCGTGCCGGGTTACCGGGGCCAGTGCCTGGGTCGGAGGTGGGTCCGGCCCAGCTTTCGCGCCCGGTGGATCAGGAACGCCACGGCGTTCTCGCACCTGATCCTGTCGTCGCGGTGATTAACACCCCGCACCGCCCTTTCGCCCGGTTTACACGCCTTCGTTCGACCGACCCCCCGCCGTTCGAACGCTCAGCGTGTTAAGACCGTAACGGTGGGTTGAACTCGTGTGCGTCGACCCCAGGGTGGATCTTGATCGGTTCGCCGGCCGCCGGCCCTCCGATTTCTGTCGGTGGGTCGAGGCACCATGGGGACGTGGCTCAGAGACATGCCGGGGAGGACCCGGTCGAAGCGTTCGGCGAGCCCGCGCGGGCGTGGTTCCGGTCGGCGTTCGCCGAGGCGACGGCGGCTCAGCTCGGCGCCTGGTCGGCGATCGGCCGGGGCGACGACGTCCTGGTGGTCGCCCCGACGGGCTCCGGCAAGACCCTCGCCGCGTTCCTGTCCGCGCTCGACCGGCTGAGCCGGGAGCCCCTACCCGAGGACGCGTCCCGCCGTTGCCGGGTGCTGTACGTCAGTCCGCTCAAAGCCCTCGCGGCCGACGTCGAGCGCAACCTGCGTGCGCCGCTGGCCGGCATCCGGCAGGCCGCCCACCGCCTCGGCCACCAGGAGCCCGACGTCACGGTCGCGATGCGTACCGGCGATACCCCGGCGGTCGACCGGCGGGCGTTCACCCGCGCGCCGTCCGACATTCTCATCACCACGCCCGAGTCCTTGTTCCTCCTGCTCACGTCCCAGGCCCGGGAGGCGCTCAAGGGCGTCGAGACGGTGATCCTCGACGAGGTGCACGCGGTCTGCGGTACGAAGCGCGGCGCGCACCTGGCGCTCTGCCTGGAACGGCTGGACGAATTGCTGGAACGCCCGGCGCAGCGGGTGGGGCTCTCGGCCACCGTGCGTCCGGTGGAGGAGGTCGCGCGGTACCTCGGGGGGTCCCGGGCCGTCACGGTCGTCCAGCCGCCATCGTCGAAGCAGGTCGAGCTCACCGTGGAGGTCCCGGTCGAGGACATGTCGCAGCTCGGCGAGCCGTCCGGTGAGGTGGAGGGCAACGCGCTCGGCGCGCCCAGGCGCAACTCGATCTGGCCGGCGGTCGAGGAGCGGGTGCTCGATCTGGTCGGGGCACACCGGTCGACGATTGTGTTCGCGAACTCCCGGCGCCTGGCCGAGCGTCTCTGCGCCCACTTGAACGAGCTCGCCGAGGAACGTTCCGAGGAGGCCGCGGGTGTCGCCGAGGCGTCTGCGGGCATCGGCCCCGGAGGGCACGGCAAGGGGTCTGGCGGGCGGATGCCGGCGGAGTTGATGGCACAGGCCGGCGCGGCCGCCGGGGCGGCGCCGGTCGTCGCGCGGGCGCACCACGGCTCGGTGTCGCGGGAGGAACGGCGCGACATCGAGGAGGACCTCAAGGCTGGGCGGCTCCCCGCCGTGGTCGCCACCTCCAGCCTCGAGCTCGGTATCGACATGGGCGCGGTCGACCTCGTCGTCCAGGTCGAGGCACCGCCGTCGGTGGCGTCCGGCCTGCAGCGCATCGGCCGGGCCGGGCACCAGGTGGGCGCGGCCTCACGCGGTGTCGTCTTCCCCAAGCACCGGGGTGACCTGGTGTCCTGCGCGGTGGTCGCGGAACGGATGGCGACCGGCAGCATCGAGGCGATGCGCTACCCGCGCAACCCGCTCGACGTCCTCGCGCAGCAGATCGTGGCCATGGTGTCGATGGAACCGTGGACGGTCGACGACCTGGCCGGGGTGCTGCGGCGGGCCGCTCCGTACGCCGAGCTGCCCGACTCCGCACTGGAGTCCGTGCTCGACATGCTCGCCGGCCGCTACCCCTCCGACGACTTCGCCGAGCTGCGCCCGCGGCTGGTGTGGGACCGCGTCTCCGGCGTCCTCACCGCCCGTCCCGGCGCACACCGGCTGGTCGTCACCAGCGGGGGCACGATCCCCGACCGGGGGCTCTTCGGCGTCTTCCTGGTCGGCACACCCGGCGAGACCGGCCGGAGGGTCGGCGAGCTCGACGAGGAGATGGTCTACGAGTCGCGGGTCGGCGACGTGTTCCTGCTCGGCTCGACGTCCTGGCGCATCGAGGAGATCACCCACGACCGGGTGCTGGTGACGCCGGCTCCGGGCCAGCCCGCCCGGATGCCGTTCTGGAAGGGCGACACCGCCGGGCGGCCGGTGGAGCTGGGCCGCGCGATCGGCGGATTCCTGCGCGAGCTCTCCGGGCTCGACTCCGAGGCCGCCGCCGCCCGCGCGGCCGCCGCCGGGCTCGATCAATGGGCCACCACGAACCTGCTCGCCTACCTGGAGGAGCAGCGCCAGGCCACCGGCCGGCTCCCCGACGACCGGACGATCCTCGTCGAGCGGTTCCGGGACGAACTCGGCGACTGGCGGGTCGTCGTGCACTCGCTGTTCGGCACGCCTGTCAACGGGCCCTGGGCGCTGGCGATCGCCGCCCGCCTGCGCGAACGCACCGGCCTGGACGTACAGGCGCTGCACTCCGACGACGGGATCGTGCTGCGGCTGCCCGACGTCACCGGTGAGCTGGCCACGCCCACGGCCGACCTCGCGCTGTTCGAACCCGAGGAGATCGAGCCGCTGGTCACCGACGAGGTGGGTGGCTCGGCCCTGTTCGCCGCCCGCTTCCGCGAGTGCGCGGCTCGCGCCCTGCTGCTGCCCCGGCGCAACCCCGGGCGGCGCACCCCGCTCTGGCAGCAGCGTCAGCGTGCGGCTCAGCTGCTCGGCGTGGCGTCGGAGTTCGGGTCGTTCCCGATCGTGCTGGAGACCATGCGCGAGTGCCTCCAGGACGTGTTCGACGTGCCGGGGCTGATCGGCCTCGCGAAGGATCTGCAGTCGCGCTCGCTGCGCGTGGTCGAGGTGGAGACACCGGCGCCGTCGCCGTTCGCCCGATCGCTGCTGTTCGGGTACGTCGGAGCGTTCCTCTACGAGGGCGACGCCCCGCTGGCCGAGCGTCGCGCGCAGGCGCTGGCGCTGGACTCGTCGTTGCTCTCCGAGCTGCTCGGCCGGGCGGAGCTGCGCGAGCTGCTCGACCCGGCCGTGATCGCCGAGACCGAACTGCAGCTCCAGCGGCTCACCGAGGAACGCCGGGCGCACGACGCCGACTCCACCGCCGACCTGCTGCGGGTGCTCGGTGGCCTGAGCACGGCCGAGGCGGTGGAACGCGGGTCGACTCCGGAGTGGCTCGCCGCACTGGAGTCGGCGCGGCGCGCGATCCGGGTGCGGATCGCCGGCGAGGAGCGCTGGCTCGCGATCGAGGACGCCGGGCGCGTGCGTGACGCGCTGGGCGTCGCGCTGCCGGTGGGGGTGCCGGAGGCGTTCACCGAACCGGTCCGGGACCCGCTGGGAGACCTGGTGAGCCGGTACGCACGCACGCACGGGCCGTTCCGGGCGGCCGAGTGCGCGGAACGGTTCGGGCTGGGCGTCGCGGTCGTGCAGGGTGCGTTGCAGCGGCTCGCCGCCGGGCGCCGGGTCACGTCGGGTGAGTTCCGCCCGGACGGCGCGGGCACCGAGTGGTGTGACGCCGAGGTGCTGCGGACACTGCGGCGGCGGTCGCTGGCCGCGCTGCGCAAGGAGGTCGAGCCGGTCGGGCCGTCCGCCTACGCGACGTTCCTCGCGCGGTGGCAGCAGGTCACCGCCGCGCAACCCACCGGCGGGCGGAAGCAGCCGCGCACCGGCGCCGCCGACGCTCTGCTGCGCGCGGTCGAGCAGCTGCAGGGCCTGGCGATCCCGGCGTCGGCGCTGGAACAGCTGGTGCTGGCCTCCCGGGTGCCCGGCTACTCCCCCGCGCTGCTCGACGAACTGTGCACGGCCGGTGAGGTGGTGTGGAGTGGGGCGGGGTCGCTGCCCGGCGACGACGGGTGGGTGACCCTGGCCTACGCGGACGCCGCGCCGCTGCTGCTGTCTCCCCCGGCAGAGTGGAGCACGACGCCGGTGCACGACGCGGTGCTCGACGCGCTCGACGGAGGGCGGGCACTGTTCTTCCGGGCGCTGTCCGACGCGGTCGGGGCGTCGGTCGGCACCACCGACGACGCCGACCTGGCCGCGGCGGTGTGGGACCTGGTCTGGGCGGGCGTGGTCACGAACGACACGCTGGCCCCGCTGCGGGCGCTGCAGAGCGGAGGGCGCACCCGGCACCCGGTTCGCCGGGGCGCGCCCGCGACGCGGTTCCGGCGGCTCGGACGCGGCAACCTCACGGGGTTGAGCAGTGCGGCTCCGGGGGTGCCCCGGCCAGCGCTGCCGAGTCGCAGCGGGCCGCCGACGATGGCGGGGCGCTGGTCGTTGGTCGGTGAACGAGAGCTCGACCCGACGCGGCGCACACACGCGGCGGCCGAGGTGATGCTCGACCGCTATGGGGTGGTGGTGCGGGGAACGGTCGGGCCGGAGCGGCTCCCGGGTGGCTTCGGAGGGCTGTACCGGGTGCTGGGGGCGGCGGAGGACACCGGTCGGGTGCGGCGGGGCTACTTCGTCGAAGGGCTCGGTGGGGCCCAGTTCGCGGAGCCCGGTGCGGTGGAGCGGCTGCGAGCGGTGGCCTCGGAACTGGAGGCCGACGACCATCGGGCGCAGGCGGTGGTGCTCGCGGCCACCGATCCGGCCAACCCGTACGGTGCGGCACTGGCGTGGCCGGCCCGGGGCGCCGACGGCGAGTCCCCGGGCGCCGCTGCGGATGCCGACGGGTCGGTCACCACGTGGGCCGACCTCGGGTCCGGAAGCGTGAGTTCGCGTGCGGGCGGCGGGAGCGCGGCTGCGGCCGGTTCCGGAGCGGGCCCGGCCGGGGCTGGTTCTGGGGTGGGTTCGGCCGGGGCCGGTTCCGGGGTGGGTTCGGCCGGGGCCGGTTTAAAAAAAAATCTCTGCCGGAGCGGGCTCGCGTGCGGCTGGTTCCGGAGGTGGCCGGGAGAACGGTTCCGGGCGGGGGCGGGCCCGGGGGCATCAGGCCGGGCGCAAGGCCGGGGCGGTGGTCGTGCTCGTCGACGGGGCGCTGGTGCTCTACGTCGAGCGCGGCGGCAAGACGCTGCTCTCCTACCGGGAGGAGAGCGAGGTGCTGGCCCTGGCGGCCGGGGCGCTCGCGGAAGCCGTCCAGGCCGGCCGGCTCGGTGGCCTCACCGTGGAACGGGCCGACGGCACGCATGTCGGCGGCAGTCCGCTGGCCGATGCCCTCGAAGCAGCCGGCTTCCGCGCCACCCCGCGAGGCCTCCGCCTACGCGGCTAGCACGGTGACCACTCGGATCCACCGGCTCCGGGCGGCAGGCTCCGAGGCACGGGCTCCGGATGGCGGCTCCGGGCGGCGGGTGGCGGATCCGGGCCAGGTGGCGGGTCCGGGCCAGGTGGCAGGTCCGGGCGGGTCCGGGCCAGGTGGCAGGTCCGGGCGGGTCCGGGCCAGGTGGCGGGCGCGGCCAGCGGACGTCGGGCCACGGGCAGCTGGCCGCAGGTGAGGGGAGGCAGGTGAAGGGCTCTGGGCCGCGGGTAGCGGTCACTGGGCCGGGTGGCGAGCTCCGAGCCACGGGGGCCGAGCGACGGGCTCTAGGCGGCGGGCGGCGGGCGGCGGGCTCCACGCCGGGCGGCGGGCGGCGGGCTCCAGGCGGTGGGCGGCGGGCTCCACGCCGGGGGCGGCGGGCTTTAGGCCGGGCAGTGGGCGGCGGGCTTTAGGCCGTGGGTGGCGGGGGCCGAGCGACGGGCTATAGGCGGCGGGCTCCATGCCGGGCGGCGGGCTCCAGGCAGCGGGGCACAGGCAGCGGCCAGTGGGTGGCGGGCGGCACGGCTTTCTCGGGCCTACGACGTATTTTCGGCCCTACCGTGCGGAAAAACAGGCCCGGAAACCTGTCGAGGCCCCGGGAACTCGTCGGTGCCGAGGACCCGGCACCCGGGCAGCCCCCACGAAAATCGCCCCACGGACAGCACCCCGCTAACAGTGCCCCACGGACGGTGCCCTGCTGACAGCCCTCACTGATCGTCACCGGCACCCCGCGCACAGCACTTCGATCTGCACAGACTCTCCACACCGTCTGACGGGAGTGAACACTGGGGGCTCCTACAGTCAGCGGCATGAGCGAGCGCCGGGTTCTCGTGGTCGAGGACGAGCAGACGATCGCCGAGTCGATCGCGACCCGGCTGCGGGCGGAGGGGTTCGTGGTCGAGCTCGCCGGCGACGGGCCGTCCGCGGTGGCCGCGTTCACCGCCGACCCGCACGACCTGGTCGTGCTCGACATCATGCTGCCCGGCTATGACGGGCTCGAGGTCTGTCGCCGGATGCAGGCCGAACGTGCGGTGCCGGTGCTGATGCTGACCGCGCGCGACGCGGAGACCGACCTGCTCGTCGGGCTCGCGGTCGGCGCCGACGACTACCTGACCAAACCGTTCAGCATGCGTGAGCTCGTCGCCCGGGCGCACGCGCTGCTCCGGCGCGTCGACCGGGCGCACGAGCTGGCCGGGATCGCGCCGGCGGCAACCGAGAACCTCGCGCTCGACGACGTCGAGATCAACCTCACCGAGCGTCGGGTCCGGGTCGCCGGGGACGAGGTGCACCTCACCCGCACCGAGTTCGACCTGCTGGTCTGCCTGGCGTCCCGGCCCCGGGCGGTGCTGCCCCGGGAACGCCTGCTCAGCGCGGTCTGGGGCTGGGCCGACAGCGCGGGCAGCCGTACCGTCGACAGCCACATCAAGGCGCTGCGGCGCAAGCTCGGGGGCGACCGCATCCGCACCGTGCACGGTGTCGGCTACGCCTGGGAGACCGCGCGGTGAGACATCTCTGGGACGTCGTCGCCGGCCGGCTGCGCCGGTTGCCGCAGCCGCTCGGCCGGATCCGGTCGATCAAGCTGAAGCTGGCGATCCTGCTCGTCGGGTCCGGCGGGGTCGGGTTCGCGTACTTCTCGCTGGTGCTGGGCTTCTTCCCGTTCTGGACGATGGCGTCGGCGTTGACGGTGGCGCTCGTGACGTCGCAACTGCTGGCGCACGGCACCACCAAACCGATCCGGGCGATGACGGCGGCCGCCCGGACGATGAGCCGCGGCGACTACAGCCAGCGGGTTCCGGCCTCCTCCCGGGACGAGGTGGGCGAGTTGGCCCGCGCGTTCAACCGCATGGCCGCCGACCTGGAGGCTGCGGACCGGCAGCGTCGCGAGCTGATCGCGAACGTCTCGCACGAGCTGCGGACGCCGATCACCGCGCTGCAGGCGGTGCTGGAGAACATCGTCGACGGGCTGGCCGAGCCGGACCCGGCGACGCTGAGCACCGCGCTCGGCCAGACCGAGCGGCTGACCCGGCTGGTCACCGAGCTGCTCGACCTGTCCCGCCTGGACGCCGGGGTGGAGCCGCTGCGCCGCAGCCCGGTGAAGCTCGGGCCGTTCCTGGCCGCCGCGGTCGACGCCGCGACCGTCGGCAGCGACCGGGTGGCGATGGAGGTCGACGTCCTGCCGGCCGGCCTCGAGGTCAACGCCGACGAGGCCCGGCTGCACCAGGTCGTCGCGAACCTGCTGGACAACGCGGCCCGGCACAGTCCGCCGGGCGGTCGCGTCGTGGTTCGTGCCCGGGGTCTGCCCTCGCTGGGGACGGAGACCGGCACCGGGCTGCTCCTCGAGGTGACCGACGAGGGCCCCGGAATCCCGCCGGAGGAGCGCACCCGCGTCTTCGACCGGTTCAGCCGTGGATCGACGCCCGCGATCGCTCGCGACGGCGGCACCGGTCTGGGGCTGGCGATCGCCCGCTGGGCGGTCGAGTTGCACGACGGCACGATCTCGGTCGCCGACACCGGCCCGGGCTGCCGGATCCAGGTCACGC
The DNA here is from genome assembly GCF_000585375.1 of Cryptosporangium arvum DSM 44712. Classification (NCBI taxonomy): domain Bacteria; kingdom Bacillati; phylum Actinomycetota; class Actinomycetes; order Cryptosporangiales; family Cryptosporangiaceae; genus Cryptosporangium; species Cryptosporangium arvum. Next base: position 6,882,826 of record NZ_KK073874.1, read on the forward strand.
TGCCCGCCTGACCCCCACCGCTTTCCGCCGACGGCCACCCCGGCCGCCCGGCCGGACCGCCATGCCCCGAAGGAGCCTCCGTGCCCGATTCCGACCCACCCGCCGACAAGCCCCGCACCGACGACGAGGGGTCATTGAAGTCCGCGCGGCACGTGATCGCCTCGGTCTACGACGGCCCGACGCCGAAGCCGGTCGAGCTGTGGCCGGGTGCGCATCCGGTGCCCCCGCTGTGGTCCGACCGGATCTGGCCGGTCTCCACCGCGCCGGCCCCGCGAGCGGCGCTGATCGCCGCGGCCGGTTCCGGCGTTCTCGGCGCCCTCGTGCTGTCCGCGGACGAGATCGGCGTCGGGCTGGTGCTCCTCGCGTCCGCCGCCCTGCTCACCGCGCTCGCCACCGCCCCGCGCACCGTCACCCTGCGTCAGGGTGCCTTCGCCGCGCTGGCCACGGCGCTGTTCGGGGTCGCGACCTTCCGCGCGGCGCCGTGGCTGATCGGCCTCTGCCTCCTCGCCGGCCTGCTCACCGCGCTCCTCGCGATCACCGGGGGCCGCAGCTGGACCGGCCTGCTGCTCGGGACGTTCGCCCCGCTCGGCGCGTTCAGCCGGGCCGCCCGCTGGACCAGCCGGGGCGTCACGCCGCACACGAAAGGCGCGACCATCGGCCGCGGGGTCGTCATCGGCACGGTCTCGCTCGTGCTGCTCGTCGTGTTCGGCGCGCTCTTCGCCGGCGCCGACCCGGTGTTCGCCGATCTCCTCGGCGGTCTCGTCCCCGAGGTACCGCCGGCGCTGGCGATCGTCCGCACGATCCTGTTCGTCCTGGTCGCGGCGGGGGCGCTGATCGCCGCGTGCCTGGCGCACCAGAAGCCGGACTTCGACGCGATCACGCCGGGCCGCGGGGCCGGGCGGCCCCGGCCGGAGTGGGCGGTGCCGCTCGGCGCGCTCAACGCGCTGTTCGCGTGCTTCGTCGGGGTCCAGCTCGTCGTGCTGGCCGACGGGAACCAGCACGTGCTGCGCACCGCCGGGCTCACCTACGCCGAGTACGCCCGGCAGGGCTTCTGGCAGCTGCTCGCGGTCACCGCGCTCACGTTGCTCGTCGTCGCCGTCGTCGTGCGCGTCGCCCGCCGGGAGACGGCGGCCGACCGGACCACGCTGCGGGTGCTCCTCGGCGCGCTGTGCCTGCTGGCGGTGCTGGTCGTCGCGTCGGCGCTGCGCCGGATGTGGCTCTACGAGGACGCGTACGGCTTCACCCGGCTGCGGGTGCTGGTCCAGGCGGTCGAGTTCTGGCTGGGCGGGGTGTTCGTGCTGATCGCGGTGGCGGGGATCCGCCTGCGTGGACGCTGGCTGCCGCGGGCGGTGATCGCGACCGGCGCGCTGACGCTGCTCGCGCTGGCCGCAGTGAACCCCGACGCGTTCATCGCCGAGCGCAACGTGGTCCGCTACGCCGAGACCGGCCGGATCGACGTCGCCTCGCTCTCGGACCTGTCACCGGACGCCGTACCGGCGCTCGATCGCCTTCCCGCGCCGCAGCGGGCCTGCGCTCTCCAGCTCGTGCAGTACCAGCTGACCGATGACGAGGCGTGGTACACCGCCAACACCAGCCGGGCCCGCGCCCGCGAAATACTGCGGGCCCGCCCGGCGACGAACTGCTAACAGCCGGTCGGGAACGAGGTGAGCGGGGTCGTCGCGATGAAGACGGCCTCGTTGCCCTCAACCGGGTCCTTCACCGGCGTCTCCGGTAGCGCGAGCGCGCCCTGCAGGTACTTCGGGCAGTCGGCGTTGAAGACCGCGCGTTCGCCCGCACCGGGCCGGGCGCCCTGGTCCTCGTCGGCGAAGCCCTTGGACGGGAACCACTCGTAGCTCTCGACGGTGTGCAGCACGACCAACCGGACGCCGGCCCCCTTCGACGCCTCGGGCAGCGGACCGGCCAGCGGATACACCCAGACGACGTCGGCGCGCACGACCAGCTGCGCCAGCGATCCGGTGGTCACCGTAAGCGACCCGACCGCGCGGATCGGCTTCGCCAGCGTGTAGCCGGGGCCGAGGTTCGTCACGTAGCCGAGCGTGTCCTTGCCGGTGATCTCCTTCTTCACCTGCGAGCGGACGTTCGGCGCCAGGGCGTCGACATAGGCGCTCGAGTCACCACCGAGGACCTTCGGGTCCGTCCGGGCCGCCAGGAGCACGGTCTTGGTCTTCTCCAGGACCGCGGCGACCTCCTTGGAGGACCAGCCGCCGGTCTTCGTCGCGTCGGGGAGCGTGATGCCCTGTTCGGCCGGGGTGTAGTTGAGGGCGGGGGTGCCGTCGAACGGGTCGTTCGGGTTCAGCGACGGGGTGGTGGGCACCGGGGACTCGGCGACCAGCTCCGGGTCGGTGACGCTGCCGGTCATCGTGCTGAACAGCGACTTGGCCGCGAGCAGCGCGGCCGGGACGAGCAGGAGAATGACGACGAGCGTCCCGATCAGCTTGCGGCGCGGACGCCGCCGGACCGCGACCACGCGGTCCTGACCGTGACGGGCCTCGGTGACCGCGGAGCGGCGGTAGCGGTATCCGGGCTGGGTCGGCATCGAACGTCGGTCTCCCTCTCGTCTTCGGTGACCGGCCGCCCCGCCGGTCACCCCATAGTGCCCTGCCTACGTCCGAAACGTGCAGCCGCCCGGGGCGGCTCAACCGTTCAGGGGAAGGCACGATGGGAGCATGCCTGAGGGAGACGTGGTGTTCCGCACCGCCGCCCGGCTGCATGCCGCGCTGGCCGGGCACCCGATCGTCGCGTCCGACCTGCGGCACCCGCGGCTGGCGCTGGTGGACCTGTCCGGGCGGACGGTCACCGAGTGCGTGCCGCGGGGCAAGCACATCATGCTGCGGCTCAGTGACGGCCTCACGCTGCACAGCCACCTGAAGATGGACGGCAGCTGGTGGATCTACCGGCCGGGTCAGCGGTGGCGTTCGCCCGGGCACCAGGTCCGGGTCGTGCTCACCACCGACGACGTGGTCGCGGTCGGAGCGCGGCTGCACGACCTCGAGGTGGTGCGCACCGACGACGAGGCGACGCTCGTCGGGCACCTCGGTCCGGACCTGCTGGGCCCGGACTGGGACGCCGACGAGGCCGTGCGTCGGCTGGCCGCCACCCCGGAGCGACCGATCGGGCTGGCGCTGCTGGACCAGCGCAACCTGGCCGGGATCGGCAACCTCTACCGGGCCGAGGTGCTGTTCCTGCGCGGCGTGCACCCGGCGACGCCCACCGGCGAGGTCGCCGACCTGCCCGCGCTGGTGAAGACCGCGCAACGGCTGCTGTACGCGAACCGTTCGCGGGTGGAGCAGTCCACGACCGGTTCGCTGATCCGCGGCCAGGAGCGTTACGTCTACGGCCGCCGCGGCCGACCCTGTCTGCGCTGCGGCACCCGGGTCACGGCCGAACCACTCGGCGCCGGTGCCGAGGGCACCGACGCCGAGCGAACCGTCTTCTACTGCACCCGCTGCCAGCCGGGCTAGTGACTAGTGCTGGACGCCGCGGCGGGGCTGCGGTGCGGTCGTGGTGTTGAGGGGCAGCGTGCCGAGATCCACCTCGTCGATGCCGCGGTCGCGGTTGGTGTCGTGCACGGTGTTGAGGCCGTAGGACAGACCGGCGAGACGGTCGGCCGCCTCGGTGAGGCGCATGCTCACGCTGTTCTCACCACCGCGGGACACCGCGGCGACGCACTCGGCCGTCGCGGTGGTCAGCGCCTCGTACGCGTCGACGCCCTCGACGAAGCGCGCCACCAGCTCGTCGCGCGCCACGATCAGCGACGGACGCGCCTCGGGCGCCGCCGACGCGAGCGTGCGCTCCACCAGCGCGAGCCGGTTGCCCAGATCGCGCAGAGCGACGTGGGCCGACTCCGCCTCGGCGGGCAGCTGCCCGCGGTAGGGGCCGAGCCGGTCGAGCATCTGCGGAAGTACCCGCGCGGCGTTGTTGAGACGCTGCGCGGCCTCGTAGCCCGGCGACCCGACCGGCAGCACGACCCGGTGCGGGTGGTCGATGAGCGCCCCGAACCGCGGACCGAGCAGCGGCGCGAGCCGCTGCCCGATCGTCAGGTCACGCCGGAGCTCGGGTTCGGGTACCGGTGCGGCCGCGAGCTCGCGGTGGTCGCGACGGCGCAGCACGGCCATCGCGGTAGCGCCGCCGGCCGCGCCGGCCCAGAGGATGTCGGGTAGCCCCAGCCCGGCGTACGGGACGGCGACGAGGGCGCCTCCGCCGATGGTGGCGGCCCACACACCCCAGGCCCTGGCCTTGTTCCGGGCCTTACGCAGTGCGCGGAGATGTCGTTCCCGAGCGTCCGGACCTCGTGATCCCATCATCGATCACGCCGGCGGACGGCTCGACGACGCGTCGGTCTCGCGTCGCAGCTCGGCCAGGCGCTGCTCGGCCAGCGGCAGCGATCCGTTCGTGGACGCCGCCGGGGTGGAATCCACCGCCGGTGCCGACTGGCCCGAACCGAGCTGGCCGCCGGCCATGCTGGCGCGGATCTGGTCGAGCCGGGACGCCCCGGCCATGTCGAGCGCGGACTTCTGCACCTCGAGCATCCGGCCCTCGACCGAGTTCTGGGCGAGCTCGGAGCGACCCATCGCGGTCGCGTAGCGGGCCTCGATCTTCTCCCGCACCTCGTCCAGGCTGGGGACGTTGCCGCTGGCGGTGAGCTGCGACATGCCCTGCAGCGAGTCGGCGACGCGCTCCTGCATCTTGGCCTGCTCGAGCTGGTTGAGCAGCTGCGCCCGCTCGGCGAGCCGCTGCTGCAGCAGCATCGCGTTGCTGTCGACGGCCTGCTTGGCCTGCTGGGCGGCCGACAACGCCTGGTCGTGCAGCGTCTTGAGATCCTCGAGCGCCTGCTCGCCGGCCACCAGCTGGGTGGCGAACGCCGTCGCGGTCTGCTCGTACTGCGTGGCCTGCTGCTCGTTGCCCTCGGCGCGGGCCTTGTCGGCGAGCACCAGCGCCTGCCGGGCCGAGCCCTGCAGCTTCTCGACCTGCGTCATCTGGCGGGACAGCTTCAGCTCGAGCTGGCGCTGGTTGCCGATCACGTTCGCGGCCTGTTCGACGAGCGCGCGGTGCTGGTTCTTCGCGTCGTCGATGGCCTGCTCGATCTGCACCTTCGGGTCGGCTTTCGCGTCGACCGTGGCGCCCAACGACGCCATGAAATACTTCCAGGCCTTGATGATCGGGTTGGCCATCGCTTCCCTCAACTCCCCTGTGGCGCGTGCGACCAGAGCGGGGCCGGCCGCGGCTGCCAGTCGTGCTCGACCCTCGACATGCGGTGTGTTACCCCCATCGTCTCAGGCCTGCGCACCATCGTCACCTGCTCGAGACCAGGCTCAGGGGAACCTCAGGGTGCACGTCAGGGTCAGACCGTAGCCAGCACCCGGAGCGGGAGCACCGCCGCGAACAGGCGCGCGGAGGCCTCGGCGTCGTCGGGGTCGGGCGCGGCGAGGTGGCTGGCCAGCCAGCGGACGACCAGCTCGGCCCCGCGCGGGTCGCGGCCGCACGCGGCGAGCACGTCGGCGGCGCAGGCACGCGCCACCCGCCATCCCGCGGAGTCCAGCGGGGCCCCGACCAGGGCCGCCAGCGCGGCCGGGTCGTCGTCGGCAACCCGACGCAACGCCGGGTGGGTGTCGAGCCGGATCGCGGCGACGGCCAGCGCGTCTTCCAGGTCGACGCCGCGGCACTCGTCGGCGATGAGCGCGATCTCGGCCTCGACGAGGGCGGCGAACACCTCGTCCTTGTTGCGGAAGTGGTTGTAGAGGGTTCCCTTGGCGATGCCCGCGGCCTGCGCGATGTCGGTCATCGACGTCCGGCGGGTGCCGCGCTCGGCGATCAGGCGGACGGCCGCGTCGAGCAACGACACCCGGGTGCGCGCCATCGCGTTGCCGGCACGGACCCGGGTTCCCCGCGTGCGGTCGACGTCGCTCCAGTCGAGCGGGAGCTCCCCGGTCTCCCGGGTCACGCTGACTCCCGGATCACGCTGCTGCGACTACCCGGTGGCGGCCACGCGCGTCCAGATCGAGGTGGACTTCGAGCCGGCTCGGACCGTTGTTGCCCACACCGGCCCCGACGACCTCGAGCTCGGCACCGTCGCCGCCGACCGCGTTGAGGACGCTCGCGGACGCCGTGGCGCTCGCGCTGGCGGCCGGAGTGGTCTCGGCGACCTCGAGCGTGTCGCTCACGTCGCGCAGCACTTCCGACAGCGGAACACCGAGCGCCTCGCAGATCGAGGAGAGCAGCTCCGAGGAGGCCTCCTTCTGCCCGCGTTCGACCTCGGACAGGTAACCGAGGCTGACCTTCGCGGCCGAGGAGACCTCACGAAGAGTGCGTCGCTGGGCGAGCCGCTGCGATCGCAGCGTGTCGCCGAGGATCCGGCGCAGCAGGACCATCAGGCACCCCTCTCGCACAGCTGCCAGGGATCAGGCATGGAGTCACCGTACTCCGGGCTCGCAGCCGGAGGCACGGTGACGGGCCGTCGAGAGGGCGAGGTTTGCCCAGGGCGTAACCGCTGGCCGTTCATCGCCGGGTCGGGTACCCGTCGGATTTCGTCTGCTTCAGGCATCGGAGTACGTAACGTCCGGAGCAGCTCAGGCCTTCCCCAGCTCGGCGGCCAGCAGCGCGACGGCCTCGGCGACCGTCGCGGCCCGGATCGCGGCCCGGTCCCCGGTGAGCCGCAGCGCCCGGGTGACGGCCCCGGACGGACCCGTCACGCCCACGAACACGGTCCCGGCCGGCTTGCCGTCCTGCGGGTCGGGGCCGGCCACACCGGTCGTGCCGATTCCCCAGTCCGCGCCGCAGCGGCGGCGGGCGCCCCCGGCGAGCGCGGCGGCGACCTCGGCGGCGACCGGGCCGAGCCGGTCCAGCAGCGCCTGGTCGACGCCGACGAGCGTCGCTTTGAGATCGGTGGCGTACGCGACGACGCCGCCGCGGAACACCCGGGACGCGCCCGGCACGTCGACCAGGTGCGCGGCGAGCAGCCCGCCGGTGAGCGACTCCGCGGTCGCCAGCGTCTCCCCCCGCGCGCGCAGCGCCGCCAGCACACCGGCCGCGGTCGGCTCGGTGCTCACCGCTCCCGTCCGGTGCGGCGCAGCGTCAGCGCGCGGACGACGTAATCCGCTCCGGTCACGACGGTCGCGAGCACCGCCGCTCCCATCACGACGGACCCGACGTGGTCGATCGGATCCGGGATCGGGCAGAGGTACCAGATGATCGCGATGATCTGGAGCAGCGTCTTGAGCTTCCCGCCGCGGCTGGCCGCGATCACGCCGTGCCGCATGACCCAGAACCGCAGCGCGGTGACGCCGAGCTCGCGGACGATGATCACCACGGTGACCCACCACGGCAGCAGGTCGTAGGCCGAGAGCCCGATCAGCGCCGCACCGGTGAGCGCCTTGTCGGCGATCGGGTCGGCGACCGCGCCGAACGGCGTCACCAGGTCGTGGGCGCGGGCGATCCGGCCGTCCCAGTAGTCGGTGATCGACGCGATCGCGAACAACGTCGCCGACGTCCACAGCCACCCGGTGTGCGTGCCGTCCGAGACGATCAGCGCGGCGACGAACACCGGCACGAGCACGATCCGCAGTGCGGTGAGCACGTTAGCCGCGTTCAGCAGGGGCGCCTGCTTCTTGGGGACGTCCTCGGAAGGCATTGGCGACTCAGCGCCGGCCGCCACGCCGCTCATCCGCCAGAGCCGACGGGCGCGAGGGCCCGCGCGAGGAGCTCCGGCTCGACGCCGACCCGGTCGACGACGCCGAGCACCTCGGCCTCCAGATCGACCCCGAGGCTGCCGGTGACCCGCGCGCGCACCAGGTCGCCGACGGCGGGACGGCCGAGCACCGGACACTCGCCGTGCAGCGTCACCGACCCGTCGACCTCGGGCGCCTGGTGTTCCCCGCGCCCTTCCGCGACACCGTCGTCGCCCACCGATTCGACGAGCACCTCGACGATCGTGCCGTGCCGTTCCTCGGCGCGTTGCGCGGTGAGCTCCTCGGCGAGCCGCGAGATCCGGTCGAACCGGCGGTCGATCGTGTCGCGGCGCACCTTGCCGGTCAGCGTCGCGGCCTCGGTGCCGTCCTCGTCGGAGTAGCCGAACACGCCGATCGCGTCGAGCCGCGCCGCGGTCAGGAACCGGGCCAGCTCGGCGACGTCGGCCTTGGTCTCGCCGGGGAACCCGACGATGAAGTTCGAGCGCACCCCGGCCTCGGGCGCCAGCCGGCGCGCGGTCGCCAGCAGCTCCAGGAAGCGCTCGGTGGAGCCGAAACGGCGCATCCGGCGCAGCACCGGCTCGCTGGAGTGCTGGAACGACAGGTCGAAGTAGGGGACGACGCCGGGCGTGGTGGCGATGACCTCGATCAGCGACGGCCGGGTCTCGGCCGGCTGCAGGTAGGACACCCGGACGCGGACGATGCCGGGCACCGCCGCCAGCTCGGGGAGCAGGGCCTCCAGCAGCCGGGGGTCGCCGAGGTCCTTGCCGTAGGACGAGGAGTTCTCGCTGACCAGCACGAGCTCGCGGACGCCCTGCGAGGCCAGCCACCGGGCTTCCTCGACGATCTCGGTGGGGCGCCGGGAGACGAACGCGCCGCGGAAGGACGGGATCGCGCAGAACGCGCACCGCCGGTCGCACCCGCTGGCCAGCTTGAGCGGCGCCACCGGGCCACCCTCGAGCCGGCGACGCAGGACGCGCGGGCCGCTCGCCGGGGCCAGGCCGGCCGGGAGTTCGGCGTGCCCGGGGACGGCGACGTCGGCCGCCGAGCGCTCCACCGGGCTGATCGGCAGCAGCGTGCGCCGGTCGCGCGGGGTGTGGGCGGTGAGTTCCTCGCCGGCCAGCACGCGGTCGAGCCGGTCGGAGATCGACGCGTAGTCGTCGAAGCCCAGCACGGCGTCGGCCTCCGGCAGCGCGGTGGCCAGCTCGTTGCCGTACCGCTCGGCCATGCACCCGGCCGCGACGACCTTGGCACCGCCGTCGGACGCGGCGAGCAGCGTGTCGACCGAGTCCTTCTTGGCTTGCTCGACGAACCCGCAGGTGTTGACGAGGACGACGTCGGCATCCGAGGCGTCGACCAGTTCCCAGCCGTCACCGGCCAGGCGACCGGCGAGCTCTTCGGAGTCGACCTCGTTGCGCGCGCATCCCAGCGTGACGAGAGCGACCCGGCGGTCGCCGGCATTCCGAGGCATGCGGCGAGCCTACCGGCCGATGCTGGGTTCGCCCGCCGGACCGGGACCCTCGCACCCGGGTCCAGCGGAACCCGAAGGGGGCGAAGGTGACACATTCGACGGGATGAATTGCCATAAACCGGATACACGTCGCCGCCTGACGCTCGTACGGCTTACAGTGTGTGGAGTAAGTCCACGCACTCAGTGAGGTGCGCACATGGACCATGACGTCACGACTACCCCGGTGACGCAGGTGACAGCGGCGATGGATGCGTTTCGCACGGAGCTGACGAGGCGTCGTGTCGATGCCGGTTTATCGAAGAAGGCGCTCGCCCGACGGATGTCGTTCGATCCGTCGTACGTCAGCCACATCGAGAGCGGGCGGCACCGCCCCACCGAGGATTTCGCGCGCCGCGCGGACGACGTCCTCGGGCTCGGCGGGCGGCTGTTGGCGCTCTGGCGGGAGTACGACCGCACCCGGCAGAACGCGGCCGCCGGCGCGGCCGTGCCGGTGTCGGTCACCGCGGACCCGTCCTCCGATCTCGTGGTCGAGCGCGAAGAGGCCTCGCTGCGGTTCGACGGCCGGGACTACGTGATGACGATCCGTCGTCACCTGCACAACGTGGGCAGCAAGCCGGTGACGCTGTACTGGATCAAGATCAGCAGCGACGACCAGTCCGACGCGCCGCTCACCTGGGACACGATCGACCTGCGCGCGGTGTGCGAGGGCGAGCCGATGGACTGGCGGGTGACGAACGACCAGCCGTTCGCCAAGCAGGTCTGGCTCCAGTTCCGCAACGGCGACTACGAGTTCCCGCTCTACCCGGGCGCACGCACCTGGATCGAGTACTCGTACACGGTGCCGGAGAGCATCTGGGGCCGCTGGTTCCAGCGCGCGATCCGGCTGCCCACCCGGTACCTCTCGGTGCGGCTCACGTTCCCGGCCCACCTCGAGCCGCGGGTGTGGGGCACCGAGACCTCGATGACCGCCGACGGGTCGCCGCTGGGCGTCACGCCGCAGGTGACGCACACCACCGAGGGTGAAGTCGAGTGGTTCTGGGAGGTTCCGCAGCCCCAGCTGAACGCGCGGTACCGCCTGCTCTGGCAGTTCCAGAACGGGCCGGGCGCCGGCCTGCGGTCGGGTCGCGCGACCGATCGGGCCGAGCGGTCGGAGCGCGGCGAGCGCCCCGACCACTCCGGAAGATCAGGCACCCGACGCTCAACCCTGAACCGGCGACGGCCGGCCGTGCTGCAGTGATCGCAGGAGGTCGAGGTCGACCTCCGCGATCCCGCCCACGGTGAGGCACTCCCCCGTCACCGGTGTCACCACGACGACCCGGCAGCCGGCGGCCAGCGCGCTGGCCGCGCCGATCGCCGAGTCCTCCACGACCGCGCACTCGCCGGGCGCGACGCCCAGTGCGTCGGCCGCGCACAGATAGGGCTCCGCGCTGGGCTTGGGCGTCAGCACGTCGTCGCCGGAGACGATGACGTCGAACCGGCGCCGGTCGGCCTCGGCCAGCGCGGCGTCGACGTGGTCCCGGCTCGACGAGGTCACCAGACCGGTCCGCAGGCCGGAGCGCCGGACCGTGCGGACGAGCTCGCGCGCACCCTCGAACCAGCGCGGTGGCGTCACGCTCAGGAGCGTCAGCACGCGGTTGTGCACCCAGCGCAGGTTGTCGGGAAGGTCGTCGTCGGGCAGGCCCAGCGCCTCGTGGGCGATCACCATCGCTTCGGCGGCGGCGAGCCCGATGCTGCGGACGAAGAACTCGGACGGCAGCCGGCCGCCGTAGGCGGTGGCTAACTCGATCATGGCCTGGTCCCAGACACCGTCACTCGCGACCAGCGTGCCGTCCATGTCGAACAGCACCGCCCGCAGGGGTAACGGGTTGTCTTCTTGTGGGCTCTCATCACTTCCCGGCAAGTGCGACACACCCCAGAGTGAGTTGACTCCGGGCGAGTCGCAATCGATCCGGCGTCCGCGACGGATGAGTGAGCATGAGAATCACACCTCGCGATCAGCGATTCAGCGGCGTTTTCCTCCCATGTGGACGCGACCGGCGGCGGGACGGCGCGCGCTGATCGCGCCCGCTAGTGTGTCGAAGTCTCATGAGCCTCTGCTGTCCCATGAGAATCACTCTTCTCGGCGTTCCGGGCCGCCCGGGAGCCCTTACCGCCCCGCCTGATGCCGTGGAGCCGTCCGGACATGTCGCTACCCCCTGCTGTTCCCGTCACCGACGCCCCCGGCGGCGGCTCCGGCTCGCCCGCCTCCCGTCCGGCGGCCGTGCCGGCCGGACCGTCGAGCACCCTCATGCGGCAGCTGGGGATCGCACAGCTGGGCGAGGAGCCGATGCTCCACACGATCGCGGCCCCGTTCGCGCTGCCGGCCGAGGCCGGAGCGGCCAGGACCGTCATCCGGGCGCTGCACGAGCACCTCGGCGCGATCCGGCAGGTGCACGCGTTCAGCAAGGGCACCGGGCTCGCCGCGCCGCAGATCCGGATCGACCGCAGGGCCACCGTGGTGATCGACCCGGACGGCAAGCGGATCGAGCTGATCAACCCGCGGCTGATCGGCGAGTCGGCGGAGGTCGACGAGCCGAAGTTCGAGGGGTGCCTGAGCTTCTTCGACGCCAGGGGCCGGCTGGCGCGGCCGCTGTCGATCACGGTGGAGCACCAGCGCTACGACGGTTTGTCGCTGGTCAGCGTCTTCACCGAGAGCGTCGCCCGGCTGGTGCTGCACGAGATCGATCACCTCGACGGCAAGCTCTACACCGACCGGATGGACGCCACCGAGCACCTGATCGCGGCCAGCGACTACCGCGGCACCGGGCACCGCTGGGACTACGGCAACTCCGGCGGGTGAGCGGACCCGTCCGGCAGGAGCGGGGCGACCCCGGCCAGTGTCGGCACCAGGAGAGAGGTGCCGAGCACGATCCGTTCCCAGTCCCCCAGGGTGACGCCCGACCGCTCGGCCGCGCGTGAGACCGCGGACCAGGACACGTCCTCACCCGCACCGAGCCGGGTGAGACAGGTGTGCAGCTCGCTCGCCCCGGCGGCCCGGGCGAGCACCTGCTCGACGGTGCCCGACAGCGTCAGGTCGAGCGGCTCCTGGGCCGCCTCGAGCGCGTGTGCCAACGCGAACGCCTCACGCCAGGCGTCCGCACCGTCGGCGAGCGCCGCGTAGAGCGCGCTCCGCTCCTCGGCCGGGAAGCAGATCCCGATCTCGCGGACCAGGTCCGCCGGTTCGTCCGCACTGTGGACCAGGTTCAGCTGCTGGTTCAGGGTGCCCAGCGCGTACCGCAGCTGACCGGGGCGGCAGCGCAGCGGGTCGGACCCACCTTTGGCGTGGGTGAGCTCCGTGCACGCCCATTCCGGGGATTCACCGGCGATACGGAGAATGAGTACGAGTGAATCCGTTGCCGTCATGTAGCAGTCGGCCATTTCCCGGCGATCGCGGGTCGCGGTGTTCCACTGATATTGCCACAGTGCGCGCACGGCCCACCGGTTCACCCGGAATCGGCGCGCGTGCACGACCTCCCACCCCTCCGCGGAGAGCCATTTGAGCGCCGCGCTCAATTGACGCCTGACCACCGCGTCCGGCTTGAGCAGGAGAAAAGCGTGACGCTCCGCAATTTCCTCGGCCCGGGAATTGCAGACCCCGACGAGGTCCTCCCAGGAATCCCGGAAATAGGTGTCGACGGAATAGAGTTGTTGCTTGGCGGCCGAACGGGTGAGGAGTGACGAAACGCGTTCAGGCGGAAAGACGTGCTCGGGGAGAAATACCGATGGGTGCGGAACGGCCACTAGATTCCTCCAGGCGGTAGGCGTGCCGATGCCGGCCGAACCTCGTCGCTCTGGCGCCGGGCGCCAGCCTCACACACCGGATCGGTCTCCGCGCTTTCCGTCAATGTATCCGGTCAGCCAGGGCCGATCCCAGCGGTGGATACTCCCGTGACGAATAGTCACGACAGTTCCTGCCGTGGATTCGACACCGCTCCGATCCGTCGCAACCAGCGCTCGTATCATCGCGATACGTCGAGGTATCCGGGCAGGGGTTCGTGCGTGCCCGAGAGGTCATTGCGTAATTGTCGACGCCGGGTATTTTGGTGGCGCACAATGAACGATCAAGAAAGGCCCCTCGGGTGACCGACTCCAGAATTCCGCCGTCCCTCGTCGACCTGATATCCGTCCGGGGCGTCGGCTGTACCGGCGTTACCGGGATGGCCATCGAGGTGTTGAAGAAACTTACCGACGAGCCGGATCGCGTCACCGAATGCGTGCGTTTCCTACGTCGGGAATTGAGTGGATACGCCAGCCTTTGGCACCTGGAGCGGGCCCTCGCGTCCGGTGCTCCGGCGGCGACGCTGGAGGCCTTCGGCGACCGCCTGGAACTCGACGCCCGCACCGCGATCGAGACGGCCCACGCGCTCCTTCGTGACCGCGAGGGTGGCTTCGTGACGGCGCCGAGCAGCAGCCTGACCCGGCGGGTGCTCGCCGAACTCGGCGCCGACACCGCGACCGGGGCCGGTGGTTCCGACTCCGGAGTCGGAACCACCGGAGTCGGGGCCACCGGAGTCGGGGCCACCGGCCTGTGCGGAGCCGACGCCGTGGGGCCCACCGAGATCCTCAACATCGTCAGCACGCGTGAACTGGCCCAGCGGCTGCCCACGGTCGTCGTCACGACGCCGGACCGGCTGGTCCCCGGCGTCGTCTTCGAGACGCTGGGGTCGCCCCTGTTCGAGCGCATCCCCCTGTCGATGTTCGAAGCCGTGGTCGTCGGTGGCCAGGTGCTCACCCCGGCCGAGGCCGGCGCCAGGGCGGCCGCGCTGGCGGCCGCGCACCCGGCGTGACACTCACTCCGCGGGGGTGCCCCCGCGGAGCACCACGAGCACCGAATCGAGCTCGTCCGGCTTCACCAGCACGTCCCGGGCCTTGGAGCCCTCGGACGGCCCGACGACGCCACGCGACTCCATCAGGTCCATCAGACGCCCGGCCTTCGCGAAGCCGACGCGCAGCTTGCGCTGGAGCATCGAGGTGGACCCGAACTGCGTCGTGACGACCAGCTCGACCGCCTGGACCAGCAGGTCGAGGTCGTCGCCGATGTCCTCGTCGATGTCCTTCTTGGCGACGGCCGGCGCGGTGACGTCCGCGCGGAACTCCGCCTCGCGCTGCTCCTTGCAGAACTTGACGATCGCCGCGGTCTCGTTCTCGGTGACCCACGCGCCCTGGATGCGGATCGGCTTCGACGCACCCATCGGCAGGAACAGCCCGTCACCGCGGCCGACGAGCTTCTCCGCGCCCGGCTGGTCGATGATGACCCGCGAGTCGGCCAGCGACGAGGTGGAGAACGCCAGCCGTGACGGCACGTTGGCCTTGATCAGACCGGTGACGACGTCCACCGACGGCCGCTGGGTGGCCAGCACCAGGTGGATGCCGGCCGCCCGCGCGAGCTGGGTGATCCGCACGATCGCGTCCTCGACGTCGCGGGGGGCCACCATCATCAGGTCGGCGAGCTCGTCGACGATCACCAGCAGGTACGGGTAGGGCTTGTAGACCCGCTCGCTGCCCGGAGGCGCGGTGATCTGGCCCGACTTCACCCGCTTGTTGAAGTCGTCGATGTGACGCACGCCCGAGGCCGCCAGGTCCTCGTAGCGCATGTCCATCTCGCGCACGACCCACTGCAGGGCGTCCGCGGCCTTCTTGGCGTTCGTGATGATCGGCGTGACCAGGTGCGGGATGCCCTCGTAGAGCGTCAGCTCGACCCGCTTCGGGTCGATCAGGACCAGCCGCACCTCGTCCGGCGTCGACCGGGTCAGGATCGACACCAGCAGCGTGTTGATGCAGCTGGACTTACCGGCGCCGGTCGCGCCGGCGACCAGGATGTGCGGCATCTTCGCGAGGTTCGCGACGACGTACCCGCCCTCGATGTCCTTGCCCAGGCCGACGAGCATCGGGTGCTCGTCGCTGGTGGCCGCGTGGCTGCGCAGGACGTCGCCGAGCGACACCGTCTCCCGGTCGGTGTTGGGGATCTCCACACCGACCGCGGACTTCCCCGGGATCGGGCTGATGATCCGCACGTCCGGCGACTTCACCGCGTACGCGATGTTGCGGGAGAGCTGCGTGATGCGCTCGACCTTCACCGCGGGGCCGAGCTCGATCTCGTACCGCGTCACCGTCGGGCCGCGGGTGAAGCCGGTGACGGCCGCGTCCACGTCGAACTGTTCGAACACGCCGGTCAGCGCCGAGATCACGGTGTCGTTGGCGCGGCTGCGTGTCTTGGCCGGCGGGCCGGCCGCGAGCAGGTCGGGGGGTGGCAGCCGGTAGTCGCCCTCGGTCGCGGTCAGCGCGAGCTGCTCCGAGCGCGTCGGCGCCGGGGAGTGCTCGGGCGCGGCCTTGGGCGGCGTCGCGGGGATGTCCGACGGCTTGGGACGCCGCTCGCCCGGGCGGGGGCCGGGCACACCGGAGGCGGGCACACTGTCCGGACCGGACCGCCGGATGGCGCCGGTCTCCTCCGGATCGCCAACCGGGCCGTTGTCCGGCGCGATCTCCTCGGCCACGCGGCGCCGACGCCGGGGCTTGGGCGGCGCGACCGCGTCCTCGACCACTTCCAGGCCGGCCTCGTCGTACTCGACGTCGGGCTGGATCGTCGGGACCCGGCCCTGGGTGAGGCCCCAGAGCTGGTCGAGACGAGCCGGGATGGCGGCGATCGGCGTCGCGGTGACGACGAGGACGCCGAAGATCACGACGAGGATCAGGATCGGGATCGCGACCCAGGCGGTGACCGCCGCGACGAGCGGACCGGCCGAGAACCGTCCGATCACGCCACCGGCGTGCGTCCAGGTGTCGGGGTCCGCGGCGTCACCGGCTCCGAGGTGGAACAGGCCGAGTAAACCGATCGTCAGCGCCGACCATCCGACGAGCATCCGGCCCCGGTGCTCCGGGTCGGACGGCGTGCGCATCATGCGGACGGCCGCGGCTCCGAACAGGATCGGGAGCGCGACGGCGGCCGACCCGACGAGCCAGCGGACGCCGATGCGGATGCCCTCACCGGTGGGGCCACCGGCGTCGAACCAGAGCGCGGCGGCCGCCACGATCGCCAACGCGAGAACGGCCAGCCCCGCGCCGTCGCGCCGGTGCTCCGGAGGGAGCTCACGGGCCGACGACGCCTGCCGCCCTGCCGCACGCACTCCCCCGCCGACGCCCCGCGCGACCAGCAGCCACGCGTTGACGAGGACCTGGCCGGGACCGGGTACGCGGGAAGGAGCGGCCTTCGCCCGCGCGGCGGGGCGCTTCCCGGTCGTCGCCTTCCGGGGCGCCGCCTTGGCCGCGGTGGCCTTGCGGGCGGCCGTCTTGCGCGGGGCAGCCTTTTTCGCGGGTCCCCTCGATCCGGACACACGTGAACCACCACCAGCCATGGTGATGACCGTATCGTGCCGACACTCGTCTCTCACGCAAGCGCGCCGGGGAGCGACACGCCGCGACGACGGGTGTCGGAACGATTACAGGTTGCTCGGACGTTGTTCCCTGGGAGAGGCATATTCGCCACCAGGGAGGCAACCGATGGCGTCGATCATGAACCGACTCCGTGCGTTCGCACGCACGCCCAAGGGCCAGCAACTGATCAACCAGGCTCAGCGGGAGCTGTCCAAGCCCTCCAACCAGCAGAAGCTACGCAAGCTCTCCAGCCGGTTGAAAGGCCGTCGCTACTAGACGCGGCCGGACCTCGACAACGGTCGATACGGGGCAGCGCCGAACCTCGGCGCTGCCCCGTCGGCGATTCAGACCTCGAGCACCGTCGGGACGATCATCGGGCGACGCCGGTAGGTGTCGGACACCCAGCGCCCGACCGTGCGCCGCACGGTCTGCTGGAGCTGCCGCGGCTCGATGACCCCGTCGGCCGCGGCGGCGTTCAGCGCCTGCTCGATGAGCGGGAGCACCGGGTCGAACGACGTCGGGTCGTCGGCGAAGCCGCGGGCGGCGACGAACGGGCCACCGACGACCTTGCCGGTGGCTTCGTCGACCACCACGGTGACCGCGATGAACCCCTCGTCACCGAGGATGCGCCGCTCGGTCAGCGCGGTCTCGCCGACGTCACCGACGGCCAGACCGTCCACGTAGACGTAGTGCGTGTCGATGTGGCCGGTGATCCGCGCGCGGCCGCCGACCAGGTCGATCACGTCACCGTCGGACGCGAGCACGATGCGGTCGGCCGGGACCCCGGTCTGCGCACCGAGGCGGGCGTTGGCCTGCAGGTGCCGCCACTCGCCGTGGACCGGCATGTAGTTGCGCGGCTTCACGGCGTTGAGCAGGTACAGCAGTTCGCCGGCCGGCGCGTGGCCGGACACGTGGACCTTCGCCACTTCCTTGTGGATCACGTTCGCGCCCCATCGGGCGAGCCCGTTGATGACCCGGTAGACCGCGCTCTCGTTCCCCGGCACCAGCGACGACGCCAGGATCACGGTGTCGCCCGGCTCGATCGTGATGTGCCGGTGGTCGCGCGAGACCATGCGGCCGAGCGCGCTCATCGGCTCGCCCTGGGAGCCGGTCGACATGAAGACGACCTTCTCGGGCGGGAGGTTGGCGGCGTCGTCGAGCGAGACGACGAGACCCTCGGGGATCTTCAGCAACTTCAGGTCGCGGGCGACCCCCATGTTGCGGACCATCGAGCGCCCGACGAACGCGACCCGCCGGCCGTGCACGTGGGCGGCGTCGAGCACCTGCTGGACGCGGTGCACGTGGGAGGCGAAGCTCGCGACGATGATCTTGCGCTTGGCCGACCGGAACAGGTCCTCGAGCACCGGCCCGATCTCCCGCTCGGAGGTGACGAAACCCGGCACCTCGGCATTCGTCGAGTCGGCCAGCAGCAGGTCGACGCCCTCGCGCCCGATGCGGTGGAAGCCGCCCAGGTCGGTGAGCCGGCCGTCGAGCGGCAACTGGTCCATCTTGAAGTCGCCGGTGTGCAGCACGGTGCCGGCCGACGTGCGGATCGCCACCGCCAGCGCGTCGGGGATCGAGTGGTTGACCGCGAAGAACTCGCAGCCGAACGGGCCGAGCTGCTCGGCCTGCCCCTCGCGCACGGTGAGGCTGTAGGGCTCGATGCGGTGCTCACGCAGCTTCGCCTCGATCAGCGCGAGCGTGAAGCGGGAGCCGACGAGCGGGATGTCGGGCTTGAGCCGCAGCAGGTACGGCACACCACCGATGTGGTCCTCGTGCCCGTGGGTGAGGACGATCGCCTCGATGTCGTCCAGACGGTCGGCGATCGGTGTGAAGTCCGGGAGGATCAGGTCGACGCCCGGCTGGTCGGCCTCGGGGAACAACACACCGCAGTCGACGACGAGCAGGCGCCCCTCGGACTCGAACACGGTCATGTTGCGCCCGATCGCGCCCAGACCACCGAGCGGCAGCACACGCAGGCCCCCGGCCGGAAGCGGTGGGGGCGGTCCGAGTACCGCCGGTGCCACCGGCTGCCCCTTCTTGCTCCCCGGCGGGTTTGTCATGCGCGCTCCTTGCTGTCTAGGTCCACTCCGCCGCGCGCGAGGTCGTCCCGGAGCACGGCGATCTGCTCCGGGGTCGCGTCGACCAGCGGGGACCGCACCGACCCGCCGGGCAGGCCCAGCAGGTTGTACGCGGCCTTGGTGAGAATCGCTGCCTGGGTACGGAAAACGCCGATGTCGATCGGCAACATGCCTTGGTGCAGGGCGGTGGCTCCGGCGACGTCGCCGCGCTCGAACGCGTCGATCATCGCGCGGATCCGCGGCGCGACCAGGTGCCCGGTGACGCTGACGACGCCGACCGCGCCCACCGACAGCAGCGGCAGCGTGAGGATGTCGTCGCCGCTGTACCAGGCCAGGTCGGTGTTCGCGATCACCTCGGCGCTGGCGGCCAGGTCGCCCTTGGCGTCCTTGACCGCGACGACCCGCGGGTGCTCCGCGAGCTCGACGAGCGTCTCGGTGGCGAACGCCACACCGGTCCGGTGCGGGATGTCGTAGAGCATGATCGGCAGACCGGTGGCGTCCCCGAGCGTGCGGACGTGCCGGGCCAGACCCGCCTGCGGCGGCTTGTTGTAGTACGGCGAGACGATGAGGACGCCGTGCGCGCCGGCCTTCTCCGCGGTACGCACGAGCTCCAGCGAGTGCTGGGTGTCGTTGTTCCCCGCACCGGCCACGATCGTCGCCCGGTCGCCGACGGCCTCGAGGACCGCACGCAGCACCGACTCCTTCTCGGCGTCGGTCATCGTGGGGGCTTCACCGGTGGTGCCGTTGACGATCAGACCGTCGTTGCCGGCCACGTCCACCAGGTGCTCGGCCACGGCCTGCGCGCCCTTGAGGTCGAGAGACCCGTCCGCCGCGAACGGCGTGACCATGGCGGTGAGAACGCGGCCGAACGGCCGCCGTGGATCGGCACTCATGCTGCTCACGCTACCGTCCCGGCGGCCATGACGCGTCGGCGGACTCAGCCCTCGGTGACCAAGGGACTGGTGGCTACCTCAGTGCCGTCCGGCAGTGCCGTGATGGTGAAGTCGGCGAACGCGTTCGCCGCGATCCGCTGCAGTTCACGCAGGCACGCCACGGCCAGCGCACGGATCTCGACGTCAGCGTGCTCGGTGGCACGCATCGCCACGAAGTGCCGCCACGCACGGTAGTTACCGGTGACGACGATGCGCGTCTCGGTGGCGTTCGGGAGCACGCTCCGGGCGGCCTGGCGGGCCTGCTTGCGCGCCAACGTGCGGTTGGTGGCGCCTTCCTCGGCGAACTTCTTCTCCAGGCCCTCGAGCAGCTCGGTGTAGGCGGCGACGCTGGCCTCGGCGGCCTTGGCGAACGCCGCGTGCAGCTCGGGGTCCTCGGCGATGATCTCCGGCTCGACCATCGCCGCGTCGCGCTCGGGCACGTACCGCTGGGAGAGCTGGCTGTAGCTGAAGTGCCGGTGGCGGATCAGCTCGTGGGTGAGCGAGCGGGAGACGCCGGTGAGGTAGAACGTGACGCTGCCGTGCTCGAGCACCGAGAGGTGGCCGACGTCGAGGATGTGGCGCAGGTAGCCGGCGTTGGTGGCGGTGGCCGGGTTCGGCTTGCTCCACGACTGGTAGCACGCACGGCCGGCGAACTCGGCGAGCGCCTCGCCGCCCTCGGCATCGGTCGACCAGTCGACGTCGGCCGGGGGTTCGAAGTGCGTCCAAGCGATCGCGCGGACAGACAGCGGCACGATCTCGGCCACGATTGCTCCTTGCTGTTAACCGGGGAGGGGGTCGCCGGTCAGCTTACGTAGAACCAGTCGAACGGAGCCCACGGAAGGTTGCGCAACACCGCGAAGACCACCCAGAAGAGGAGGTAGCCGAAGACCGCGAGCAGCGGGATGCGCTTGCTCGGCAGTTTCACCTTGAACAGGCGGTTGGCGGCGAAAACGACGTACGCCCAGGCGAGGATCGGGATCGCGATCAGCGCGACGACGTGG